>NSHZ01000017.1 GCA_002737595.1 Actinomycetota bacterium | reverse complement strand
ATGCTGCTGATGCAGCCACTGCTCTGGAAGTTTCGATCACGACCGAAGCTGGTGGTTCGGCTGCAGCCACCACAAACATCTCTGTGAAGAATAACTCGATCATCATCGATGCCACTGGCTTTAGTTACTCCAAGCCAAAGCTTTCGGTGAAGATCAAGCCAACGTACAAGGCGTCAGCGGCAGCACCTGCAGCGAGTACTCCTGCTGTTAAGGCTCCAGCTAAGGCTGTCATCAAGAAGATCACCTGCGTGAAGGGGAGTGTCAAGAAGACTGTTTCTGGCACCGCTCCTAAGTGCCCAGTAGGTTACAAGAAGAAGTAAAAAGTCTGTGTAAAGGGGCACGATAAGCAATGCGCTTATCGTGCCCCTTTCACTATTATGTTCACATGCGTATTCGAGTAATCGCCATATTCTCCCTAGTCGCCCTTCTCGTTGCGCCTCAAGTTGCACACTCCGCACAGAGCCTCAACGTGAATTTTGCAGACCATTACGGTGGCGGCACTTCGATTTCAAGAATTACTACAAGTCCCATAGCAGTGATGACGATGGGCGCACCTTATGTGCTCTGCTCCTCGTTTAATGATCCGAAGTGTGCGAGTAGCGCGTCAGCCACCGCGATTCTTCCCATCTGCAAAAGTGTCAGCCAGGCAGATTGTGTAGAGGCACTTGCTGTCTCGACGCCACAAATAGAGAGCGGGAGTGCAACACTTTTAAAAACTATCGGTACAACAATCTTTCCAGCAGATGCCGCGTTGGGGACGCCCGAAGGATCTGACTGGAGCCTCTTTGAAGTTCCTCAGTTAAAGAGCGCAGGAGAGCAGCACTTATATGCAGTTAAAGTGATGGTCACGTTAGAGAAATTTCCCGGAGCCGGAGTTAAGTCCACAGATTTTTCCGCTTCAGTCATTCCATATACCTTGGGCACTACCAATACTCCTCCCATGCGTTCGGAAGAATTCACAGATCCAACTGGCAAGAGTACGGTTTCCACAACCGGGGCAGATCCTAATTGCATCTGGAAAGAGATGACTCAGTGTGGAGTAGAGGGAAAGTTCCCTAAGGATGCCCGTGTCAAACTCACGGTGCACATTGGAAATTATTTGAGCACGTGGTTGCATGGGCGGCTGACGGATCCAAGCGTTACCATCACTGCGATAGATGTCAAGCAAAACCGACTCACGGTTGAAGCGCAACCGGTGGATGTTCCCGCTTCGACGACTTCGCAGAGTGTTGATGCGTCAAATTCAGCACTTGTAGATAGCTTTCGTGACCTGGCAGGAAATTTACCGCCCGGTGATATCGGCATGATGGTAGAGGCGTCGAATTCGGATGCAATGCGCACATTTGCAAGATTTGAAAAGTTCTTTGGCGATAAGGCAAGTCGTCTCGATTCTGTGTGGTCCTTTCGAGCGCTAGGAGCAAGTGTGGCGCAGTCGGTGTTTGCAACAACGCCAACCACGCCTGCTGAATTTATGGCAGCGATGGCTACTATGGGAGCTCCTTCAGCGACGGGTGTTTCTGCGGCAGCGAATGCATTAGGTATGGGGGCGGCAGCGGCTAAATGCTCCTCGCAGGTTTCTGCAATTACTGGTGCAGTTCTGGGGACCTCCTCGACGACCGCGCTGGTGGGGCTTGTGACCACGAATGCGATGACCTATGAGGCTTCGCCACCTCAGTTCGTAGACGGAAGCTTGAATTACAAAGTGGCGGGACTGCACTTTAATCCAGATGGCACCGTCTTCTCAGGTCGATATGACTTATTGATGGATGCCAAGGTCGCACGGTGCCTCTACGGCTACTCAGATTCTAATGCGCCTCTTCAGGCAAGCGTTGAGGTCGTGGACTCAAATGGAAGTTCAAGAGTCACTACGGCTTCCTTGCGCGAAGTCAATGGTTGGCTCAAGCTTGGAGTTTATGGATTTTCCTTCTCGTCACCGACTTTAAAGGTGAAACTTACTCAGGCCACGCCAGTGGTGAAGGCAGAACCGACAGCAACGGCCCCCGCACCAGCGCCAGTCACTACTCCGGTTACCTCACCAGCGACGGCACCCGCACCAGTGATCGCAAAAGTGGTCACAAAGGTGAAGACGATTTCATGTGTGAAGGGCAAAACCATTAAAAAGGTCACCGGCGCAACCCCCAAGTGCCCGGCTGGATTTAAACTTAAGTCCTAATCCGAAAGTAGCGCAGCCCGGACGTTCTCCGGCCATGGGGCTGAGCCGGAAGTATTTGGTGCATGTACACACGTATGTTGTCCGCGCATAGCAATTTCTCCATTGACGTACGCCTCAAAGGCGAAAGTGCACGATGAAGTGCCAACTTTTTCGACTCGGAGATGAGTCACAATCTCTTCACCGTAGAAGATACGACGCAGGTATTCCATGGATACAGCTACTCGTGGAATCGCGCCCACGATCTCGATACCAAAGCCTAAGCGTCGCCAGAGTGCATGTTCGGCTTCTTCGGCCCAGCGAAATCCGCTTGAGTAGTGTTGGTGTGTAGAGGCGTCGGTCTCAACCCATTGCAGGGTGCGGGTGATAGAAATACTGGCTGGCACAAGATTTCCTTCGCTAGACCGTCGTCAATGGGGTACCTACCGGCTAGTGTAACGGCGTGGTCAGCGTCATTAGTGGAGAAGCGAGCGATCTTCTCACCCGAGCTACTCGGCCGCAATCCCTCATTTTCACAATTTACGGTGCGTATTCACGCGTGCTCGATGGTTGGCTCTCGGTTGCCTCGCTCGTAGAAATGATGCAGGCATTGGAAATCGAGGAGGCGACGGTACGAAGTGCCCTCAGTCGTTTTAAGCGTCGTGGCATCTTGATCGCCGATAAGCGCGGAGGAGCTGCTGGCTACGCACTGAGCGATGCTGCACGCACTACCTTCGATGTGGGAGATGCTCGAGTGCTTGAGCGACGCGAAGTACATGCTGACGAAGGATGGGTACTGGCGGCGTTCTCAATTCCTGAAAGTAATCGTGATTTACGGTATCGACTGCGCTCTCGCCTCATTTGGCTTGGATTTGCGCAAGTGACTGGTGGATTATGGATTGCCCCCGCGCAACTTAAGGATGAATTGCTTGCATTGACGTCAGAGCTCGCTGTTGAGAAGCACATGGACGTCTTCTCCAGTACTCACACTGCATTTCGTCCCACGGCGGAGGCAGTCGCTTCTTGGTGGGATCTGGAATCGATCGCAAAGATGCATACTGCTTTTTTCGACGCGCATCACCCACTCGTTGCTAAGTGGAGCAAGGGTGGTGGGGATTCGCCAGCAGAGGCATTCGTTGATTACACTCGCATCCTTACTGCGTGGCGCCATCTGCCTTATCTTGACCCAGGTTTGCCGGCGAACTTTTTGCCGAGCGATTGGCCCGGATATAAGTCATCTGACGCTTTCTTCGCGCTTAAAGATAAGTTGGCTGATGGGGCTCTTGCCCACGTGCGAAATGTTGTGCGGATTTCGTGAGGCGCTGAAAGTAAATTTAGAAAACGGTGTTAGGTATCCATTTTCCATAGACTTCGCGAAGTACATTCACAATTTCGCCCACGGTCGCATAAGCCTTCACTGCCTCAATGCAGGCGGGAACTGTGTTCTCATCATTCTCCGCAGCCGACTTGAGCGCGGTGAGTGCCTTGGCGACACGTTCATTATCGCGGCTGGCTTTAAGTTGGTGGAGTGAATTGACCTGCGCTGCTTCCGAGGCCGGATCGACACGGAATACTTCCAGGCTCGGGCTCGCGCCTTGGAACTTGTTGACGCCGACCACAATGCGATCTCCGCGATCCACTTCGAGTGCGAGTTGGTAGGCGCTATCGGAAAGTTCTCTCTGGAAATAGCCAGAGGAGATGCATTCTAAGGCGCCCCCACGCTTCTCGATATCGTCAAGCATTGCCCACATTTGATTGGCGAGGTCCTCGGTCATCTCTTCAATGACATAACTTCCAGCCAACGGATCTACGTAATTGGTGACACCAGACTCGTAGGCCACCACCTGCTGGGTGCGTAGGGCAAGAGTGGCCGCCTCTTCGGTTGGAACGCCGAGGGCTTCGTCGTAGGCAGAAACGTGCATGGTCTGAATTCCAGCGAGTGCTGCTGCCATCATTTCCACTGAGGTGCGCACAGTGTTGTTCATTGGTTGTTGCGCAGTGAGCGATGAACCTGCAGTAAAAGCGAAGATGCGTAATTGCTCTGAGAGCGGATTCTGTGCGCCGTACTTTTCGCGCATGAGCCTTGCCCAGGTGCGACGTGCAGCACGGAACTTTGATATTTCGCTGAGGAAATCCATATTTGACGTGAGGAAGGTGAAGAGGGTGGGCGCAACTGCGTCCACGCTGACTCCACGGGCCACCGCCGCGTCAAGATACGCGCGTGCATTTGCGAAGGTGAAAGCTACTTCTTGCACGGCATTCGAGCCAGATTCCCGGATGTGATAACCGCTCATCGCAAGGGAGACCCATTTGGGAATGTGTGTGGCTATGTGCTCGATGACGTCGACGGAGAGTTTGAGACCGGCTTCGGCCGGGAAGATTTGAGTACCTCGAGCGATGTACTCCTTGAGCACATCGTTTTGAATGAAGATGCCAAATGCGTTCGGGTCGACTTCGCGTTGTTCAGCGAGTGCAATAAACATCGCTGCCCAGATGTAACCAATCGAGTTAGCGGTGGTGCGCACCTGGCTGATTTTGTCGAGGGGGATGCTATCCATGAGGATTTCAATATCGCGGAGTGAATCAATAGCGACACCCACTTTGCCTACTTCGCCAGCAGCAAGGGGATGGTCTGAGTCGAGGCCTAGCTGCGTGGGAAGATCGAGTGCGACACTGAAACCGGTCAGACCTTGGTCGAGCAACTGACGAAAGCGCGCGTTAGTTTCAGCAGGAGTTCCAAAACCACCGTATTGCCCCATCGTCCAAACGCGTGGTTCTGCACTGATGCCACGCGTGTATGGGTACTCACCCGGTTGCTCTTTCACGATGATCCTTACTTCGATTCCGCTTCGAGTTCTTCCCTGATGACCTTCTTAGCGATCTTTCCGGTGGAATTCAACGGGAAAGACTCAACAATGCGCACCTCTTTGGGCTTCTTGTAGGAAGCCATGCTCGCCTTGCAGTGATCCATCACAACTTGTGGATCCACGTGAGCTCCAGGAAGGAGGGTGATAAGAGCGGTGACGCGTTGGCCCCACTCTTGGTCCTTTACTCCCACGACGGCCACTTCATGGACGCCTTGAACCTGGGCGATAACTTCCTCAATTTCACGCGGGTAGATGTTGTAACCACCGCTAATGATCATGTCGCCCTTGCGATCGACTAAGAAGAGGCGATCGTGAGTATCTAGCCGCCCCAGATCTCCGGTATGTAGCCAGCCATCACGCACCGCTTTAGTGACAGTGTTATCTTGACCAGCTGAGCCCCAGTACCCGCGCATGACGTGATCTCCGCGAGTAATGACTTCGCCGATCTCCCCGAGAGGAACGTCTTTGCCGTCCTCATCAACGATGCGTACTTCTACACCCTTGCAGGCGTTGCCCGCGCTCGTCAGGACTTCTGGTTCGCGTGTGAGTCCAAGTGTGTGATCTGCTTCGGAGAGCACGGTGACTGGGGGAATGGCTTCGACTAATCCGTAGTACTGCACCATGTGCGTCGTGAGTTGCTCGTGGCATTGACGAATTTGCTCGGCGGGCATGGGTGCTCCTGCATAGCCAAGCATTTGTAAATTCTTCAAGCGTTCGGGGGAGATGTCTTTCATCGCAAGGAGACGAGCGACCATGGTAGGCACCATTGCGGTTGCGGTAGCACCGCCTTTTTCGAACGCTTCAACTACGAGCTCTTCGTCGAACTTGGCATGCACGATCTGGCGAGCACCAAAAGCAAAGAAGGGGAGTACGAAGAGTCCGCTGGTATGTGTGACAGGGCCGGTATGGAGCCAAGCATCATTTTCATTTGGTATGTGGCCGAAGAGATCTGTAACGATGTTGTTCAGGCTTGCGAAGCGATTACGGTGGGTGCGAATAGCGCCCTTCGGCTTGCCTGTGGTTCCGCTTGAATAATTAAGCGATACCAAAGTATCTGGATTCACTGCCAGGCGTAGTTCCTCACTGGACTGCGCAGCGAGAAAGCGCTTATAAGGAACTGCGCCCTCGTGCTCGCCGTTGATAACAATGACGTGATCAACCAGTTCGCGTACTTCCTTAGCGTCATCCCAGAACTTCGCATCGAGAATAAGCACCCGAGCACCACAATCGGTGGCAATGCGAATCCAATCCGTGGGATGGAGGCGGTAGTTAAGCGCGACGCGACAGAGTCCAGCGGTAGAGATTCCGAGATCAGTTTCGATGTAAGTGTTTTGATTGCTCTGGAGATCGAGTACACGATCTTCGGTTTCGAGTCCCAGGGCACGAAGCGCGCGCGCGAGTTGCATGATGCGCCCACCGACTTCGCCGAAGGTGATGTCTCCTTCAGGTCCGGTCAGTGCGATGCGATCGCGGTACTTTCGCATCGAGCGCGCAACAAGTGTCCCTACATCCATCGTCTCTCCTAGTGCTCTACCTGTGAGTGCTCTACCGGTGAGTGCTCTACCTGTGTGCCGGACGCTACGTATGCAGCATCCAAGATCCAAGCCCCATCTGAGAGAACCGTAACGGGGTTAAGGTCTAATTCGCTCATCGCTGGCCAAGCGCTGGTGGCGTCAGTGAGGCGAAGAACTAAGTTGACGAAAGCCTCGCGATCGACAGCGGGTGCCCCGCGCGCTCCAGCAAAGAGTTTTGCGAGTCGTGTCTGATCGATCATCGCATTCACGTCGTCGGCAGAGACCGGAAGCAAGGCCAGTGCCACATCCGAGATGATCTCGGTGAGTACCCCACCGACACCCACGGTGAGGACGCGACCTAGCGTGCTTCCTGTAATACCCACCAGCGCTTCGACGCCCTTGGGTACAAAACGTTCAACAAGGACATCTCCACCTAGTTTCTTCAATTGATGAAAGGCGTCTTCGGCGCTGTCGGCGCCGATATCGAGGAGTACGCCACCGGCATCGCTCTTGTGTAGCAATCCGGGTACTACAGCTTTGAATACGGCGCGACCGCCCACGCGTGCCACACCGGCGAGGGCTTCATCGAGAGTGGTCGCAAGGAGTGATTCTGGAATCGGTAGCCCGGCCGATGCCAAGGCACTCTTTAATTCAATTTCGTTTGCGCCAACTGTGGGAGTGGCAAGTGGCGCGCAGAGCGGCGGGCGCACTGCGTTTGTTCTCTTCGGTTGTGAGACTGTGTGCAGAATCGAAAGTGCGCGCACGGCGCGCTCAGGAGTAGGAAATGCTGGAATCTGGGCGGCGTTTAAGAGCGTGGCACCTTGTGGGGCTAGGGCCGCGGCGCCAGTTCGCGCCACCACGATAGGTAGGTCGCGCACATTACGTGTTTCTACTAATGCGTGTGCAATTTTCTCTACGTCATTTCCGGTGAGTACACAAAAGCATGCAATGATGGCATCGACATGGGGATCGGCCGCAACCAGCGCTAGGCATTTTTCAAAGAGACCGGGTTCGCTCATGACAGCTGCGGTCACGTCTACGGGGTTGGTGGCATTTCCATAAGCTGGAATTACTTCCTCGAGCGCCGCGATGGTTTTTGGATCAAGTGATGCAAGTTCAAGCTCTTCGGCTTCCAGCGCATCCACCGCAAGAATTCCGCTCCCTCCAGAAGTTGTCACGATGGCGACGCGCTTTCCTGCGAGAGTTCGCTCGGACGCAAAAGCGGCTCCGGCGTCGAGTAGGTGTTCTACATCGTTTACGCGAATGGCCCCCGCGGCCTTGATAGCGGCATCCACTACCCGATCTTCGCTGGCAAGTGCGCCAGTGTGGGAAGCAGCCGCCGCCGCTCCTGCCGTTGAGCGCCCAGCTTTAAGTATTGCTGTGGGTTTCCTACTGGCAATTTCGCGTAGCGCGTCAATGCTTTCTAAACCTTCAAGATAAAGAAGCACACCTGATACTGAATCGTCGTGTGAAATCTCGGCGGCTACTTCAAGTGCCGTGACATCGGCCTCATTGCCCGTAGTCACTGCAATACCCATAGGGAGACCGCGTTCTTGAGCGAGTGAATAAGTGCCATAGCCAAGTGCGCCTGATTGACTGATGAGAGCAAGTGATCCGGCTTCAACGCGCGTTGAATCGGAGCCAAATACTGGGCTAAAAGTTGCGAGCACTTTCTTTTTGCCGCCCACTGAACCGATGCAGTTAGGGCCAACTAAGCGCATCCCACTGGCTTTCGCAATTAATACCAAATCTGCTTGCGCAAGTGCACCTGCATCACCAGCTTCGGCAAAACCTGAAGACATCACTACTGCGACACCGACACCGGCATTCGCACAATCTGTTACCGCCTGCGCTACAGATGCGGCGGGCACCATGATGAGGGCAAGTTCGACTCTCTCTGGCACCTCAGCCATTGACGAAAACGCATCAAGACCAAGGATGGTTCCGCCTTTGGGGTTTACGGGATAAATCTTTCCTTGGTATCCGAAACGTTGTAAGTAATCGAGGGGGAGTCTGCCCATTGCACCGGCACGTTCGGTCGCGCCGATAATCGCAATTGATTCGGCCGACCAGAGTGGAGCGAGTGCGGTCACGAGATAGCCGCGGTGCCTTCGATTTCAACGAGCGCTGCATCGTCCCAGAGGCATACCACGCCGATGAGTGCCATGGCGGGGTAATGCTTGCCTATGTGGCGCTTCCACACTTGGCCTATTTCATGTGCATGGGCCCGGTAATCAATTGGATCTACGGAATAGATGGTGACGCGCGCTAAGTCTGTGGGCGATCCACCTGATGCTTTAAGCGAAGTGAGCATGTTGGTGAGTGCTTGTTCGAATTGCTCAACGATGCCATCGCCGACAATGACACTCTCTTTGTTGAGCGCAGTCTGACCGGCGAGAAAAACAATGCGTGCTCCAGCGGGTGCGATCATCGCATGACTAAAGCCCACGGGAGGTGCGAGTGTCTCAGGATTAATCGGTTCCAACATGGCTATCCCTTTCAGGTAGATCGACGGCAAGGCCACTGCTACTGCCATTGATGAGTCGAATAACGGAATCGGAAACTTCTTGAACGGTAAGCAATCGCTTGTGTGGCTCATGTGCGACGAGTCCAGCGATGGCTTCTTCTTTGCTCTTGCCGGTACGCGCCATAATATTTGCCACCGAACGTTGAGTCATCGACGTATCAACAAAACCTGGGCAGACGGCGTTGATCGTAACTCCGCTTTCAGTGTTCTCTGCAGCGACAGAGCGCACCAAGCCCAGTACGCCATGCTTGGCAGCGGAATAAGCAGTGATGTAAGCCGCTCCAATTTTTCCAGCGCTACTTGCTACCACCACGATGCGACCGAAACCTTGGCTCTTCATCGAAGGGATAGCCTCACGTATCATCTGAAAGGGCGCAGTGAGGTTCAGCGCAATTTGGCTATTCCATAATTCGTCGCTGGTCTTTTCAAACTTAGAAGAGATTCCTTCGCCGGCATTGAGTACAAGTACATCGAGGCCGCCTAACAAGGCAGTGGCTTTGCGAACGAGCTCAGTTGCGTCGGTGGTGACGTCTCCGGTGATGATGTGCGCGTTACTGGCGCCGCCCGCGCTCTCCAATAGTTCGCTCTCGGTGCGCGCGGTCAGGACCACCTGGTGGCCGGCTGATATGAGATCATGAGCAATACCGCGACCAATGCCGCGGCCCGCGCCGGTGACGAGGCAACGCAGAGAGGTAGCGCTCATGACCACCCCTTCGCTTCTGCAATCTCCCGGACCAGAGCTACTCTTCCGTCTCCTTGATCAAGGCGGAATAGTGCGTATCCCTTGCGATCGACAATAATACGATAGATGAGTACCTCGCGCGCCGTCCTGGCCAATGCCACCCGAACCCCCTTCGGTAAGAACCGGGGCGCGCTCTCCACGATTCGCCCTGATGATCTCTTTGCGGCCACCCTACGCACATTGGTAGATCGGACTCCAGGGCTAGACCCGGCCAGTATCGAAGATGTGATCGCCGGGGATAGCAACGGGGCCGGTGAAGATAACCGCAACGTGGCTCGCATGGGAATTCTCTTAGCTGGCTTGCCCCACACGATTCCTGGAGTGACCCTTAATCGTCTCTGTGGGTCGGGGGCTGAGGCCATCGTGCAAGCCTCGCGCGCGATCCGCTCGGGAGATGCCGACATCATGATCGCCGGCGGGGTGGAGAGCATGAGCCGGGCGCCATGGATCGTGGAGCGCAGTCAGGAGCGAGACGCACCTGCGCTCACGCCAGATTCGGTGGCGCATCAGAGTGTGGTCGGTTGGCGATTAATTAATCCGAAGATGCACCCCGATTGGATCCTCTCGCTGGGGCAGAGTTCGCAACGCATCGCAGAACGTTTAGGAATCAGTCGCGCGGAGCAAGATAAATGGTCCGTACGCTCCCATACGCGCGCACACGCTGCGTGGGAAGCGGGATTGCACGATCACGTCTTTGAAATCAACGGTCTCACGCGAGACGAATCGATTCGTCCAAGTACCACGATGGAAACGTTGGGTGCGTTGGAATCGGC
The DNA here is from genome assembly GCA_002737595.1 of Actinomycetota bacterium. The sequence continues at coordinate 13,968 of NSHZ01000017.1, read as the reverse complement.
TTTCACACCAGGCGGAAGTGGGACTGCCGGAAATTCTTCGCCGGTGAATGATGGTGCCGCGGCTTCGCTGATTACCAGTGAGCGTGCCGCGAAGTCTCTTGGATTAGAACCGATGGCTTACATTCTCTCCTCCGCGGTCACCGCACTTGCACCCGATGAATTCACGCTGGCACCGGTACCTGCGATCCATCGCGCGCTCGCAAGAGCAGGCAAGTCGATTGCGGATGTGAAGGTTTGGGAAATTAATGAAGCCTTTGCATCGATGGTGCTCACCGTGCTCCATGAAATACCGGAAATTGATCGCGACCTGGTTAATCCCCATGGAGGGGCGATTGCCATCGGTCATCCAGTGGGCGCTTCGGCTAATCGAGTGGTGATGGAATTAGCCAGGGAGCTCCGTCGTCAGGGTGGTGGCATTGGGGTGGCGGCTGCCTGTATCGGAGTGGGCCTCGGCATCGCCCTCGTGATCGAAGCTTAGATTAATGAGAATATAAGCCGCATACCGGGCAAAAAGGATTTTCTTCTCTCAAATATAAACTCGTGAGCAAATTAGTGTTGCGCAAGTTTGACGGGCGCGAATGGCGCGCGAGATGATTCGCCCACCGTTGGTACACCTCCGACCAACGCCTGGACAGACAAGGGAGTATTAATGAAGTTCTCTAAAGGTCTTGGCGCGGTACTAGTCACTGCTGCACTCTTTGTAGCTGGCTGTTCCTCGACAAGTAGCTCTTCAGAGTCTGAAGCCCCTGCAGCCGCCGCTGCGTGCGAAGCGCCAATCTTGATTGGTGCCGCAATGGCTCAGACCGGATTTATGTCACCATTCGATGGTCCTGCTCTTACTACAGCACAAATTGCAGTAGACAAGATCAACGCTGAAGGTGGCGTCAATGGTTGCCAACTGACTCTTGAAGCAGTGGACACCGAGACCAACCCTGACAAGGGACAACAAATCGCAACTGACTTCATCGCAAAGGGCGCGAAGCTACTTCTCGTTACTTGTGATGCTGACATCAACGCCAAGTCTGCACAGGTCGCTAACACCGCAGGTGTTCTCGTCATTGCTCCTTGCGTAGGTTCAACTGCAATGGGCCCAGACAATGGCCTCCCACTCGGCTTCTCGCTGGGTTCTGCCGTTCCTGGCGAATCTGCGATCATGGCTGAGTACGCCTTCGAGAATCTCGGCAAGACCGCGACTCTCTTCAAGGATATGTCGATCGCTTACACCACCAGCCAATGCGATGCTTTCGAAGCTCGCTTCAAGGAACTCGGTGGAACTGTAAAGTCTGTGCAGCAATTCAGCCAGACCCAAGCAGGCAAGCTCGACAAGCCAGTCACCGCACAGGTTGCTAACGCAAAGAAGGACGGCGCTGCCGTTATCGCACTCTGCTCATACCCAGGTGGCGGCGCTGAAGCGCAGGCCGCTATCCGTGGTGCTGGCTTGAATACGCCAATCATCTCGGGCTTCGGTATGGACGGTGCCTTCTGGCGCGCGGCAGATTCAAAGCTCAACGACTACTACGTCGTTACCTACGCATCTGTCTGGGGCGATGATCCGAATCCAAAGGTCACCGATCTCCTCGCCGCTTTCCAAACCAAGACTGGTGGCCCAGCTGGTACAAGCGGTCTCATCACTGGTGCATCTTCAATTGAAGCTTTCGCGCTCGCTGCAACGCGCGCCGCAAGCTTTGATGGAGCTGCACTCGCTGGCGAGATGGAGAAGTTCGTGAACGAAGACCTCACTGCAGGTCCGACTTCATTTGATGCAACCCTTCACGTGAACGTCTCACGCCCCATGGCCGTGTTGAAGATCACTGATGGTAAGAATGCATTTGTGGAATACCGTGCGGCCGTAAAGCCCACCTTTCCTACAAAGTAAATAGTTCGAAGTAAACGCGAGGTGCGTGGGAAACCGCGCACCTCGCGTTTATTATGAGGGTAGAAGTTCTAAGAATTTTATGAGTGAAAAGTATGTGAAAAGGAGTACCCGTGAATCGAGCATTCGAAGCTGCTGAAATCAGCAAGTCATTCGGCGCTCTTCAGGTGCTCGACAATGTTTCCATCACGGTAAACGCTGGTGAATCCGTAGGTCTGCTAGGACCTAACGGCGCAGGCAAATCGACGTTGATCAACATTATTGCGGGATATGAAAAACAAGATGCTGGTCTCGTCACACTGGATGGCACGCCACTTGATGAGTATGCGCCACATGTACGGGCACATATGGGCGTCGCCCGCACATTTCAAGCCGGACGTCTCTTTCCACAATTAACTGTTGCAGAGAACGTGGCTCTTGGTGCGCTTGGTTTAGGCCTTTCTGGAAAGATCGCCCGTCAACGCAGTGAACACGTTCTTGAAGTACTGGGAATCACTGATCTTGAAGGCATCCCAGCCGGTGGACTCTCACACGGGTCGGCTCGCCTAGTCGGATTAGCGCGCGCGCTTGCGGCGCAACCCAAGTATTTAATTATGGATGAACCAGCCGCCGGCTTAAATGAACATGAAGTACCCGCACTCCTTTCTGCGCTATCAAAAGTTCGCGAAGAGACTGGGTGTGGAATGCTCCTTGTAGAGCACAACGTCGGTTTGGTAGCTCAGGCGTGCTCACGGGTGGTGGTGCTGGCTGCTGGATCTATGATTTTTGATGGCGATCCACAAGCGGCGCTTAACGACGAAGGCGTGAAGAGTGCTTATCTCGGAGATGCGGCATTTGGAGGTGGCCACTGATGACGCTCCTTGAAGTGCGGGACTTACGTGCTGGCTACGGAAAAGTTGATGTGCTCTTTGGGGTTTCGCTGACAGCGAGCAAGGGCGAACTCATCGGCATCGTTGGCCCTAATGGGGCTGGCAAATCCACGCTCTTCGGTGCCATCGTCGGCACGGTGGGCCTTCGCAGTGGATCAGTATTTCTCGATGGTGAAGATATTTCTGGGAAGCGGCCCGAAGATATTGTCCGCCGCGGCCTCTCACTTGTGCCAGAGGGTCGCCAAATCTTTAGTGGGCTCTCTGTGATCGAAAATCTCACTCTTGGTCTCACGGGTCGACGTGACAAAAATGGAGAGAAGGGCGCCTTAGATCGTGTGCACGATCTCTTCCCCGTGCTTACTACACATCGCGATCACCAAGCCGGCATGCTCAGTGGCGGACAGCAACAGCAACTCGCCATCGCACGCGCACTGGTAGCTGATCCACGAGTGCTCTTACTTGACGAACCGAGTCTTGGTCTCTCACCTACCGTCGTCAAAGACGTATTTGATCGGTTGATCGCGATTGCGCAATCAGGAACTGCTGTAGTGATCGTAGAACAGCGCGCACACTTAGTTACCCGTCTCGCTGAGCGGACTCATGTGCTTCGAGCCGGCAAGGTGCAAGCTACTTTGACGAAAGAAGATGCGGCTGATGAAGCCAAACTTACCACCGCCTACTTCGGAAATTCGGGGGAGTAGATGATTCAAGCAATTTTAGATGCCGTGAGCTTGGGTGGAGTCTACGCGCTAGCTGCGCTCGGCCTTGGTTTGGTATTTGGCGTCATGCGCTTGGTCAACTTTGCCCATGCGGAATTAATCACCGTCGCGTCGTACACCTTGGTGATGACTCATCAGTTTCCTCTGGTGGTAAGCATCGTCCTCTCGGTCGTGGTGGCTTCCTTGATGGCTCTTTTGATGGAGTTACTCGCTTATCGCCGGTTACGTGGATCGAATCCAGCAACCATGCTCATCGTTTCTTTCGGGGTCAGTGTCTTGTTGCAGAAAATTTATGAGCTGGTCTTTGGCGCTTTACCTCGCTCGGCCTCGGTGGCTACTGGGTTGACCGGTGCATTTACCGTAGGTGGCGTCTCCATCACTACTGCCAGCGTGGTCACAATCGTGTTAGCGGTAGTCATTCTTCTGGCGATGGGGTATTTGATCGAGCGCACCAAACTTGGTTTGCAATTACGGGCGGCAGCGAGTGATTTCCAAACCGCAAGATTGCTGGGAGTGCGTTCAAATCGGCTGATCGCCTCGGCTTTTGTCATTAGCGGTGCACTTGCTGCAGTGGTGGCCTTCGTGAATGTAGTAGGGAATCCGCAAGTTGACCCGCGCTTTGGTCTTGATATCACCATCCTCGCACTCGTGGGGATCGTGGTCGGTGGCATGAATAGTCTTCGCGGCTCCGCGCTCGGAGGCTTTATCGTGGGTGCGGTGCTCTCACTTCTCAATGTGATTCTTGGCAACGGTCGCGTCTATGCCTACTCGTGGATGTTCGTGATTGTCATTGTGATCTTGCTTGTTCGACCTGGTGGCATCTTAAGTAAGTTTGCCACCAAGGAGCGTGTCTGATGACTACCCGCCTTCGTCTCCAAGAACTTCTTGGCCCGATTTTGATTGTCATAGCTTTTTCATATGTAGTTGGTCTGCAATCCGCCCAGGGCCTACTTATTGTGCAGAGCACTTTGGCACTCTTCGTTATGGTGCTAGCGCTTCATGTATTCGTAGGTAATTCGGGCGTGCTCTCATTCGGACATGGAGCTTTTGCCATGTTTGGCGCTTTTGCCTCAGGCATCGTGACGACGCCGAGCAATATCAAAGAGAACTCCCTTCAGCTTCAGAACCTCTATCCATTCCTGGTAAACCTGAATCTGGGGATGTATCCGAGCCTCCTGCTTGCAATCGCGGCTGGTGCGCTGGTGGCTGGTCTATCAGGCCTGCTCCTCATGCGCCTCAATGGTTTGGCTGCTGGTATCGCGACCTTTGCTCTTCTGGGGGTCGCCTACAACATCTTCTTCTATAACAACCGAATCGGTCCCGGCTCACAGGCGCTACTCGCGCTTCCGCCCTTTCAATTCCTCGAGGAGCCAGTTGTCTTAACGGTGATTGTGATGCTTGCGGTTTATCTCTTTGGGATCTCGCGTGCAGGTCGCACTTTGCGCGCTACCCGCGAGGATCCACTCGCAGCTCCAGCACTCGGCATTAGCATCACGCGAGTCCGATGGGTTGCCTTCACGCTCTCTGGCGCGATTGCCGGGCTTGGGGGAGCCATGTTCGCGCACGTAGCTGGCACCGTTCAAGTTCAGGATTACTACTTGCCGTACACCTTTATGACACTTTCAATGTTGATCATCGGCGGTAGCGCGAGTTTGTGGGGCGCTACTGTAGGCACCCTTTTGGTTACTGGCATTGGTCAAATTTTATTGATGATGGAACAGCAGAAACCGATTCTTGGAATTGTTGTTCATATTCCCAATGGCACCCGCGCAATCGTCATTGCGCTCTCGCTGGTGGTGATGCTTCTCTGGCGTTCTGAAGGTGTAACTCAAGGGCGCGAATTCAAAATAGGAATGCCTAAACTAAGAAAGTAGCTTGTTAGCCCTTTAGTGTTTCCTCGATTTGTGCAAGATGATCCTGAATATGGCTAGTCGCTTTTGCGACAGCATCATGAAGTGAGTACTCGCCGAGCGCTGTATGCCTTCCCTTACGAGTCCAGTCGGCAGATTGAATCGAATTCAATATTTCTGCAGAAGCCATTCGTGCGCCTTCGATTAAGGTCAAGGATGCATGCGCACTTCGCAATGCGTAGTGAAGCGTGTCGGGAAATACTGCCTCATTAAATGGCACCACGTCGGGCATCTCATCGCTCAAAATACTCATAAAGCGTGTAGTGAAGAATGCTTCAGCATCGGCCATGTGATGCACAATATAAGCAGGTGACCATTGGCCAGACGACGGTGACGTATTCATTTGCGTGGGAGAGAGATTTTTAGCGCGAGCGATGAAAATCTCACCAGACTTCCGATATGCATCGACCATTTCTTTACTCATTCTTCTATCCTGCCATGAACCGTCCACCGTTAACGTCTAACACGACACCTGTGATGTAGGAAGATTCATCGCTTATCAGGAAGAGCACTGGATCTACGCACTCTTGAATACTAGGCATGCGGCCCAGGGGAATGGAATCAATCACTTCCCGGCGGTCTGCTTCCGGGAGCGCATCGAACATGCCTTGAAGGCGATCTGTGAGAAAGAGGCCTGGCGCGATTGCGTTAACGCGAATATTTTCGCCACCTACTTCTTTAGCAAGGCGGCGCGTAAGCCCGAGCAATCCTGCTTTTGCCGCTGCGTAGGGAACTCCGGTGACTGGGCTCGCACTTCGCCCGCCGATGGATGAGAAAGTAACGATGGCGCCGCGTCCCGCTTGGCGCATAAAGGGAAGTACTGCACGTGCGCAGTGGAAGGTGCCTTTGATATTTACATCGAGTACGAGATCGAGATCATCTTCGGAAATATCGTCGAGATCGCGAGGGGTGCCAAGTGATCCACCAGCGGCAGCGATAAGAGTGTCGATCGGACCAAGTTCAGCGGCCAGTGATTCAACCGCGCTCGCTACAGCCTTCCCGTCGCGGACATCAACGGTTCGGCCAGCGGCCTTGAAACCCAGGGAGTGGAGATGAGCAACTGCGTCATCTACTCCTTTGACATCGAGGATGGCTACAGCCGCGCCGGCCTCTGCCGCGCCCAGGGCAATAGCGCCTCCTAGGCCGCCAGCGCCTCCAGTCACCAGGGCTACCCGTCCGGCTAACTTCATCATCTCTCCTGCCTCAAAGCGGTCCAATGAACCATATTTTAAGTGTGGCACACCCAGTACTTCTGTCGTAGGGTTGGCGATAGTCAATTTCCCGCTATGACTCGCTCGTCCTAGGAAGGACTCTACGCCATGAGGATTGCCGTGATCGGGGCTGGCCCCGGAGGTCTCTACTTCGCCAGCTTGCTCAAGCAGGTTGAGCCTCACCACGAGATCACCATCTGGGAACGTAATAAGCCGCTCGACACCTTCGGCTTTGGCGTGGTCTTTAGTGATCAAACCCTTTCAGGGATCAGGCTCTCCGATCCAGAGATTCATGATGAGATGGCCAAGAAGTTCGCTTATTGGGATGACATTGATGTTCACTTCAAGGGAGAAGTTATTACCAGCGGAGGACATGGGTTCGCTGCGATGAGCCGGACGGATTTGCTGGAAATCTTGCAGCGTCGCGCTATCGCGCATGGAGTCAATGTTCTCTTCGAGAGTGAAGCCCCTCCCGTAGAGCAACTCATGGCCGAATACGATTTGGTGCTTTCTAGCGATGGCATTAATAGCGGTATACGTGAAAAGTTTGCCGAGAAGTTCCGGACTTCGACCGACTGGCGCGAATGTAAATTCATCTGGCTCGGAACTTCTGAAGTTTACGAAGCATTCAAGTTCTTCATTGTTGAGACTCCATGGGGCGTGATGCAGGCGCACGCATATCCGATGGATGATCAAAAAAGTACTTTCATCGTAGAGATGCACGAAGATATTTGGCGAAATGCAGGCTTCGAAGCATTCCACGAGGAAGCAGCACACTTCCCGATTGGGCAAAGCGATGATAAGTCGATTGAGCTTTGTGAAAAGATTTTTGCGGAATACCTCGGTGGGAAGCCGGCGCTACGGAACAACAGTAGGTGGCGTAATTTTGCAGCGATTAGAAACGAAACGTGGGTCCACGAAAACTTAGTCATTATGGGAGATTCTGCAGCCACGGCGCACTTTGCTATTGGTTCAGGTACCAAGCTCGCTATGGAAGGCGCAATTTCTCTCGCCGCTTGCATTCTTGAAAACGAAACCATTGCCGATGCGCTTAAGGCATATGACAACGATCGTCGTCCGGTGGTGGAGAGCACCCAGCGCTCAGCGCAAGCTGCCCTTGAATGGTTTGAGGAAATCACTCAGTACATGAATCAAGAGCCCTTGCAATTTGCCTTCAACATGATGACGCGCTCTCGCCGCATCACTTATGGCAACTTGGAATTGCGTGATCCTGAATTTATGAAGCGCGTGGAGGATGCCTATCTCGATATTCAGATCAAGAGTGGAAATGTGCCGGCAGGATCGACGCAGAAAGTCCCCATGTTCCAGCCTCTGAAGCTGCGCGAACTTGAGATACCAAATCGCGTGGTGGTTTCTCCCATGGATATGTACTCCTCTGTCGACGGCATCCCAGGTGATTTCCATAAGGTGCATATGGGTGCACGCGCTCTCGGCGGGGCGGGGCTGATCTTCACTGAAATGACCTGTATCTCTCCCGAGGGTCGAATCACGCCAGCGTGTGCAGGGCTCTGGAATAGCGAACAAGTGAGCGCCTGGAAAGAGATCGTCGACTTTGTACACACCACCCCTTCAAAGATTGCCATCCAAATTGGTCACTCGGGTCGCAAGGGATCAACGAAGGTGATGTGGGAAGGAATTGATAAGGCGCTCGACTCAGGAAATTGGGAGATCATGGCGCCTTCACCCATTCCGTATCTCTCTGATGGACAAGTTCCGCGAGAGATGACGCGGGCAGATATGGATCTCGTCCGCGATCAACATGTGGCTTCGGCGAAGCTTGCTGTAGACGCTGGCTTTGACATGCTCGAACTGCACTGCGCGCACGGTTACTTACTCTCCGGTTTCATCTCGCCCGTGTCCAATAAGCGAACTGATGAATATGGCGGTTCCATCGAGAATCGTTTGCGATTCCCGCTTGAAGTTTTTGATGCAGTTCGAGCAGTGTGGCCGGCAGATAAACCCATGAGCGTTCGTATCTCGGCCAGCGATTGGGTGCCAGACGGTTTAAGTGAGGAAGATTCCATCAAAACTGGGCAAGCATTCGCAGCTCATGGTGCTGATCTGATCGATGTCTCGTCAGGACAAACAACTCCAGATGCAAAACCAATCTACGGCCGTACGTATCAAACTCCATTTGCTGATCGCATCCGTCAACTCGCGGGCGTTAAGACGATGGCGGTGGGCTCCATCAGTAGTTGGGACGATGTGAATACCATTTTGGCCGCTGGTCGAGCAGATCTCTGCGCGCTGGGTCGCCCTCACCTCTTCGATCCCAATTGGACGCTCCACGCCGCTGTTGATCAAGGCGTGCGTTTGCGCTGGCCAAACCAGTACGGCGCCGGTAGTCGCCAACCACCTGCAGGTCGCACTGAAGATCCAAAACCACGACTCACTCTGGGCACCAGCGAAGTCGTTGCAAAGCGACCCGCACGTTGGCGTCCGCACGCAAAGTAGTGCTGCAAACTCACTAGGCTAAGTGGGTGGCCACGCGTAGCAATTCCTCAAAGATGTGGCTCTCCCTCTGGACGGTATACATCATCTGGGGGTCGACTTATTTAGCAATTGCAATTTCTATCAAAACGATGCCCTCGCTGGCCGCGATGGGTCTGCGATTCCTCGTCGCTTCAGTACTTCTGGCACTCTGGGTCGGCTTTCGTCAGGGGTGGCATGAGCTGCGCGTTACTAAGCGGGAGTTTTGGTCGACCGCACTCCTCGGTGGGCTCTTGTTAGGTGTGGGTATTGGAACCGTATCCCTAGCGGAAAGGTATGTACCGAGCGGGATTGTGGCATTGATTATCGCGGCAATGCCGCTCTGGATCTCCATCTTTCGAGTGATCGCCGGGGATAGGCCCACCAAGTTGAGTTGGAGTGGCATCGCCATTGGGTTCATTGGCGTGGGGCTTTTGCTCCGCCCAGGTCAAGTGAAGACACCCGAGGGTGTTACTTCGGAACAGTTACTCTTTTGGATGATGGCGGTACTGCTCGCCAACCTCATCTGGGCTTTTGGAACCTTTATGACGCCTCGTTTTCAAACACCGAAGAATTCATTGATGGTCACCACGGTGCAGATGTTTGCTGGTGGGGTGGCGCTCTTCACTGCTGGCATGATTCACGGAGACAGCCTTCATCAGTTCTTTCATGCAAGCGCGTTCTCCTGGTTTGGCTGGAGCTACCTTGTCGTTGTTGGCTCAGTGATCGCCTACAGCGCCTATCTCTGGCTCGTAGGAAATGCTCCCGTTGCACTGACGTCTACGTATGCGTACGTAAACCCCGTGATTGCGGTTATTCTGGGCGCTTTGGTGTTAAGCGAACCCATTTCACCTCCAATGATATTGGGTGCGAGTACTGTCATTTTAGGAGTTATTTTAGTTATTACTGCAGAAAGCAAAGGGCGCGCACTAGTGAAGCAGCGCACGTAGTTTCTCTCCAGACTCTTCCGCGAGGGCCGCAGTACGCAGCGCTATTTGACGAGCAACCGGATCAGTCGCGACGAGGGTATGAGGAAGTTCGGCCATGATTGCATCAAAATTTGCAAGGCCATTAGCGTGAGTCTCGCCGTAACCCTTCACGAGTGACTGCGTTTCTGCTACTTCGCAAGCGAGTCCATAATTCTTACTTGCAAGATCCATCACGGTGGTGAGCCAAGCATCGATCAAGAGTTGTTCTTCATTAAACCGCAAAGAGCGACGACGAATAGGGCGCAGACGGCTGAGGATGTAGAGCGTTGTATAGCCAAAAGCCGAAGTGGTGTTGACCTTTATTCCGTTACCGGTCACTCGATTGATCAAGGCATTAACTGGCTTTGAGCGAAGTACCCACTTGCCGAGCGCGGTGGGCAAGGTGTCGGCAATTTCCTGGACCTGTGGGTGGAGAAATTCCATGATGCCCACAACTTGCTCATTCTTAGCGCGCGCCTCCTTATGAATACGATCGAAGCGTCTTGCCCTTACCTTGATCGCCGCTACCCGAATGGTATCTTCGTATGTCATCCAGAGAGCGGTGTAACGAGCGGCCTCTTTAGTGAGTCGGAATGAACCATCTCCGTGCGCAAGATCCAAGGCGTAGAGGGATGCCACGCGGGCGAGGAATTCGTCCGCGTACTGTACATCTTGGTATTCAGTAGCCCGCTTGATGCCATGAACGAGGGTGGCGCGCAATGAAGCGGGGTAAGTATTTTGGATGTGTGCTGCCTGCGCTGAGAGGCGCGATCCCACTGCAGCAATGGGGTCGGCGGCGATGGCAGCGTCTGTAGCCGCTTTCGTATCTTCAACCGAGACGGGCTTCATGCCGATTTGAATCGGAACTCCAGTTGATGGCGGCTTGAGTGCGTTCTGGGCATACTCAAATCCGCGAGCAAAAGCGTTGAGGCTGGTAGCGACGCCTACGCCAGCTCGCTCGATAGCGGATTCAAACTCTTCTCGGGAGAAAGGCAGACGACCAGTTCCAGCGAGTGCGCCAAAAAGTACGGAGCTAATAACGCTACCACTCTCTTCGGCAATTTTAGAGAAGTCTCCACCGACGAACTTGGCGGCGGCTTTCATACAGTTTTCGATGATGGTGTCGGAGTCGACTCGACCATCGCCAAGTGCTGTCTTCTCCATCATGCTGTATACCCGATGAGTTGAAGCGATGAGTGTGGTGTTCTTCGGTGTTACCAGCCCACGAACGACCGAGCGTCCGGCTTCCATGAGTTCAGATGCCAGCACAATATCTACTTCGCCCGGTGTGGGCATGGTGCTCAAGATGGGTTCGCCGCCACCTGCAGTGCGGGGGAAGAGTTCTACGTAATAGATCGTGGCACCAGTACGTTGCGCGACGCCCGGTACTGATGTGGTTTGTGCCCAATAGCCAGAGTGTTCACCAAGACTGACCATCCAGTCGGCGAGCACGCCGCCACCTTCGCCGCCCATGGCAAGAATCGCCATAGTAATGGCGCGAGTTTGTGTTGCTTGAGTCATCAGGCAGAGACCAATTCTGCAGTACTCGCTTCTGGCTCGATTCCTGCGTAGCGCTTTTCGATTCCACTTTGCAAACGTGAAATATATGCATTACGAAGTGACGTAATGAATCGGTCCCATGCCGATGGATTGCTGATCACTTGGGTGCGATAAAAAGATGGACAGAGCGCGGCTGCATGTGCGTTTTCGCCGCAGAGGCCACAACCCACACAACTCGAAAGCACTGTGGCAATAGGCTCTTTACGAAGTGGATCTGGGTTGGCCGTAATCGAAAGACTTGGGCAGCCAGAGATCCGGATGCATGAGTGATCTCCGGTGCATGTTTCTGGATCGATTCCATAGCGTTCGCGGACGACGCGCTTGCCCTCTTTCTCTGCCTTAGCTGCGAGGGGGCGTTCACGCCTAGTGCGGTTGAGTGTGCACTCTGATTGCGCCACGATAACTTTCGGCCCTGGCTCCTTGGACGTAAGTGCATCGATAAAGGTGTCGCGCAGTTCATCAACTTTGTAAGTATTGGTCACCGTCTTGGCCCACTTCACACCTACGCCACGTACTGCGCGCTCAATCGGGTGTTTGGTGGATCGAATGGGGTTATCCGCAGCGGAGGAGAGGATGTCTTGTCCGCCAGTGGCTGCGCTGTATGCGTTGTCAACGACAACAAGTACTTGGTTACTCTCGTTGAAGACTGCGTTGCCAACGCCGCTGGTAAGACCGTTATGCCAGAAGCCGCCATCGCCCATGAACGCGAGCACTGGCTTTTCGCTATTGGCATCTTGGAAACCGGCCGCACCTGCTGATCCGAGGCCGTAGCCCATGGTGGTGGCGCCGATGTCGAAGGGCGGCAAGATGGAGAAGAGATGGCAACCAATATCGGCGCTGACGTGGTGTTTACCGGTCTCACGTTCAGCCAACTTCAACGCGGAGAAGATAGGTCGCTCAGGGCACCCGGTACAAAATCCTGGCGGGCGCATATGCACTTCGTCTTGCGTGAGCTTGATTGCCATCGGATGCTCGGGGGAGTCAGGTGGCAAGACGATCGCCGGAAGATCGTTCTCCTTGATGAGATCTGGCGCATACATGCGCACAAAAGAGAGCAAGCCCTTCGTGACCACGGTGGGGGTGTACTCACCGGCCATCACAAGTACATCTTTTCCGTGCAATTTCGCGGTGGCATCAGCCTTGCGAAGGATCGAGTTGATGTTCTGCTCGATGTAATCCGGTTGGCCCTCTTCAAAGAGGAGGAGTGCGTGCTTATCTTTGGCGAACTCTTCAACTTCGTCGGCGATGATGGGGTAGGTAACGTTGAGTACGTAGACCGGAATTTCAGAATTGCCATAAATATCTGCAAGACCAAGAAGTTGGAGACCACGCATGACGGTGTTGTAGAGCCCACCTTGCGTGATGATGCCGAAGTCTTTCTTTCCGTTGGAAATCATTTCGTTAATTTTTCGATCCTTGATGAATTGGATCGCGGCTGGCATGCGTTGATTGATCTTCTCTTGCTCGTGCATGAAGGATGCTGGTGGCAAGACGATGCGGCTCACGTCGCGGCGAGGATTCTCCATCGCCTCTTTGCGCGTGAAAGTAGGGCGCTTATTCTCCTTGGTAATAAAGGATCCATGAAGGTGACAGGAGCGCAGGCGAAGTTCCAGCATCACGGGCGTGTTTGAATATTCAGAGAGTTCAAAACCGTACTCAACTGAATCGACGATGGCGGTCAGGTTAGGGCGTGGGTCAAGCAGCCACATCTGTGACTTCATCGCGAAAGCGTGTGAACGTTCCTGCATGATGCTTGAACCCTCGCCGTAATCTTCACCGACGATGATCAATGCACCACCGGTCACACCTCCCGACGCGAGGTTTGCAAGTGCATCGGATGCCACGTTGGTGCCTACGGTCGATTTAAAAGTGATGGCGCCGCGAAGTGGGTAATTGACGGAGGCTGCGAGCATGGCAGCTGCGGTGGCTTCGGAGGCGCTGTTTTCAAAGTGCACTCCAAGCTCGGCGAGGATGTCGTTGGCATCGCCCAAGACATCCATGAGGTGGGAGATGGGGGCGCCTTGGTATCCGCCGACGTAGGAGACACCCGATTGGAGGAGGGCTTTGGTGACGGCCAAAATGCCTTCGCCATGGAACTCTTCCCCCGCGGGGATGCGTAACTTCTGGACCTCTTCTTTAAAAGAGCGCTCAGCCATCTTCTCCCCTTGCCTTTGGTACTCCACTATCCCGCGTACGGGCCGCATCTTGTAACCCTCAGCCTATTGCCCAGATTCTTAGCTCGCCTTCTCGACTATCCAGGGGCGTGCGAAAGCCATACTCTGAGAGTCTTGAAATTGGACGCATTTTGGAGAATAGTTGCCGAACTGACGACCGTCAAGAGAATGCATTACGACTCACGTCACTACTG
>NSHZ01000016.1 GCA_002737595.1 Actinomycetota bacterium | reverse complement strand
TGGAAGATTCATCTGCCGTCATCGTTGAAGACGTAGCGATGGAGCAAGGACGCACTCGCGATTGGCTCGTCAGTCGCGTACACGTAATGCGCAAGCCGAATGGGCTTCGTCGCCGAGGCGCAACTCTCACTGTTGATTGGAACGAAGTATCTGGACTCACACTCGCCGAGCAAGATCAGGGCGTCGAGAATTTGCTCGCCACCATTTCTTCAATGCGCGCTGCAGACTTGGCTACTTTCTTGCAAGACATCTCACTAAAGCGCAGGGTTGAAATTGTGCGCGGATTAGAAGATGAGCGGCTTGCCGATGTATTGGAAGAAATGGGCGAGGAAGATCGCGTTGCCATCTTGGCTGAACTCGAAGGCGAGCGCGCTGCCGACGTGCTCGGCGAGATGGATCCCGATGACGCCGCCGATTTGCTTCGCGAAGTGGGAACCGAGAAGGCTGAACTACTCCTTGACCTCATGGAGCCAGAAGATGCGGAGGACGTTCGTCGTCTCATGCGCTACGAGGATTACTCTGCAGGCGGCATGATGACCACCGAACCCATTGTGCTCACCGCAGATTCAACTGTGGCCGAAGCCTTAGCAACTTTGCGACGCGCAGAAATTTCTCCAGCACTCGCATCGCAAGTTTTTGTCTGTCGCCCACCCGTTGAAACCCCCACAGGCCGATTCATTGGAATTGCCCATTTCCAACGATTACTCCGCGAACCACCCGCGACCCTCGTGGGTTCAGTCGTCGATACCGACATTGAACCGCTCTCCCCCGAAGCATCTCTCAATGAGGTGACTTCATACCTGGCGGCCTACAACATGGTTGCCGTGCCTATCGTGGATGAGCACGATCGTCTCCTGGGCGCCGTGAGCGTCGATGACGTGCTCGATCACTTACTTCCAGAAGATTGGCGCAACAAACCACGCACCACGAACGGAGGCGAATAATGGTCCGCTCACAACGGCTCGATCAACCAGTAGAAGTACGTCGTTCACTTCGACCGGCCTACGATCCCGAAATTTTTGGTCAGATCTCAGAACGCTTTGCACGCTTCATGGGAACTGCGCGCTTCCTGGTGTACATGACAACTGTGGTGGCATTCTGGGTGCTGTGGAATTCGCTTGCTCCACACAGCGTACGCTTCGATGAGTTCCCCTTCATCTTCCTCACACTCATTCTTTCCTTGCAGGCGTCGTACGCTGCGCCTTTGATCTTGCTTGCACAAAATCGCCAAGCAGATCGCGATCGTATTCAAGGAGCGGAGGATCGTAGCCGTGATGAGCGTAACTTGGCCGATACCGATTACCTCACCCGCGAAGTGGCTGCGCTTCGCAACGCGCTGGGTGAAGTCGCCACTCGTGACTTCGTGCGAAGTGAACTTCGTGACCTACTTGAAGAGCTGGTAGATGAAATTAAGAGGAGGGAATCACCGACTGCTGGAAATTCCTAAACTCATCCCCACCAATCCTCTGGGCTTACCGGCAATGTCGCGTGCCGCTTTCACTATTGCCTGCGATGCGGGGCGATCAGGGTCACTTAGCACCAACGGCAGACTCTTATCCCCGCCCTCGCGGAGTTTCACATCAAAGGGAATCTTCGCCATCAAAGGAACATCAGTACCAGTGAGCTGAGCGAGTGCGATCGCGGTCGCCTCACCACCTCCAGTACCGAAGAGATCAATGGGATCTCCGCAGTGGGGGCACGGGAAAGATGACATATTCTCAATCACACCGCTGATTCGTTGCTTGAGTTGATGGCCAATTCGCCCTGCGCGCTCGGCGACCTCGGCAGCTGCAATTTGCGGAGTAGTCACCACAATCAGCTCAGAGTTTGGAATCATTTGACCCAAGGAAATTGCCAGATCGCCCGTTCCAGGGGGCAAATCAAGTAAGAGCACATCCAAATCTCCCCAATATGCATCTGCCAGCAATTGTTCGAGCACTCGGTGAAGGAGCGGCCCACGGTAGGCCACAGGATCTTTGCGATCTGGCTTGAACATTTCCATCGACACACATTTCACACCGAAAGCTTCAAGTGGAATAAAGGTTTGATCGATCGCTGTGGGGCGTTGGCCCATCAGCCCAAGAATGCGAGGAATGGAGTGACCGTAGACGTCAGCATCGAGGATACCCACGCGCTGTCCCTGCGCCGCCATCGCCACTGCGAGATTTGCCGTGAGTGATGACTTACCAACTCCACCTTTACCTGAGGCAATACCAATCACTTTGGTGAGCGAACCTGGCGCGGCAAATGGAATAAACCGCTCTGCAGCACCGCCTCGCAAGAGAGATTTCACTTTGCCCCGTTGTTCATCATTCATCACAGTGAACGTGAGATTGACTTTGGAGATTCCAGCAAGAGGTGCCACCGCTGCAGTCACATCCGCCGTAAGTCGATCCTTCATGGGACATCCGGCAATCGTGAGACGAATACCAATGGTTGCCACCCCAGCTTCATCGACCACCACGCTTTCGACCATGTCTAACTCAGTAAGAGGTCGGCGAAGTTCAGGATCACTGACGCCGCTCAGAGCGCGCGTGATATCCGCGTATAACTCGTTTGTCATTGTCGCCTTTTCTCTTTGTTAAAAATCATTCGGTTAGTCGTCAAGGAGTTTCAGGATCAAAGTGCGGCTTAGTTACTGGTGCAGTCGAACTCGATGAATCACCAGGGTTAAGAAGCGAATCTACGATTGCGCGCCGCGGAGAACGGATCTGTCGGGTTACTTCACCAATGTCGCGAATCAAATCTGAGCCCGTTTCATCTTTGATTTGGGCCGTTGTCTGCGAGGTGAATTCACGCACTTTGCGCAAGAAGGATGCCGCCTCACGCGCCATATTAGGGAGTCGATCTGGACCAAAGAGCAACACGGCAACTACCCCAAGCCCAAAGAGCTCTCCCCCGCCGATATCGAACATGTGACCAGCCTAATCCCGATCGGTAAGGTTAGGGCATCTGAGCGTTGCCTGCCCGACTGGCTGCGCCCGACTCAAGAAGGAGATCTCGTGGCTCTGCACTTCCTCTCAGCAGCCGACGTACACGCGCTCGTGAGCCTTGAGGACGTGTTGCAGACCCAACGAGAGGTCTTTGCTGCCATGTACCGCGGTGAGGCGCTCCTCGCTCCTCGCGCCCTACTTCCGGGAGATCGCGAGAGCGTGGCCTTTGCCTACCTCGCGCGAGCTGGCACAGGGCAACCTGCGGTGGTCAAAATGGGGAGTATCAACCCAACCAACGCCGAGATCGGCAAACCTACTATTCACGCGACCATTTTGGTTTCAGATGAGAAGACCGGCGAATTGCACACCATCATCGACGGCGAATCAGTCACTCTCATGCGAACCGCAGCCGCTAGCGCCATCGCGGTAGAGACCTTCACCGCAGCCGCGCCGAAAACCATTGCTTTCATAGGAAGCGGTCCACAAATTATCTCGCACATGGAGTTTCTCCACGAGCTCTTTCCATCGGCGACATTTCGTACTTTTGCAAGAAATCCAGAACGCGCCCACATTCTCGTAAACTTCGCGGAGTCACATCACTTGGAATTCACGCTCGCCAAAAGCGCACGCGAGGCGATCGAAGGCGCCGACGTCGTGATTACAGCGACTAATTCCACCACCCCACTTCTGGAGGCAACTTGGCTCGCTAAGACTCAGCTACTTGTGAGCATTGGATCATTCGGTCCCGGCAGATGCGAATACGGTCAAGATGTCGTGCACGCCGCTGCTGCCATCGCAGTAGATGATATTGATACATCAATTCGCCAGGCTGGTCCACTAGTGGAGGCAATCGCCGCAGGTACTCTCGACCCCACAACCCTGATTAGTTTTGGGGAAAAGTTAAATGCCGGATTTCGCCGTACTTCAAGCGATGACTTATGGATCTATAACAGTGTAGGAATTGGCATCCAGGATGCCGCACTTGCTGGCCTACTCATGCAACGAGCAGAGGGTAGCAAGTTTGGACGCACCATCGAGGTGTAAGGCGCGTTAATTTGCTGGAGCTGCCACCAAGGTAACTGTGACTTCAATGGTTTTCTTTGCGCGCATGTACGAAATCTTTACTTTGTCTCCCGGAGCATGCGAGCGAATTGCCACAATGAGTTCTTCGGCATTTGCCACATTACGTCCGTCAAGCGACAAGATGAGATCACCCGAACGTAGACCCGCCTCAGCTGCTGGACCACCGGTCACGACCGCTCCGGGCACAGTAGAAATACGCGCACCAGGTCCAGCAAATTGCAGATCCAGCGAAACGCCCAGGATGGGATGAGATGATTTTCCGGTAGCAATTAATTGCTCAGCGGTGCGCTTGGCTTGATTGATCGGAATCGCAAAACCTAAACCGATAGAACCGGATTGCCCACGTGATGAACTCATTGAGGCGATTGCCGAATTGATTCCAATAACGGCACCAGTGGCATCTACGAGTGGTCCACCCGAATTTCCAGGATTGATAGCAGCATCGGTTTGAATGGCATTAATAAATGAGTTTTGTGAATCAAATCTGCCACCAGCACTCACTGGTCGATCTTTCGCACTGACTACACCAGTTGTCACCGTACCTGTGAGGCCAAGCGGCGAACCAATTGCAATTACTGAATCGCCCACCACGACCTTATCGCTGTCGCCAAGCACCAGTGATTTTAGATTGGTTAATTTAACTTTGATGACTGCCAAGTCGTAAGTGGCATCGCGACCAACGATCTCTGCAGAGACGCTCTTACCGCCATTAAATTGCACAGTGATACTGCCAGTACTATTTGCGGCATCTTCGACCACATGATTATTAGTGAGAATGTATCCGTCGGAGCGAATAACAAATCCAGAGCCAGTCCCGGATCCAGCGCTCGAGGTGGTCGAAATTGACACGACCGATGGCAATACGCTCGCAGCAATTCCCGCAATGGAACCTGGCGCACGTTCAATCGTGGAAGTGGAAGTAGTTAACGCTCGCCCGTCTGATGTATTTGTAAATGGCTCACGGACATCTGAGTTAACGCGAGCATCGGAGTACTGAGCCGCAAAATATCCGACGCCTCCACCGAGTACTCCCGCCACCAAAGCCAAGGCAAGCATGAAGAGAATAGGGAGTTGAGGTCGGGCGGAAGCGAGCGGAGTCGTCGACATCGCCGGAGTAGTTGTCGCCGGAGTAGTTGTCGCCGGAGTAGTTGTCGCCGGAGTAGTTGTCGCCGGAGTAATGGACGTGGGCGCAGGTCGGCTCCACCACGGAACCTCGTCACCTGGCACTTGATTCATCACTCCCTCTTTCGATTATCAAACCGGACTTATTATGACTCACTCCCCTTAGATCTTGCTGAGTCAAATGTGAAAACTCTCTGGAGATTAGAGGGGGATTAGAGAGGGATAAGAAGGTGATTAGAGCCGGAAGGCCACCAGCACACCGTCGCCTACAGGGATAAGGGTGGTGCGCCAGCGCTGATCTTCGCTTCTTAGGTGGCGTCCAGCCTCACGTATTGCGATGGTCACTTCGTCCCGCTGCGCGGGATCAGGGACTTTCCCTTCTCCCAGCGCATTAGAAATAAAGAGAATGCCGCCAGCCCGAAGAAGGCGATGAGACTCTTCAATAGCGGCGGCAAGATCACGTGCATCAAGGCGAAGGGAAACCATGTCGTAGGCGCCGTCAGTCAACCTACCCAGGAGTTCAAGTGGATCACCAGAGATCAACCGGATTTGCGAAGTGGGGTACTCGGCCAGGGATTCACGCGCCAGGCGAATGTGCTCAGCTTCCGCATCGATGCTTGTAAGAACTGCATCTTTATCTAATCCGCGTAGCAACCACAATGCTGTAAGGCCTACGCCAGTGCGCGCTTCCACCACGTTTCTCGCATCAATTAATTCCGCAAAAAAGGCTGACAGCGCACCCACGGCGGCTGTGGGCTCATTACTTCCCACCTCTACTGCGCGAGCTCGGGCAGCAGCTAAAGCATCATCTTCACTTCGGAAATTTTCGATGAACGCATCCACATTATTCATTGACGAACCAACCATTCCGTGAGGAGGCGAACCCCGTAGCCAGTACCGCCCTTGATGTTTTCGCCGGCATCGACTTCAGACCGGCCACTGCCTGCAATATCTAGATGAGCCCACCGATAGTCGCCCACAAAGTGCTGGAGGAAGAGCGCAGCCGTAATGGAACCAGCCCCCACTCCACCTGATGAAATATTGCTGAGATCTGCGATATCACTCCGCAAAGATTCACGATAATCCTCGATAAGGGGCATCCGCCAGGCACGATCCCCCGAAGCTAATCCTGCGGTTTCCAGCTCAAGGGCGAGCTCATCATCATTGGAATAGAGGGCGGCGTATTGTCGTCCCAATCCCAAGGTAGCTGCGCCGGTCAGTGTTGCCATATCGATGACCACATCTGGTTTCAACACCGCCGCGGCGTAGGCGAGCGCATCTGCCAACACCAATCTTCCCTCGGCGTCCGTGTCTTTGACTTCGACCGTGATGCCACCGAAGTGCGTGATGACGTCGGAAGGACGCTGGGCGGTGCCAGAGATGGTGTTCTCGGCACATGCGAGGAGCGCAGTGACTCGAACTCTGGGTTTGGTAACTCCGAGAGTCGACATCGTGCCGATGATGCCAGCCACCCCAGCCATATCGCTCTTCATGGCAATCATGATGTCGTACGGACGCTTCAGTGATATCCCGCCCGTATCGAACACTATTCCTTTACCAATTAATACAACATGCGGCCACTTAGCACTCCCCCGGGGGGCATAACTTAATTCAATAAATCGAGGACCACGATCGCGCGAAGATTGTCCGACCGCGAGAATTCCTCCGAAGCCTTCCTTCTCAAGTTCTCGTTCTTCACGAACGCGACTCTTTAGCCCATTCGCGGTGGCAACTAACACTGATTGCGCAGCCATCCACGCCGGACTCTTAATATTCGCCGGAGTATGCACCAAATCTCGAGCCAGAAAAATACCGTCGATGATTGCTTGATTGTGGGCTAACTTGCTCCACTTTGCCTTTGTATCGATTTCAATCGTTTCTAATTGCTTAGTGCCATCCGAGAGAGACTTCAGATCATTAAATGCGTAAGTAGCTATCGAAAGCGAAGTGAGGAATGCACCTGCGTGAGTCAGCGCGATATGAACGGAAACAACACTCGCTTTGCCGCGCACACGACGACCCGCAGCTGCGCCGGCTTTGCGCACCTCGGCAGCTTGTGCCGATCCGAGTCCCACCATTATTAATCGAGAGCGCACACCTTGAGCTGAAGTAGCGGAAATTTCACCAACTTCACCAGCCCCACCAGTGAAATCAGGCAAGTCAACCGAGATATCACGATCGAGAGTGTAGGAGGATAAGTGAGAATCGAGGGAGTCGCCAGCAAGAACGGCAAGGACCCGTATTTCGGTGGTGCGCGAGGTGCCAGTTACCAGCCGTGGCGGCATGGTCTACTTCTTAACGAGGAGAACCGCTGCGAGTAAAGCGTCGCCTAATTCTTGGGCTTCTGCCCCATTGAGCTCTACGACCAGACGACCGCCACCTTCGAGCGGAACTCGCATCACCAATCCGCGACCCTCTTTAGTGACTTCCATCGGACCGTTTCCAGTCCGCGGCTTCATGGCGGCCATACATCACTCCTCGGGGTTGGGGTTAGGGTTGGGGTTTTTCTCTGCGGTAAGTATCCCAGAGGAGGCGCCCAGAGACCAAAAACTGCTCGTTTCGACGCTTATAGGTGCAGCTCTGAGGCGTTCACTGCGCTTCAGGAACCCTCTGAGATCCCCAGAAAGCCGAGCAATCTACTTCTGCCCTGGCGCAAAATAACCTCCACAGAGCGAGCTGGGACGCCGAGAAGTGTGGCGATCTCCTGCAAACTTTGGCCTTTGATGTAGTGGAGAGTGATCAAGATCTGCTCCTCCTGGGGCAGCCGAGCGAGCAATTCGGGGGCACCAAGGAGTGGGCCCAAGGAATTTTGCTCATTCACGCCCCTGACGGTACCGGGCTTGAGAGCGTGAATGGGTCAACTTTGAAGGGATCGAGCCAAAGCCTTTAATGAGAATTTAACGCTGCCGTGCAAGCCCACGCGGGCAATCGGCCAGAGAGCGGCCCCCAAGTAACCCCCCGGCACTTCAACTACTTCACTCCAACGAAAGCGCGCCATCCCGCCAGCTCGCGGCTCCACAATGAAGGTTCCAGTTCCTTTCACAACTTTGCCGGTATGCAATACATCGCATCGGGTGGGAGCCTCCCATCGTGTCACTGTCATGGTGTCGAGAAAACCGATGAGTGGGAGCCCGCTTGATGAAGCCTTTCGAGCCCGCAGACCGGTGAATGCTTCGATGCGGGCGCCCACACCTGCGCGAGATGAACCCGGTTCGACCCAGACTTGTGTCAGTGCCATCCATGCACTCTGACTCTCCCAATCGACAATGGCATCCCACACTCTTGCAGGTGGAGCATCAATGTCGATCACAATCTCAATTTCACGAGTTATTTGTCGCGCCGCCTTGAAGCCCAGCGCGCGCGGTGCAGTGCACACCCAAAGCAGTGCAACGAATACCAGCAGTGCGCCCACAATCCACTCGCCACTTGTTAATCCCCACATCAGTCGGTCTTCCTTTCGCATGCATCAAGTGCCTCATCCACTGACTTCGTCCATTTGATGATTTCTCGTTGGCCTGACTTGATGAAACCTTTCTTCGCCAGATGATCAATTTGCAGATGTAGAAATGCAAAATCGTCAAACGGGTCAAGTACTACGACGGGTTGAGAGTGGAAGGAAAGATATCTACCAACCCAAATTTCAAAGAGTTCTTCAAGCGTTCCGATACCGCCAGGTAGCGAGAGGAATGCCTGTGAATGAGTTTCCATTAATCCTTTGCGAATGCGCATGTCATCCACAATGATCAATTCATCGGAGTCTTGATCGCCCACTTCACGCTCTATGAGCGCTTTCGGAATGATGCCGAGAGTGTGCCCGCCGCCGGCACGTGCGCCTTGCGCGACCGCTCCCATCATGGAGATATTTCCGCCGCCGGAGACCAGCCCCCAGCCACGATTGGCAATCTCCAGCCCTACTTCTCTAGCTAAATCAATATATTTCTGATCTATGTCGAGCGAAGAGGAACAATAGACACAGACGTTGTACTCAGTCATGAAAGCCACTTCAAGAGCGTCGAAGCGCCTTCATAGATGAGCGCGATATCTACATTCTCATCTTCCGTATGTGCAAGTGCCGGATTTCCTGGACCAAAATTCACTGCCGGGATGCCAAGTGCGGAAAAGCGAGCAACATCTGTCCAACCAAATTTAGGCGCTGGAGGTTCGCCAACAGCGGCGATAAAATCCTGCGCTATAGGAACATTTAGACCTGGCAAAGCACCTGGCGCGCGGTCAACAATAGTCAATGCATATCCATCAAAGAAGCGACGGAGAAATCTTTCGGCATCGGATTCGCTCTTCGACGGGGCGAATCGATAATTCACTGTCAAAATAAGTTCGTCGGGAATCACATTGCCGGCAACCCCACCCTTAATAGCCACCGCTTGCAATCCTTCACGGTATTCAAGTCCATCAACCATCACGCGTTCAGCCTCGTAGCCGGCGAGTGCAGTGAGAATTTCGTGTGCTTCGTGGATAGCATTTTCACCCAGCCATGCGCGCGCTGAATGCGCGCGCACTCCGCGCACCATGACTTCTACCCGCATGGTTCCCTGACACCCGCCTTCCACTAGACCGTTGGTGGGTTCTAATAAAATCGCGAAGTCGGCTGTGAGCTGCTCCGGTGAGTTCTTCGCAATTCGCGCAAGACCATTTCTGGCCGCCTCTACTTCTTCACACTCATAAAAGAAGAAGGTGAGATCAGCGCGTGGATCTGTGAGTGTGACTGCAAGATGGAGTTGGATCGCCACGCCGCTCTTCATGTCGGTGGAGCCACATCCGTAAAGCCGCTCCCCATCTACACTGCTAGGCACGTTATCTGCGATCGGAACGGTATCGATGTGACCAGCTAGCACGACGCGAGATGGGCGTCCAAGTTCAGTGCGGGCAATGATGGAATTGCCATCTCGGATGATGGTGAGGTGGGGGGCTTGATCGCGCAGGGCCTCTTCGATGGCGTCGGCCAGCGCCGCTTCCTCCCCGGAAACGCTAGGAATATCGATTAACGCCGCCGTGAGGTCGGCTAAATCCGCATGAAGATCGAGCACACGGGTACGGTATCGGACATGAGCAGCACATCTAGCACCCCCTCGCGGGCGCGGGCCACCGGCCTGGTCACCCGACACGTCAGCGGCAAGATCCTCGACGCATTCTTCCCGGCACCATCACTCGGGGATCTCCTCCCAGTCGACTTAGCCCCATTGGTCACTCGCGATGAGGACCGGCGCGTCAGCACCGAGATCGTCACCTGTGATATCGATCTACAGGCGCCACCCAGTGATGTTGCCGATGTCTATTTACGTTTACACCTCCTCTCTCATCGCCTCGTCACCCCGCACTCCATTAATCTCGAAGGACTCTTCGGATTGCTACCTAACGTAGTGTGGACATCGGCCGGACCATGCGCGGTGGAAGATTTCGA
The DNA here is from genome assembly GCA_002737595.1 of Actinomycetota bacterium. The sequence goes on along the minus strand of NSHZ01000016.1, from coordinate 14,053 downwards.
CGAAGTGCGCATCACACTTAAGGCGCGAGGTTCCGTACACGTTTATGGCGTAGATAAATTCCCACGCATGGTTGATTACGTAATTCCAAGCGGAGTCCGCATTGCAGATGCTGATCGGGTTCGCCTCGGCGCACACCTGGCCAGTGGCACCACGGTGATGCATGAAGGTTTTGTGAATTTCAATGCCGGCACTCTCGGCGCATCCATGGTGGAAGGCCGAATTTCTGCCGGCGTAGTTGTCGGCGATGGCAGCGATATCGGTGGTGGCGCATCAATTATGGGAACTCTCAGCGGCGGCGGGAAAGAAGTTATCTCCGTTGGTAAGGGTTCACTTATCGGTGCCAACGCCGGAATCGGAATTTCCTTGGGCGATGAATGCATTATCGAAGCTGGTGCGTACATCACCGCCGCATCCAAAATTCGTTTGCCAGATGGCACCATTGTAAAAGCTCGCGAACTCTCGGGAGCTCATGGCATGCTCTTCCGTCGAAACTCCACAGATGGCTCGCTTGAGGCATTGCCTCGAAGTGGAAATTGGAGCGGTCTTAACTCTGTGCTTCACAGCAACGATTGAAAGTGCGCAAACTCATTGCTCTGGTACTTACCGGGGTGCTCCTAATTCTGCTTGGGAAGTGGGGGTATGCCCGCGTACACGATGCACTCGTGCTCCCTGGCTGCACCATCACCACCGAAACCGAAGAGTTCACCCTTGATGCTGAACAGAGCGCTAATGCGGCTACGATCGCAGCGGTTGCCTATAGACGCGGAATCCCTGAACGCGCTATCACGGTTGCTTTCACCGCTGCACAACAAGAATCAAAAATACGTAGCCTCGATTATGGCGATCGAGATTCATTGGGAATCTTTCAACAGCGCCCCTCCCAGGGTTGGGGTAGCCAGGAATCGATTATGGATCCTGTTCGATCCACGAACCGCTTCTACAGAGCGCTGATCGCAATCCCGGGGTGGGAGAAACTTCCCCTCGCCGTGGCCGCCCAAGAAGTACAACGTTCAGCAGATGGCAGTGCATACGAAAAATGGGAGGGGAGAGCACTCGCGCTCACCCAAGCCCTTAACGATCCATCGCTCATTGCTTGTCGTTTCCATAAATTCGGAACCCCGATACATACACCCGCCGTCGATGTAATCGCATCAGCGAGCAAAGAGTGGGGCAAAATTACTGCAAAGCATTCCGGTCGAGTCATTACCATCACCTCATGGCAGCGCACCCGGGTGGCCCTCTGGTTTATGACGCACGCATCTGAGTTAGGCGTCACCCAACTCAGATGGAATCAGATGGAGTGGGATAGATACGGCATCAGCAATAGAAATGCAGAGAAAGTTGCCACTCTTACTATCACACTTCAATAACGCTACGAGAGAGCGCGGATCTGCGAAACTTCATCTGATTTGAGGCGAATAGCGTAAATTATTAACGTCTCTGGATGCGCATCAAGGTAATCGCTGAGCACCAAGAGCTGCACCTGGGGACCGAAGAAGCCGAGGGTACTGATACTCGCTTCTGCAGAGACGGCAACTCGTGCCTGCGGGATCGTAAGTTCTTCGACCGCCGCAGCCAGGCCAGCTTCATCGAGGGAGCGCAGATCTTCAAAATCGTATGGGAGTTGTGCAACGAGGGATTCTTCGAAGTGGTCCGCGACACCAATGAGTGATATCGGGGATTTCGTTCGAGCCAGCACGCGGGCCGTCTGACGTGGGATGACTCCCGAAGCGGTCCAAAGTATCGGTCTACTTGCAGTAGCAAGTGCGCTAGCTAGCGGAAGTAACGACGATACATCGTGATTGCTCACCAAAATCGGCGCTCCCTTCATCACTCCTGCCACCGCCTCGGCAACTGCGTATCTATTTGCCCCGCCGAGTCGCTCGACAGTTATTTTCCGCTTCTTCAACTCTGAAAAGTATTTCGAGCTAAATTGAAAGTCGCTACCCACGACATATACCTTGGTGATCTTTCTACGAATGAGTTCTGCTACAACGCGAGTATCAACTTCAGCGCCAGAAGAGACCAACAGTGGGGCCTTTAACTGAAAAGCGAAAGGGGCTGCAGTGATTGCACTGGCAGTTTCAGTGTCCACAGTGGTGAGTACCGCACTCTTGGCAGATGGGAAAAGCGCCTTTCCGATACCGATTGAAAGCACTACGTCGTCTGTACTAGAAATAGAGACAACGGGACGTTGAATGAATGTCGAAGGCAGCTCTAAGCGTGATCGAAATATTTCACCTGAGAGCATGGCCCTCTTTCCACTACTCGAAGTAGCAGTCACGCTCTTCACTCCACCGCCACGCGTCCTGGAGTTGAAAGAATACGAAGCCACATCAGAAAGTGCGAAAGCCTTCGCCATTTCGCCTTGGCTCTTCACCTTGGTCCACGTGGCATACCCCGGATTTAACGAAAGATCGAGGCTCCAAGGATCAGGTACTGCCTGCAACCAAGTGAGGTTGCTTCCCCAGACGTCGATGACATCTTGTGTATGCCCTCCCGAGGAAGTGAAGAAGAAAGTTGCTACCGGTCGTCCCTTGAGCGTCACCGTCAATCCAGATGAGGCATCAGTGGAGGTGTCGGTTACTGCATCTACCCACTTACTTCCCCAGCCAGCTTCGATCTCTTTGCTATATCCGACGAAAGCGAGATCCTTTGTAGAACCATAAATTTCGCAATCGCATTCCGTACGAAATACACCATTTTTACTGAGCGCGTAGGAGCGAATAGCGATTACTTGTGCTTGTAGAGCAGCCGCTGGCCAGGAAGAGGGCATCTCGCCAATTCCCTTGAGGTATTCGTCATGTAAGCGAACATCGTTGGTCACCTCAAGACGAGGGCCATCCTTCGTCTTAATTGTCGTAAGGTGAATCTGACCATAGCGATACTTATTGCTATTGGTATTTACCAAGCCTGCAGGACCATCAAGAAATCGTGTGCCACTCCAACGTAAAGTAAATGTTAAAGCAGGGGCTAGTGGGGTGGCAGCAATGCCAGGTAGTACATAGGTGAGCACCGTACCGCTCTCCGTAGGAGTTGCCGTGATTTGTGTGCCAGCAGCAACCTGTGCGGTAGGGGTATCAACTATGGATGGGATGGCAGAGAGATCACTCCCCCACAATTGCGAAAAGACAGTGCCAGTCTCACCCCCAATCGCTTCAACTCGAAAAGAAAACTTCGTGAGCAAATGACCAATATTTACTCGAAGCGATGACGAATCGGGGAAGGGAGTCACATCTACGCCTGTGTAGAAATGCTGAATGATTTCCGCCGCGCTCTTTCCTTCGAGAGCCATTCCACGGGCACCCACTTGGCTCATGCCAACTCCATGGCCAAAACCGGAACCGGTAAAGGAGAAAGTTTTTGGCACCGAATCAGCAAAAGCAAGGGGCGTGAGTGCACTCATCATCAGAGCAACGCTCAGGGCAGAAGCAATACCCATCAGCCGCCAGGGGGACATAATTATTTAACTCTATCTATCACGCGATTTTGAGCGTCCGGTATGACCATAAAAATTATTGAGACAATCACCCTCATTAGAAATCTTCTAACGCCGCAGAAACTTTCCCCACATTGAGAAATTCAAGATACTTGTCAGTAACTTCTGTGGAGTCTCCGAAAGCTAGCGCTTTTCCTTGGTGCAACCAAAGTGCCTTGGTACAGAGTTCGTTCAGTGTTCCCAACGCATGCGAAACAATGATGATCGTTCGTGCTTCTAAGCAAAGTTCTCGCATTTTCTCAAACGACTTTTCCTTGAATGCGGCGTCACCCGTCGAAAGCGCCTCATCAATGAGCAAGATATCGGGAGTCATATTTACTGCGACCGAGAACGCCAAGCGTCCATACATGCCTGCCGAGTAGGTACGCATAGGCATGTCGATGAACCCATTGGGAAGATCGGCGAAACTGGCAATGTCGTCAAAACGTTCTTCCAATTCCTTGCGCTCGAGTCCAGCGGCCAAGCCGCCCAAAATAATATTGTCGCGCCCTGAAAGAGTTCCGTTAAATCCCACTCCGAGAGCGAGCAAAGTACTCACTTTGCCATTCACAATTACACGACCTTCGGTGGGGGGCAAGATTCCGGCAATAGCCCTCATGAGTGTTGACTTGCCGGCACCGTTGGCTCCCACCACTCCGACCACTGTGCCGTGAGGAATATCTAACGAGAGATTCTTGACCGCCTCAATAGTGCGTACCTGTCGTTTCTCGCCGCGGCCAGCACGCATAATGGCATTCTTCAATGTCATCTTAGATTCCACGTTGATTTTGTAGCGCAGGGAAAGTTCTTCGATGCGTACTGCGAGGCCTTCAGGCATCTCTGGGCTAGATACGTACCGCAAAGTCACGCTCCCTTGAGATGAAGAAGTAGCCGCCGGCTAATAATAATGCCAGCGCCCAACTACTCGCTCCGAGCCAGAGGGTCCACGATGGATTTTCGCCCTTTATCCAGACCACATGAGTAATGGAGAGAATGGGGCCAAGCGGATTAATCCAAATGATGATTTGGTGCCATCCGTTGATCATTTCTGGGACCCAGAGCACAGGGCTGAGGTAGAGCCACATGCGAGCGCCGTAAGTCATTAATTTGGATGTGTCTCGGAAGTACACATTCATGGTGGCGAAAAGTAGCGCTAACCCAAAACCACTTATCGCCACGAGACCGATGATTACGGGCACCCACAACAAGTGCCAATTTAATCCGGGCAGTTTGCTCTTGGAATCAAGCGCTCCACCCACTAGAAAAATAATTAAATAAACTGGAAGCGTAGGTATGAATTTTTTGAAGGCACCAATCAAAGAAGATAAAGGAAGCAGCGCTCGTGGAAATGCTTGGTTGAGGATGAGCTTTCCACCCGCAGTCACCGACGCTCCACCAAAAGTCATGCAGTTCTGCGCAAAGTACCAAGTAAAGAGTGCCACGAGAATGTGTGCCAGGACATCGAAGGGGCTCGCCCCTGCGCTGGCACGACCACCAATAATCGTGACGAGCATGAAGTAAATAATGGCCAGCAAGAGTGGATTAAGAACTAGCCAGACCGCGCCCAAGGGTGAATTGAGATGCTCCGCTTTATCGGTAAAACGGGCGAGTTCGAATGCGAACCTTCTCCGACGCCAAAACTCCCGTAAATAAGGACCCATCGGTGGCAAAGACGCCTTATGGGGCTCAAAAACCTGAATCAGTGGGACGAAGGATTCTCCCTTTGATGGTTTCATTTCACGAGTCACGTCGATGATCTTCCCATGAAGCGGGTACACCTTGAGGCACCAGCGAGGCGGGGGAGCTGAGAAATCCCACACCCCATGCCATCTGCATAGTCCCTAGCGCTAGCGGCACGCGCATTTTTGCCAAAATTCCTTCAGCCTTACCAGCTATGAGAACTGAAGCACAAAGCACGAAGGCGAGGTAACCGATCGGTAGCGCGAACGCCCAAGGAACGAAGAATCCTAGGAGTAGCCCAAAGAGTGATCCAAGAAAGGCAAAGGGTGGGGCGAGATACCTCAGGTTAAGCGTTGTTCTATTTTTTCGAATTACCACTCGGCGCCAACGCCCATACTCAAAATACTGGGTGGCCAATGCTCGAAGCGTCGAGCGAGGCCGGTACGCAACTTTAAGATCTGGCGAAAACCAAATAACACCGCCGCGATCACGAAGGCGAAGGTTGAGCTCCCAATCTTGTGCGCGAATAAATCTTTCGTCATATCCACCAGCTTCGATGAGCTTGGCCTTGTCAAAAACTCCCAGGTAAACGGTGTCGACCGAGCCTTCATCTCCCCCTGTGTGAAAACGCGAGGCCCCTACTCCGAGAGGACTCGTCATCGCGGCCGCTACCGCCCTTTCAAAGGCGGTAACACCTTCAGCGGCCATCACACCACCCACGTTCACCGCTCCGGTGCGCGCCAATACTTCGAGGGCACGTGCGACATAGTGCACCGGAAGTTCAGAGTGGCCATCCACCCGAACCACAATTTCAAAAGAAGCTGCTCGAATCGCAGCATTAAGTGCACTCGGGGTCTTGCCACTTGGGTTTGCCACCACTTTGACGCGCTGATCGTGGGTAGCCAGATTCTCAGCGAGCTCCCATGTGCGATCGATCGATGGGCCCACCGCAAGGATGACTTCGAAGTGTGTGCCTACCGGGAGGGATGTGGCCTGGGCAAGTGCAGCCGCGACAGCCGCTTCCAAGTGGCGCTCTTCATTACGCACGGGCATGACGACGGAAACACCGCGAGGCGCCCCAGCGGTCGGCGTGATGGCGAAAAATTCGTTCATGGCGGCTTCGAGGTTATCGTCCCAATAGGCTTAGAGCGTGGTCAAACCTCCGAGAGTGCCGGTACGACGTCGTCGTTCGCGATTTTCGATGGTCACCACCCTCCTTTCGGTAGGCGTGCTCCTGCTCTCGCTGATCTCCTGGGCCGCCTTCGACCACGTCACCTCATCGATCAATCGCCAGGATGTCTTCAAAGGAATCGAGGTTCGCCCAGATCGCTCTGCAGGATCCTCCATCAACTATTTACTCGTGGGTTCAGATACCCGCGAAGGCCTCACAAAGCAACAACTCCGGAAACTTCGAGTGGGAAGTGTGAAATCGGCCGCTGGTAAGCGTGCGGATACATCAATCCTGATTCACATCAGCAAAGACCGCGACCGAGTCACCATTATTTCAATACCTCGCGATACATACGCAACAGTTCCGGCATGGACAGACGAGGCGGGAGTCGAGTACAACGAAAGAAACTCCAAGATCAACGAAACATATGGCAAAGGTGGGGCGCCCTTACTCATCTCCACAATTGAGAATATGACTCAAGTAAGGATTGATCATTATATAGAAGTGAATTTCGCCGGATTCGCAAATTTAGTTGACGCGGTCGGAGGAGTTGATATCTGCACCAATTCAGAGATTCGTGATAACAAAAGCCATATCGATCTTCCGGCAGGGAAGAATCATCTGGATGGCACCACTGCCTTAAAGTACGTGCGCGCACGTACTTTCGATGGCACGGGCGATCTTGGACGCATGAAACGTCAGCAGAAGTTCATCGCATCCATGATTTCTGCGACCACCAGCACTGGAACCTTGCTTAACCCGATAAAGTTACTCAGCGTAATTAACGCTGGCTTAGCAACAGTAACGACCGATTCCGATCTGCAAAAAGACGATCTAGTGACGCTTGCAACTCAGATGAAATCACTCTCGGCAACGAACCTCAACATGCTCACTGTGCCACTCTCTGATGTGAACTACTCCAACAACGGCGTCACTGGCGCCGTGCTTTGGGATCCTGTCCTTGCCCCCCAACTATGGCAACGAATTAAAGACGATATCCCGGTCGCGCCTACTCCGAAAGCGGCGTCGAAGAGTGCAGCACTCATGATTCCACCAAAGGACATCGTGGTTGAAGTACAAAATGGCACAGATATAAATGGTCTGGCAGGAAAGGCATCCACTGATCTGGCAGCAGCCGGCTTTGTCAACGGTGCTCCACCATCTACTGCACTCACAACTGTGAAGGCGACAACTATTACGTACGATCCCACTTACGCGGATTCGTTGCGCACACTCAAAGCCGCTCTCCCTGACGCGCTCACAGTAGAAAAAAAGAACCTAGGCAAGAAGTTCATCGTGACATTGGGGCCGGAGTACAAATCGCTTGCTAAGTTCACCGCCCCAAAGAGTGCGCCCACACCAACGCCAACTGAAACATCACCGTTTGAAGTACAAACTGGGGCGGATACTTCCTGCAAATAGTTTTAGCTAAGCACCTTACGTGCCATGACTATTCGCTGAATTTGGTTAGTTCCTTCGTAAATCTGGGTGATCTTCGCATCGCGCATCATGCGCTCCACTGGATAATCGCGGGTGTAACCGTAACCTCCGAGAAGTTGCACAGCATCGGTGGTGACCTGCATGGCAACATCAGAAGCGAAGCACTTTGATGCGGCACCTAGGAAGGTGAGATCAGGATCGTTGCGCTCGCTCGCTGCTGCAGCGCGGTAGGTGAGTTGACGCGCGGCTTCTACTTGCATCGCCATATCAGCAATCATGAATTGAATTCCTTGGAACTCAGCGATTACTTTGCCGAATTGCTTTCGTTCCTTGATGTACTCCTTGGCGGCATCAATTGCCCCCTGAGCAATTCCGACCGCTTGCGCCGCAATAGTTATGCGTGTGTGATCAAGAGTGCCCAGCGCGATCTTGAGGCCTTCACCCATCTCGCCGATCATGCGATCATCGCCCACTCGAACATTATCCAAATAGACCTCACGAGTAGGAGAGCCCTTAATGCCAAGTTTGCGCTCTGGGGCACCGAATGAAACACCTGGATCAGATTTCTCGACCAGGAATGCCGTCACTCCCTTACCACCTTTAGATGGATCACAATTTGCAAAAACCGTATAGAGCTCGCTGACACCCGCATTGGTAATCCAACGTTTAGCTCCATTGAGGACCCAAGAATCACCGTCTCGTACCGCCCGGGTCTTCATAGAAGCGGTATCACTTCCCGCTTCAGATTCAGAGAGCGCATAAGACCACATCACTTCGCCCGAAGCCAAGCGAGGAAGCCATCGCTGCTTCTGCTCCTGCGTGCCATTGAGCATAATCGCCATTGAGCCGAGTTTGTTTACTGCAGGGATGAGCGACGAAGATGCACATGCACGGGCGACCTCTTCGATAACAATGCAGATAGCTAGAGCATCCGCGCCAGCTCCACCGAATTCCTCAGGTACATGCAGTGCGTGCAGATCGGCCTTGACTAATGCGTCATAGGCAGCTTGCGGAAACTCACTCTTCTCATCGGCTTCAGCGGCGTTGGGTGCAATGTGCTTGTCCGCAACGGCGCGGGCAAGTGAACGGAGTTCTTCGAGTTCTTCCGGAAGGCGATAAAGATCAAAAGTCATGGTCTAAGGCTAAACGCCAACCCGAGCAGGCGAAAGCCCAAATCGCCTTGAAGGAGCTGGCAAGGAGGTAGGTTTATCCCATGCTTTCAGTTATTGGAACGGGCTATTTAGGTGCCACGCACGCGGCTTGCATGGCGGAATTGGGCTTTGACGTGATCGGCATCGATACAGATGCGACCAAGATCACTCTCCTCTCCCAGGGCGAACTCCCCTTCTATGAGCCCGGACTTGACGATTTACTCCGCAAGCATGTGGCTACTGGAAAGTTACGCTTTTCGACCGACTTTGCCGAACTCGCGCACGCTGACGTCCATTTTATTTGCGTCGGTACCCCTCAGCGAAAAGATGGAAACGCGGCAGACCTGACTTACGTGAATGCCGCCCTTGAAGGCACCGCGGCGCACGCAAAACCTGGTTCGCTCATCGTGGGCAAATCTACGGTGCCAGTGGGAACTGCAGATGCCCTCACTGCTCGCCTTGCAGAGATCAATCCGCAAGTTGAATTGGCGTGGAACCCAGAATTCTTGCGTGAAGGTTTTGCGGTAGAAGACACTTTGCGCCCAAATCGTCTCGTTGTGGGTGTGCAATCTGCACGCGCAGAGGAGCAACTTCGCGATGTTTATGTCGCGCTCCTTAAAGATGGAGTGCCATGGATCAGTGCAGACTTGAGCACTGCGGAACTTGTGAAAGTTGCCGCTAACTCATTTTTGGCGACCAAAATTTCATTTATTAACGCGATGGCCGAGATCTGCGATGCCGCCGGTGGTGATGTCACGGTCTTAGCCAAAGCAATTGGCTACGACCCACGGATTGGAAATCGCTTCCTGCAAGCAGGAATTGGTTTCGGCGGAGGTTGTCTCCCTAAAGATATTCGCGCGTTCATGGCACGGGCAGAAGAATTGGGTGCTGATCAAGCGCTGGAATTCCTCCGTGACATTGACTCCATCAATTTGCGCGCCCGCGCCCGCATCATCGACGTGGCTGCAGAATACGGCGACCTGAAGGGAAAGAAAGTCTTCGTTCTTGGCGCCGCGTTTAAGCCTGACAGCGACGATGTACGCGACTCTCCTGCGCTAGATATCGCCTACGGCATTTCACAACGCGGGGCCCGGGTGGTGGTAAACGATCCTAAAGCCATGGAATCGGCGGCGAAAAGATTCCCAGATTTGGAATTTACCGACGATCTGCTCGCTGGCGCTAAAGATGCTCACTTAATCTTGCACCTCACCGAGTGGAAAGAGTATCGCGCGCTTACTCCTGCAGATTTTGCACAGGTGGTCGCAAACAAGGTCATCATAGATGGACGAAACGCGCTCGACGGCAACGCTTGGCGCGATGCCGGATTTATCTACCGCGCGCCCGGCAGACCCACACTCACGCCAAAGAAGTAAGCATGCAAGCGGCTATTGACGGCATGCTCACACTAAAGACTTGGGCAATTGTCGGCTTGAGTAATAACAGCGATCGACCAGCCTATGGAGTAGCCGCACTTCTGCAGTCGAAGGGACACAGAATCGTCCCAGTCCACCCATCTGCACCGTTGGTTCATGGCGAACAGGGATATGCAACTCTTAAAGAGATTCCATTCGCCGTTGATGTAGTCGATTTATTTGTGAACTCAACTCTGGTGGCGGAGTTGGTAGCAGAATCAATTCACATTGGAGCCAAGGGTGTGTGGCTGCAACTGGGAGTCATTGATGAGTCTGCCGTACAAACTGCGAAGTCGGCTGGCTTACTCACGGTAATGGATCGCTGTCCAGCGATCGAATATGCGAAGAAAAGTTAGAAACCAGTTTTATTCTCACGCCTGGCTTTGAGTGAGGCACCTTTTGCAACTGCCTCGTCGTGAAGATCTCCCGCATATTTGGAAAGAGTCACTTCAAGGGCAGGATCAGCGATACTCAAAATTCTGGCCGCCAACAAACCCGCATTCTTGGCATTACCAATTCCGACAGTAGCCACCGGAATCCCTCCCGGCATTTGCACAATGCTGAGCAGTGAATCCATTCCATCTAAATCTTTCAGTGGGACTGGAACCCCAATAACGGGAAGAGTTGTGACAGATGCCAGCATCCCAGGAAGATGCGCCGCCCCACCTGCGCCAGCGATGATGACTCGATAACCGGCATTAACTGCACCCTTGCCAAAAGCCATCATCTCTTCTGGCATGCGATGTGCAGAGAGCACCGCAACGTCATGAGCGATACCTAATTCTTTGAGAATGTTTGCTGCCGCTTCCATCACTGGCCAATCCGAATCGGAGCCCATCACGATCGCTACAGTTGGCTTACTCATCGTGCTCTCCTGCTCTGCCGGCAAAGAATTCTGTTGCATGAAGTGCACGCGCAAACAGGCGTTTGGCATCTTCACCCAACACGGTGACGTGCCCTACTTTACGACCAGTTCGCACCTCTTTCCCATAGAGGTGGACTTTGAGCCCTGGATCACGCGCAAAGAGGTGGAGGTAGGCGCGATGCAGATCCGACGTATCCCCGCCCAAGATATTTCCCATCACCGCATGCGGAGCCCGCATTCCAGTTGCTCCCAACGGAAGATCCAAAACTGCTCGCAGATGTTGTTCAAATTGCGAAGTGATCGCCCCTTCGATACTCCAATGGCCAGAATTATGGGGACGCATGGCGAGCTCGTTCACCAAAAGATCTTCGCCCACTAGAAACATTTCAACTGCCATCACACCCACCACGCCAGTTTGTTCAGCGATAGAAAGCGCAATCGCTTGAGCCTTGCCTGCGAGCGCTTCAGATAGATGTGGTGCCGGCGTAATTGTTTGGACGCAGATTCCGTTCTCTTGAATTGTCTCAGTGACCGCCCAAACCGCTGCTTGTCCATGGGGCGAGCGCGCTACTAGCACAGATATTTCTGCATCAAATGGAACTAATTCTTCAAGAAGTAACCCACCATGCTGCAGCAATTCTGTAAGTTCATTCTCATTCTCAATCCGCCATACGCCCTTACCGTCGTACCCGCCGATCAAAGACTTCGCTATACAAGGAAAACCGAAATCGCGAGCTTCATCGATGTGGGCAACTTGTCTCCATCGCGGAGAGAACTCGGCGGCTACGAGTTCGCGCATCTTCACTTTCTCCTGAGCGTATTGAAGTGCATTCGGTCCGGGCTGAAGCTTTTCTTCCAGCCCTTCACTCGCAATTCGACGAAGAAGTGCGTTTGGTACATGCTCGTGATCGAAGGTGACTACATCGCAACTAACAACAAATGTGCGCAAAGTTTCATAATCGCGAAAGTCGCCAACGACGACATCGGGAATCACTTGAGTCGCACATTCATGCGCTGATTCCGCCAACAGCCGAAGGTGGATTCCCAGCGCTCCGGCGGGCGCCGCCATCATTCGAGCGAGTTGCCCGCCGCCAACGACGCCCACGATGGGCGGTGAATTCCGACGAGAAGTCATGTCCTCAGCCTACGGGCGATATGCTCCACTTCGTGTTGAAGAAGCAGATACTGGAAATACTCCAGTTCGCCATTGTCGGTGGCATCGCCTACGCGGTGAATTTTCTCGCTTTCAACCTCCTCGTGCACACTTCCTCTGCTCCGCTTGCTGCCCATCCGGTCACCGGTCTGATCACGGCCGGCGTCATCTCCACCGGAGTGGCCTTCGTCGGAAATCGACTCTTCACCTGGAGCCATCGCACGACTGGTTCGGTAGTGCGCGAAATATCCATCTTCTTGGCGCTGAACGCAGTAGGGGTTGCCATCGCAGCCGCTGCCCTAGCGGTCTCTCGATACGTGCTCCACTTCGACTCTGGTCTTGCTGACAACATCAGCGGAAATGTAATTGGAGTAGGGCTTGGCACCATCTTTCGATATTGGAGTTACGGCAAGTTTGTGTTTACCGGAGATGGAAAACGTCCCCAGCAGTAAGCACGTGATCTCCTGCATCATTGCTAATGAGAAGTGCGCCAGTTGTATTAATTCCGACCGCAGTACCCACGATTGACTCACCCTTGACCATTTCTGCGCGTACTCGCGATCCAATTGTTGAAGAGCGAGCTTTGTAACGCTCGAGAAACTCAGAATCTTCAAGCGTCGTCAGATCAGCAAAACGTTTTACGATCTCTGCGATGAGAAACTCGCGGGCAGGTGATTCGTCGCGCTCCATCACGATCGAGGTGGCTCGTTCATCAGGCTTCTCGCCATCGGTGAGAGAGACATTTATTCCCACACCGATCACCACCCCGCCACCGGAAGTACTCGCCAGAATGCCACCCAATTTTCGATCGCTCACCATTAAATCGTTAGGCCACTTCAGTAAGACCGGAATGGTGGTGGTTGATCGCAAGGCGTCGGCAGCTGCCACTCCCATGAGAAGAGGCGCCATCAGTAGCGGCGCCGGCCAGTAGAGCGAGAAGAGCAACCCACTGCCCTTGGGGGCAATCCATGACCGATCAAGGCGCCCCCGACCCGCACTCTGCTCCTCGGCCACCAACAGGGCGGCTCGACCGGATTTCACTCGATTGGCCAAGTCAGCGTTGGTCGATCCGGTCTCTTCCACCACCTCAATGGCTTCCCCAGACAGGCAGGATTCCAGCATGTGGACCAGGAGTTCCCGATCGAGCGGGAGTCGTGGGGCAGAAGGCCAGGTCATGTTCAGTACCGTAGGACATGAATCGGGAAAAATCTCGTCTAGGAGAGATTGAGGGAGCATGAGCGACATTCACACGACCGCGGGCAAGATCGAGGAACTCGGTAACCGCATTGATGCCGCCATCCACGCAGGCTCAGAACGGGCGATCGAGAAGCAACACGCACGCGGTAAGAAGACTGCTCGCGAGCGTATCGCGCTCCTCCTCGACGAAGGCTCCTTTGTCGAGTTCGATGAGTTTGCTCGCCACCGATCAGTGAATTTCGATATGGCCGAATCCCGCCCCTATGGCGATGGCGTAGTTACCGGCCATGGAACGGTCGATGGACGTACCGTCTGTGTCTTTGCCCAAGACTTCACCGTCTTCGGCGGCAGCCTCGGTGAAGTCTTCGGAGAGAAGATTGTGAAGGTAATGGACTTCGCTCTCAAAATTGGTGCACCGATGATTGGGATTAACGACTCCGGTGGCGCGCGTATTCAAGAAGGAGTAGTTGCCCTCGGTTTATATGCCGAAATTTTTAAGCGCAAC
>NSHZ01000015.1 GCA_002737595.1 Actinomycetota bacterium | reverse complement strand
GGCATGGCCGGCGCTTACGCAAGCAACGCGATCAAGGAAGGAGATCAACTCACCTCACTCCTCAAGAGTCGTGGATTAGAAATTGATCACTACCTCGTGGGTCGCAAGGCCTTGAACTACTATCGCTTCCGCAACCGGGCGATTGCCGCGTCTTGGACTGGGTTTAGCGATAATCCCACCTATGCGAACGCTAAAGAGATTGCAGACACTGTTATCTCCTCTTTCCTTCAAGAAAATGGCGCAGATGAGTTGCACATTATCTATACGGAATTCGTGTCGATGATCACCCAACGTCCATTAGCCAAGCGCATGCTTCCGCTTGAAGTGGTGGAGAGCTCCGCACCGCTAGCAGATGGACCGTTGCCGCTTTATGAATTCGAGCCTTCCGCGGGCGATGTGCTTGATGCACTTCTTCCTCGGTATGTGGAAAGCCGTATCTTCAATGCCCTGCTTCAATCAGCTGCGTCAGAGCACGCTGCACGACGCCGAGCAATGAAGTCAGCAACAGATAATGCTGAAGAGTTAATCAAGTCGCTTACGCGACGTGCAAACGCGGCCCGTCAGGCCGAAATCACCCAAGAAATCAGCGAGATCGTCGGTGGTGCTGATGCACTTTCATCAGCAACTTCCGGGGGCGAGTGAGAGAGATGACCATGGATATCAAAACCAAAGCCGGCCGAGTAGCCCGCGTAATCGGACCAGTCGTCGACGTGGAATTTCCCGCCGATGCAATGCCGGGAATCTATAACGCACTTCAGGTAGATGTCACGATGGGTGGTGTCGACCGCATGCTCACGCTTGAGGTGGCCCAACACATCGGTGACAACCTTGTGCGCGCGATCTCGATGCAACCTACTGACGGTCTCGTTCGTGGCGCCGAAGTGCGCGATACGGGCTCTGCAATTAGCGTGCCGGTCGGTGATGTCACCAAGGGACACGTATTCAACACTCTTGGTGAATCCCTCGATGTGCCCACTTCTTCGCTGGAAATCAAAGAGCGCTGGCCAATCCACCGCAACGCCCCTGCCTTCGATCAACTCGAGTCCAAGACCGAGATGTTCGAGACTGGCATCAAGGTCGTCGACCTTCTCACCCCTTATGTAAAGGGAGGAAAGATCGGCCTCTTCGGTGGTGCCGGTGTAGGCAAGACCGTTCTTATCCAGGAAATGATTTACCGCGTTGCCGAAAACTTCGGTGGTGTCTCTGTGTTCGCCGGTGTCGGTGAGCGTACCCGTGAAGGTAACGACCTTTTCCTTGAAATGACCGAGACGGGTGTTATCAATAAGACCGCCCTGGTCTTCGGTCAGATGGATGAGCCACCGGGGACGCGTCTTCGCGTTGCTCTCTCGGCGCTCACCATGGCTGAGTACTTCCGCGATGTTCAGAAGCAAGATGTACTTCTCTTTATCGACAACATCTTCCGCTTTACGCAGGCAGGTTCAGAGGTTTCTACTCTCCTCGGCCGTATGCCTTCTGCGGTGGGTTACCAGCCAACACTTGCTGATGAAATGGGTGTGCTCCAGGAGCGCATCACTTCAACGCGTGGTCACTCGATTACATCGATGCAGGCAATTTATGTTCCTGCTGATGACATCACCGACCCAGCCCCACACACCACCTTCGCCCACCTTGATGCCACCACAGTGCTTTCGCGTCCGATCTCCGAGCTGGGTATTTACCCAGCCGTGGATCCACTCGACTCCACTTCACGCATCCTTGATCCTCGCTACATCGGTGAAGAGCACTTCCGTGTTGCTAACCGTACGAAGCAGATCTTGCAGCGCTACAAGGATCTTCAAGACATCATCGCAATTCTTGGTATCGACGAACTCTCCGAAGAGGATCGCATTCTCGTAGGCCGTGCTCGTCGTATCCAGCGCTTCCTCTCGCAGAACACATTCGTGGCCAAGGTCTTCACCGGTCTCGATGGATCCTTCGTTCCGCTCTCAGAGACTGTCGCTGCATTTAAGGCGCTCGCAGATGGCGATTACGATCACGTGCCTGAGCAAGCGTTCTTCATGTGCGGTGGTCTTGACGATGTCGAGCGTAGAGCTGCTGAGTTGGCTAAGGCCTAATCATGAGCATCCGGGTAGAGCTTGTTTCCGCAGAACGTCGCGTCTGGTCAGGCGTGGCAAGCATTGTGCTTGCCCGCACGACCGACGGCGACCTCGGCGTGATGGCAAACCACACCCCAACGTTTGGCGTGCTGGTTAATGGCGTGGTCACCATTCGTACTGAGAATGATGGCGACGTGAAAGCCGCTGTTCATGGTGGATTTCTTTCGGTTTCTGACAATCGTGTTTCGATTCTTGCGGAAATTGCAGAGCTCGGAACTGAGATCGATGTAAACCGCGCGAAAGAAGCTCTCGCTCGTGCCCAACGTGAAGCAGCAGATGATCTTGCTGAAGCTCGCGCACAAACGCGCATTGCGGCTGCCGTTAACTAGTAGCGCACGTGTGCGCCGAGAGAGCGCAACTGCTCGGCAAATCCTGGATATCCACGATCAATGTGGAAGGTATCTTCTACGATAGTTTCGCCGTCGCTCACCAGCCCGGCAAGTACTAGCGCAGCGCCCGCGCGAATGTCCGTTGCAGTAACTGGAGCTGCGGAGAGTATTTCTTTTCCACGGATACTCGCATGATGTCCATCAGTTTTAATGTCAGCACCCAAGCGGATCATTTCGTTAACAAACATAAATCGTCCTTCAAAGACGTTCTCAGTAACAACTGCGTGGCCATCTGCAATCGAATTGAGTGCAATAATCATGGGCTGTAAGTCTGTGGGAAAACCAGGGAAGGGTAGTGTCGATACGTCAACTGCTTTTGGGCGACCCTTGCTGACTACGTGGATGCCTTCGTGCGTTGCGGTCACAATGCAACCGCTTTCAACCAATTTTTCAAGGGGAATTTCTAGATATTCAGCGCGCGCATTTCTGATAAAGATGTCGCCTTGTGTCATGGCGGCCGCAAATGCCCATGTTCCTGAAACCACTCGATCAGGGATGGTGCGGTGTTGAGTGGGGTGTAATTCGCTTACTCCGTAAATGGTGATGGTGGGCGATCCTGCCCCTTCAATCTTTGCCCCCATGCCTATAAGCATGTTCGCAATATCGACGATCTCTGGTTCACGTGCTGCGTTATCGATACGGGTGGTGCCTTGTGCCAGCACTGCCGCGGTGAGTAGATTTTCGGTGGCGCCCACGCTGGGAAAATCAAGGAAGATATCGGCGCCCTTCAATCCTGCTGGTGCACGCGCAATGATGAACCCGTGCTCCACCACAATTTCGGCTCCGAGTTGTTCAAGACCTGCGACATGGAAGTCGAGACCTCGGGAGCCGATGGCATCTCCGCCGGGTAGCGCTACTTCGGCTTCACCGCATCGAGCAACTAACGGTCCCAAAACATTAATAGAAGCGCGCATCTTGCGCACGAGGTCATAATCAGCTCGATGGTCGGGGCGCTCGGGGACAGTGATGGAGACGGAGTCGCCAGAAATGGTGACCTGGCATCCGAGCCGGATGAGTAATTCGGCCATAATCGAGACGTCAAGGATCTCTGGGACGTTGGTGATCTCTGTAGTGCCAGTGGCCAGCAAGGAGAGCGCCATGAGCTTGAGGGCCGAGTTCTTAGCTCCGGAGACGGTGACCTCGCCCTGAAGGCGGGCTCCGCCTTGGACCCGCAACGGGAGGGAATCGGGGTTCTTCGGCACGACACCATCGTAGAGGTCGGGCTAGGCTCTTCTCATGGTCAACTTGACGCGTATTTATACAAAGACTGGCGATGACGGCACCACTTCCCTCGGGGATATGAGCCGCACGAGTAAGAACGACCCTCGGCTGGAGGCATATGCCACCGTTGATGAGGCGAATTCACAAATCGGCGTGGTGCTCTCCTTTGGCACCTTCCCGGAAGATATACGTTCGCTTTTGGTCCGTATTCAAAACGATCTTTTCGATGTGGGAGCTGATCTTTGCACCCCGGTTGTCGAAGCACCGAAGCACGAGCCGCTGCGAGTCATCGAGTCGCAAATAGATGCTCTCGAGAAGGCCATCGATCATTACAACGCTGCACTTGAACCATTGCGTTCATTTATTTTGCCCGGTGGCAGTAATGAAGCGGCGCTCTTGCACGTGGCACGCACCGTTGCGCGCCGCGCTGAGCGTCGCACGTGGGCCGCAATTCACGCATTTGGTGGTGGCGTCAACCCACTAGCAGCGAAGTACCTCAACCGACTTTCGGATTTACTTTTCGTGCTTGCGCGCGCGTCCAATACTAAGAAGGGTGACGAGCTCTGGATTCCTGGAGCTAATCGCTAGTAAGAATTTCTTCGGCCCGCTTTTGATCTTTCGGGAAAACAAAGAGTCGAGCACCGTCCAGGGTGTGACTGAGAGACGCCTTAATTCCATGGTCTAATAATTTAAGTCGAAGCATTTCACCTTCGATGTGGCTCGCTGGTTTCGAGACGGGGACAAGAAGTCCATACTCTTGCTCACTTCCCACTTTCTTGGGGCGCTCAATCAAAGACTTCCCACGCGAAAACGTCCACTTGAGTAAGAGGATCAGCACAAGCACCACAAAGAAGCCAGCAAAGGATGAGATGAAAGCTCCGTTGTTGATTCCGCCTAGCACTCCTCAAGGATGCCTTATACAAAGTAGGCTCGCTACCTGAAGGAGGATCAATGAAGATCTCGAAGGTGGCAGTGATCGGGGCCGGCCTGATGGGTTCTGGAATAGCTCAGGTCTGTGCGCTCGCAGGAATGCACGTGAAGGTCTATGACAATGCTGATCTGGTTCGAGGGCAAGCACTGCTCGATGAGAGTTTGGCCCGCTTTGTCAAAAAAGGGACCTTCACAGGTGCCGCGGCGGCGGAAGCGCGAGCACGGATCGATTTTACTGATGATCTCTCGTACGCAGTGAAGGAGTGCGATATTGCGATCGAGGCGGTCTTTGAGAACCTAGAAGTGAAGCAGGAAATCTTTCGGCGACTCGATGATCTCACGCCAACTCGAGCAATTCTCGCATCAAATACCAGTGCACTTCCTATTAGTCAGATTGCCAACGTTGTGCAAGATCCATCGCGGGTAGTGGGAACGCATTTTTTCTCTCCGGTTCCAATGATGAAACTTTGTGAACTGGTGCGAGGTAAAGAGACAAGCGATGCCACCTTGCAAGTGGCCCGGGAATTTGCTGAATCTATTGGTAAAGAGTGCATCGTGGTGAATCGAGATATCGCAGGTTTTGTGACCACTCGGCTCATTCTTACTTTGGTGCTAGAAGCGGCGCGATTGGTGGAGGCGGGCATTGCCACCGCAGAGGATGTGGACCTCGCGTGCAAACTTGGTTTTGGACATGCGATGGGACCGTTAGCCACCGCAGATCTCACTGGGATTGATGTGCTCCGCAATGCAGCATTAAATATCGTGCGAGAGGGAGAGAGCATCGAGCCCGGAGAACATTTCTTGCCTCCTACCTTGATCAATGAGCTCGTGAATCAGGGCAAACTCGGTCGAAAGAGTGGATCTGGTTTTCACACCTACTAGCGAGAGCGTTCCCAACGGAATGTCTTAAGCGCAAGCACGAGCCCAATAACTATCCAAATCGTCAGCATCAGAGCCACCCGACCATGCTCCCAACTCTTGGCTACTTCCTGCGAAGCAAAGCTCTCTGGAAGGAAGACTGAACGCATTCCCTGAGTGAGCCACTTCAGCGGGAATATTGAGGCCACATTTTGCATCCAGCTGGGTAGTTGATTGAAGATGAAGAAGACGCCGCTGATGAATTGCAGAACAAGCACGATTGGGGTGACCATCGCACTCGCTCCACGCCCACTGCGAGGAACGCTTGAGAAAGCAATACCGAGAAGTGTGGAACCTGTAATGCCGAGAAGTGTTACCCACGTAAAGGTGACCCAACGCCCCAGATCGGTGGGTAGTTGCACGCCAAACATCAGAGCGCCGACAAGCAGCAGTAAGACGATTTGTACAATCATGCAGGCAAGTACGGAGAGAATCTTTCCGATGAAATAAGAAGTTGGTGGCATCGGAGTTCCGCGGAGACGTTTGAGTGTGCCATCGTCGCGCTCTAACGGAATCATGATGGCAAGTTGTTGGAACCCGGTGTTTATTAAACCAGAAGCAATCATGCCAGCGACGAAGTACTGGGAGAAAGTGACTCCAGGAGCAATGGTGTTTTTGAAGACCGAGCCAAAGATGAGCAGAAGTAATACTGGAAAAAGAAGAGTGAATACCACTGACTCTCGTTGGCGAAGAAATTGGCGAATTTCTAGATTACCTCGGCTGACGCCAATCTTAAAAGTGTTCATCCTTGGCCTTCGATCATTGAAATATAGATATCTTCAAGAGTTGGTCTACTCACGGTGAGATCGGGGATCTCCCTAGTGAAACGTGATCCCAAGGAACGTAAGAATTCAGTGGGGGAGTCGGTGCGCTCTTCTTGAGCACTTCCGTTCTCACTCCACCGCACTATTACTTTTGCGCTATCTCGACCACCGAGAGTGGCTGGTGTAGCTACTTCGATGATGCGACCGTGATTGATTACGCCAACTCGATCAGCGAGTGCCTCTGCTTCATCCAAATAGTGAGTGGTGAGCAAGATGGTGGTGCCATCAGCTCGCAATCCACGGATTAAATCCCAAAAAGCGCGTCGGGCTTCTGGATCGAAGCCGGTAGTAGGCTCGTCGAGAAAAAGTAGTTCTGGATTACCAAGGATTCCTAGAGCAACATCGAGTCGCCGTCGTTGACCTCCGGAGAGTTCGCGGCCCCGTGACTTACGCTTCTCCTCTAGCCCCACGGCGTTGATGACTTCATCTACATTTCGTGGATTTACGTAGTAGTCAGAAAAGAAGTTAAGGATTTCTTCAACAGTAATCTCAGCCGCGTCATTGTTGCTTTGCAGCACAATGCCAATCTTATTTCGCCATGTGAGCCCCGCTTTAGACGGATCTTCACCGAGCACTGACACGGTGCCACCGTCACGATCGCGGTACCCTTCGAGAATTTCGATCGTAGTCGTTTTCCCAGCTCCGTTAGGACCGAGCAACGCAAAGACTTCGCCGGTTCGCACATCGAGGTCTACGCCAGCCACCGCGTGAGTCTCTCCATAAGTTTTGATGAGACCGCGTATCTCGACTGCGTTATTCACTCCTGTATTCACCCCTGTATGCACTCCTGTATTCACCGGACCACTCTACCCGGAGGTAGAGTGGCATCGTGAGTCCTAGAAAGCATCGCCGAGTTGAGAGCGGCGATCCGCCAGTTACCATGGGCAATAATGAGTGGACTGAAGAACACCCGGATGGGCTCTATCGAGTGCGCTCGCTCACAGGTTCCTCATCGAGTAAGCCTTACCGCTGTCCGGGATGCGATCAGATAATTCCTTTAGCAACTCCGCACATCGTTGCCTGGTTAGAAGAAGACGAAGCCCTGCAGGCGGGCGCTGATTTCAGGCGCCATTGGCATAAAGCCTGTTGGACAAAGAAGAACACCAGGCGGCCGAAGCAGCGCTAGATTTGTCGCATGTCTTCATACGAAAGTTTGCCTGAAGTACTTCCCACTCCTGATTTTGAGTGATCCTAATTTGGAAATGAAGAAAACTTTGCGCTTACCCATGTTTATGGCATCGGACATGCAACTTTACTGCTGGCTTATCTTGATCATTCGTCAAGGAAAGATCGCGCGCACTTTCTATCCGATCTTTCCGCCAGAAACTCACGCCGGCGACGTGGTGGAGTAGCGCGCAAAGAATTCTGGCTAATCTGCACTCTTAAAAGAGACGTAACTTCCCATCGTCAATTTCTCGAAGCGCATCGTAATCAAAGACCTTGCACTCAATTCCACGATCGTACGCAAGAGTCTTTGCTTGGGGCTTAATCTCTTGCGCCGCAAAGATGCCTCGTACCGGAGAAATTGCTGGATCACGATTCATCAGATCCAGGTAGCGCGTGAGTTGCTCAACTCCATCAATCTCCCCGCGACGTTTAATTTCGACGGCGACGTAGGCGCCGTCATGATCACGGAGTAGCAGATCTACCGGACCGATAGCAGTGGGGTGTTCGCGGCGGACCAGCGTCCAACCTTCTCCAAAAACTTGTGGACGTTCAGAGAGCAGCACCTGCAAGTGAGCTTCCACACCGTCTTTGACGAGGCCGGGGTCTTCTCCAAGTTCGTGGGCAGAGTCGTGAATGACTTCGTGCAGGGTGATCTCTAACTTTTCACCCGCTTTGTTAGTGACTTCCCAAATATTCTCGCGCTCTACCAGAACGCAAGGAGGGCTCATCCAGTTGAGTGGCTTATAGGAGCCACCGTCAGCATGTATAAGCACACTGCCGTCGGCTTTAACCATGAGAAGACGTATTGCTTCCTCGAGCCGGGCATCGAGGCGTCCGGCGTAGACCACTGTGCAACGAGCAACAACAAGGCGCATAAGTTCGATTAACGCCCGAAGAGGATCTTGATGAGCCCAGCGATGATGTTATCGGTCTTCTTTGTGCGGCGGAAAGTGGTGAATTGAATGGGTGATTTGAATCGCGGCTTGATGACGGAGCGCGCGTAGGTGAATTCACGTAGGCCTTCCGGTCCATGGATGCGCCCATAACCGCTATCACCCACGCCACCGAACGGCACCGATGGCACGGCGGCAAAAGCAAGAACAGAATTCACACTGACCATGCCAGCATGCAGTTGTGAAGCAATTTCTGCGCCATGGCGACGCGACCAGACCGATGCGCCAAGGCCGTAGCGAAGAGCATTTGATTTCGCGATGGCCTCTTCCATGTTCTTTACCTTGTTGATGACCAAGGTAGGCCCGAAGGTTTCTTCGGTGACCGCCGTGGAATCTTCTGGAACTTCGGAGAGAATGACGGGAGAGACGAAGGGGGCTTGCACTGATTCACGCCCACCCACAAGCGCCACTCCACCCTTGTTCAGTGCGTCATCGATATGCGAAGCGATAATTTCTATTTGTGAAGGCATCGTGGCCGCTCCATAGGAGGTACCAGCTTTCACACTCTTTGCCTCAGTAGTAATCAAGCGGATGAATTCATCAGCAACCTTCTCATGAACGTACACACGTTCTGCGGCGATACATGTTTGTCCAGCATTAGACATCGCCGCCCAGAGAGTATGCTCAGCTGCGTCTTTGACGTTTGCATCAGCAGCGACGATCACCGCATCTTTTCCGCCACACTCAGCAATGAGTGGTTTAAGTGACTCGGCACACGTGGCAGCAACTTTCTTTGCAGTGCGCGTGGAGCCGGTAAAGGCAATCTTGTCGACAGAGCTCTTGCATAACTCTTCACCAGTCATCGCTTCGCCAGTGACGGTTTGCAAAAGGGCGTGTTCTGGAACAATTTCTCGCAACGTGTTGGCTAGCCATACTCCGATACCTGGCGTGAATTGGCTTGGTTTGAAGACCACGGTATTTCCAGCCGCGAGCGCATAGGCAATCGAACCCATGGGCGTGAAGATTGGATAGTTCCATGGCCCGATAACTCCAACCACTCCAAGGGGAGCGTGCTCCACGGTGGCACTCATGTTTATCATCAAGAGACCGGGGGAGCGTCGACTTGGCGCGAGGTAGCGGCCGGCATTCTTTGCAGCCCATGCCAGGTGGTCCACGGCCAAGGTAATTTCCAATCGAGCATCACTCTCTGGTTTTCCACCTTCGGCAACGATTAGTGCGGCCGCTTCATCGATACGCGAAACGACGAGCCGGTTCCAGGCAAGCAGGGTGGCGGTGCGTTGGCGAGGGGTGCGTGCGCTCCACCAGATGGCTGCCGTGCGAGCCGTAGCCACTGCGACAGATACCTCGGCGGGCCCGGCGATCGAATAGCGGGCATATTCCACGCCGGTTGCTGGGGAGTGTGAGGCGAAACTTGTCGCGGATGTGGAATCGAGGGTCTCTAGTGTCATGGGCTCATTCTCACCGTTTCTACGGAGACTTTCCAGGCAACGGAGCGGGATAATGGTGCCAATGAGCGAGTGCGTAGAAATCCGGGCAAATACCGCCCTCCCCGCGATCCGCCAACCCATCACTTTGACTACCTCTGACGGTCTACACCTGGTCGGGGAATTAGCACTGCCCGCAGGGCGCCCTCCCGTAGCCACCATGATCGCCCTCCATCCGCTACCCACACATGGCGGCATGATGGATAGCCATATTTTTCGCAAAGCCGCTTGGAGACTCCCAGCGCTTGCGGACATCGCGGTCCTTCGATTTAACACTCGAGGGACAGAATCAGTCGGCGGAAAGAGCGAAGGAGATTTTTCGAACGCGACCACAGAGCAATTCGATGTGGAAGCTGCCGTGCAATTCGCCGTAGATCAAGGACTGCCACACATGTGGGTCGTCGGTTGGTCATTTGGCACGGACCTTGCGTTGAAATTTGGATTACTTCCGGGAGTGGAAGGGGCGATTCTGCTCAGTCCACCACTTCGATTTTCTACTCCTGCTGATCTGCAACGGTGGGAAAAAGATGGGCGACCAGTTGTTGCACTGATTCCAGAATTAGACGATTACTTGCGACCTGACGCCGCGGCCAAAGGCTTCGCACCGCTATCGCAAGCGGAGTTAATTCCGGTAGCAGGAGCTAAGCATCTCTGGGTAGGTGAGCCTTCGGTGTACCGAGTGCTCAACGAAATTGTGCTGCGACTCAACCCTGGCTCAACCCCGCTACCGCGCGAATGGGATGGGCCCTACGAGACCGTGGTTGATTTACCGCCAGCCCGATAGCACTCTTATGGATGTTGAGATTAACTTTGCGCAGCGCGTGGAATAGCAACTTGATCGATGATGAGCAAAATTGCTGCCGCAGTGGGTATAGCGAGCAAACCACCGAGTAATCCGAGGAGTGATGCGCCTATGAGCGCAGCGATAATGGTGACGATTGCTGGTACCGAGACGGAGCGCTTCATAATCCGCGGATAAATCACGTAGTTTTCAATCTGTTGATAGATAACATAGAAGATGAGAATGATGATTCCGCTCTTCGTGTCATAAACAAAACCTACGACGGTTACAACCACTGCGCCGAGGGTAGCTCCGATAAGCGGTATGAGATCACAAAGCGCTACCACCATCGCAAGTGAGAGCGCGTATGGCAAGCCTAGAGCTAATGCAGCAATGAAAGTGGAAACTCCTGCAATGCCAGCTACTACAAGTTGCCCACCGACAAACCCGCCGATGCGAACTAAGATTTCGTCCGATATTTTGGTAAATCTCTCACGCCGCGAAGCCGGCACCAAATTGTAAGCAGTCCTAGTGAACTTTGGAAGTGCCGCTAAAAAGTACAAAGTAAGAATGAAGATCGTGGCTGCAGAGAAGAGTCCAGAGAAGATGGTTTTCCCTACGCCGATCACTCCTCCGAAGGCTGTGACCATCAGCTTTCCATCTTGTACTTGAGTTGAAAGCTTCTCTTTTGCCTTATCGATGAACTGATAGTTCTTATCGAGATTGGCAATCGTAGGATTTGTAGCAATCCGATCGAGATATCCAGGCGCATTTTGCACAAGTTGAGTTGTTTGCTTATAGATCGGAGGAGCTACTGCTGCAGTGAATCCACCGACGATCAATACGAAGATGAGGGTAATCGTCAAGACTGCGCCGGAGCGCTTTAAGCCGCGTCTACGAAGTACCTCAACGGCAGGGTTAAGACCCACTGCGAGAAAGAGTGAAATGAGAATCAGCACTAAGACCTGGCTGGCATTTTGGAATGCTCTGATGAGGAGATATGCAGTTGCCACCCCTAGAGTCGCGAGGAATCCAAAAACAAATGGATGTGAACGATTGAGTGGTGCTCCCGGGGTGCCGTAGCGATCGCTATCCATGCCCCAAGGGTAGCGAACTACTCGACCTGTGGGCCCTTTACGTTCCAGACAGAGCGTGAAAGGAAGGGCGGGATGAGGGAGAGGGCAGCCACGAGGGCCATCCACGGCAATATGGTCGAAGGGCCAAAGTGCTTGGCTCCCCAGCCGGCGAAGATTATTTCCACGGGGATGGCAACCATAGATCCGAACCAATCGTAAGAAGAGACCCTGCTCAGTTTCTCTCGAGCCACTTCACGTTGGAGCGCACCATCCCAGGCAACTCCGAATATGTCCATGGAGATGCCCGCTAACGCCGCACCGATCGCGAGCACATAAAGGGGTGCTGGAAACGAGAAGAGCATGATAAGTATTGGGAATGCGAAAGAGGAGAGCGATGCGGTGATGAGTGGTCTGCGATATTTCAAACGGAGCGCAATCACGGTGCCAACTAATGCACCAAGGGATCCGCACATCGCGATGAGGGCCCATCCTTTTGCCCCTCCTAAGTCGCTCTTGGCGATCACGGGACCAATCACATCTATCGTCCCGGCATACATGGAATTCATGATCATGTAGCAGACAACGATGATAACTACCCACGGGTAGGAGATAAATTCTTTCCAGCCGTTCGTGAGATCCTTAATTGCACTTTCGCCGCTGCCTGGAAGTTGATGCACTTTAATTTCAGAAACGATAAGCGCGCTAGCTACGAATCCCGAGCCCACTATGAACATGGTTCCGGCATTCCCTAGTGTGACAATCATCAGACCTGCGATACCGGCGCCGCCTACGCGAGACAGATTGATGACAAGCCGGAAGAGACCGTTAGCGCTCTGTCGTTGTTGCTCGGGAACAGTGTCGGCAATCAAAGCAGTGAAGACTGGAAATCCAAGACCAGATCCGAGGCCAGTGAGTGCAGTGCCGATGCAATACGCGCCAACGTGTGAGACATGCATTGAAAGCATGATGCCGAGTAGGAACATGCCGACAGACGCCGTGCTGCCGCCGAGAACTAACGTGCGCACGCGAGACCATCGACCGCTAATACTCCACCGATGAGGATGGTGGTGAGTTGTGAAATAACCACGCAGACTTCCACGAGTGCAAGATCTTGCGAGTCTCCCCCTGGTAAATCGAGAATAGCGAATGCCATCGCGATAAGTGCGATAGATCCGTTAACAACGGCAAGAGCGCGCACGATAAAGAATCGACGAAGATTAGGAATCTGTAGAACTTCAAAGTCAGAACGGTGTATTAATGCGCCGCAGGCTGAACAAGTTCGACAAGCACTCCTCCTGCATCCTTAGGGTGAATAAAGTTGATCAGACTTCCTGCTGTCCCACGACGTGGAGATTCATAGAGCAGGCGCATCCCTTGTGCGCGCACTGATGCGCAAGCAATTTCGATATCGGTAACTCGATAAGCAAGTTGTTGGATCCCTGGACCACTCTTATCGAGAAAGCGCGCAATGGCAGATTCAGGAGTGAGCGGTGCCAAAAGTTGGAGCTTCACCTCGTGTGAGGCCGGGCCCACCTGAATCATGGCCTCAGCAACACCCTGTTCTTCGTTGACCTCGCGGTGGGCCACTTCGAAGCCGAACTTCTCTTGATAGAAGGCGATAGCGACCTCTAGGTCACGGACGGCAATTCCGACGTGATCTACGCCAATAATCCCCGGTAGTTGTGCGGATGAGGCTGAGGGGCCACTGCTCTGAGTGCTCATAACGGGTATCGTGTCAGATAAAACCACCTGTAACACGTCACCGGGAGTAGAAGCCATGACCACATCTGTCATCGTCGCCGGAGCCCGCACCCCTATGGGGCGCTTCAATGGCTCGCTCAAGGGCTTCAGCGCCACCGATTTGGGCGGCATCGCTATCAAGGGAGCGCTCGCAAAAGCCGGCATCTCTGGCGATCAGGTGGATTACGTCATCCTCGGTCAGGTGCTGCAAGCCGGCGCTGGCCAAGCACCGCCGCGCCAGGCTGCGGTGAAGGGTGGCATTCCGCTCGATGTCGCTGCGCTGCTGATCAACAAAGTCTGCCTCTCAGGTCTCGATGCGATTGCGCTCGCGGATCAATTAATCCGTGCGGGAGAATTCGACACCATCGTCGCTGGTGGAATGGAGTCGATGACGCGCGCTCCGCACCTTCTCATGGGCTCGCGCGAAGGATTCAAGATTGGCAACGTCACCATGGAGGATGCGCTCTTCCATGACGGTCTCTACTGCTCTTTCGATAAGTGCCTCATGGGTGAATCCACTGAGTCTTATAATGGGCGTTACGGGCTTACTCGTGAAGATCAAGATCAATTTGCGATGCACTCTCACCAACGCGCGGCTGCAGCTACTGCAGTGGGTATTTTTAATGACGAGATAATTCCGATGGAAATTCCTCAAGGTAAGGGCGCTACCACGACGCTTGCACACGACGAAGGTATCCGTGTGGACACCACGATGGAGACTCTAGGTAAGTTGCGTCCAGCCTTTAGCGCTGAAGGAACGATCACCGCAGGTTCAGCATCACAGATTTCTGATGGCGGCGCGGCTGTTGTGGTGATGAACAAAGCCAAGGCAGAAGCGCTGGGCCTTGAATGGCTCTGTGAAATTGGCGCACATGGCGTGGTGGCTGGTCCAGATACTTCGCTTCACGCGCAACCTGCAAATGCTCTCGAAAAAGCATTAAAGCGTGAGGGTATGAAAGTGAGCGAACTCGATATCGTGGAAATCAACGAAGCTTTCGCCGCAGTTGGTTTGGTATCAACTCGTCAACTTGGAATTGATCCAGCAATTGTGAATCCACATGGTGGTGCAATTGCAGTGGGTCACCCCGTCGGAATGTCTGGCGCACGTTTAGCACTCCACATTGCTCTTGATTTGAAGAAGCGTGGTGGTGGCGTCGGTGCTGCAGCCCTCTGTGGCGGCGGCGGACAAGGCGATGCGCTGATCCTTAAGCGGGCGTGATTGCCATAGATACGTCAGCGTTAGTAAGTGGCTCGCGTGACGGAAATATCCGTTCACTTGCGCGCCTTATTTCGCTAATTGAAGATGGATCAGAGTCGCTGCCAGCGATCATGAAAGAGTTAAAGCCTCATGGCGCTCGCGTTATCGGCATCACCGGTTCACCAGGGGTAGGAAAGTCAACGCTCACCTCTGCACTCATCCAGTCGCTTCGGGAAAAAGGTCACAAAGTAGGTGTCATTGCTATCGACCCCTCGTCGCCGTTTACTCAAGGAGCAGTTCTTGGCGATCGCATTCGCATGCAAGATCACTTTCTTGATGACGGAGTTTATATTCGCTCAATGGCAACACGAGGCCATCTAGGTGGACTGGCGGCTGCAACTCCGCAAGCAATTCGTGTGCTTGATGATGCAGGTTTCGACACCATTTTGGTAGAGACCGTAGGCGTGGGACAGAGTGAAGTGGAAATCGTCAGCCATGCAGATACCACGATAGTGGTGCTCGCTCCTGGCATGGGCGATGGAATTCAAGCGGTGAAAGCTGGTCTGCTAGAAATTGGCGATATCTACGTCATTAACAAGGCAGATCGTGACGGAGCTGAAGTCACTTCACGAGAATTGCGAAATGCACTTGCACTTGCGCCACAAGATCCAGAGAGAGAAATCTTGTTGACGTCAGCCGATCGTGGAATGGGAATTGAAGAGTTGGTGTTAGCCATTGACCGCCACCGTCTCTATTTGGCGGAGAGCGGGCTCCTTGAAGGTCGTCGTATTGACCGCGCCTCACTAGAAGTGGAGCATCTCGCGTCGGCCAAGTTGCGCGCACAGATCAAAGGGGAACCACTCCGTCGACTTGCGGCGCTCGTAGCAGATGGAAAAATGGATTCGTATACGGCGGCCGATCAACTGCTTGCGCAGGAGCGAACTAAGTGAACCAACCTCCTAAGTTACCCGCCTCTTTTGCTAGTGCGGTAGACCTCAGTGCCTTGAATCGACCAACGCCAACCCCGCGTCCCGAAGGCGCCCCACAGAGCGCGTTTGTTGTTGATGTAAATGAAGAGAACTTCGAAGCACTGGTGATGGCGCAATCGATGAACGTACCGGTGGTACTGGATTTCTGGGCCGAGTGGTGTGGACCATGCAAGCAGCTCTCACCGATCTTGGAGAAACTTGCTGAAGAGGGGAATGGCACTTGGTTGCTTGCCAAGGTAGATACTGAAGCAGCTCCTCGTCTTTCTGAAGCATTTCGAGTGCAATCCATTCCTACGGTGATTGCCGTAATTAAGGGCCAGATTGCGCCCCTCTTCCAAGGAGCGGTACCTGAGCAACAAGTTCGTGAAGTTCTCGTCAAGCTACTCGAAATCGCTGCCGAACAAGGGCTAACCGGAACGCTTGGTGCAGAACCTTTGGATGAAGTGGTGGAAAGCGATGAAGAAGAGATCGACGTAGACGAGGCTGAAGCTTTGGATGCCATCGATCGCGGTGATTACGAAAGCGCGCGGATCTCGTATCAAAAATTGCTGGTACGCAAGCCCACCGATATCTACGCGAAGATCGGTTTAGCGCAGGTGGAATTGCTGGATCGCGTCAACGGTTTGGATTTCAAGGCGGTGCGAACCGAGGCGGCTGCAACACCTTTAGATGTGGATGCCCAAATTCGATGTGCAGACGTCGATATGGTCGGTGGCCATCTGGAAGATGCCATTCTTCGACTTGTTGACGCAGTGCGCGCCACTTCAGGTGCCGAGAGGGCGAAAGCCAAAGATCATCTGATTTCACTCTTTGACCTTGTTGATCCCAGTGATCCACGGATCGTTAAAGGTCGTACGTCACTCGCGAACGCCCTCTTCTAAAGCTGAGCGATCAGCCAGAGCCTTCGGTATTTCCTGGATCAGCCGCACTCACGTCGTGAATGGCGTACTTATCAAGTGCGCTCTTGACCACGTCGATCTCAACTTCACCCAATCGATTAAGTTCATAGAGTGCGGCAACCGCGATGGATTCGCCATCTACTCGGAAATGGCGACGAAGTGCTCCTCGCGTATCTGAGAGACCGAAGCCATCAGTTCCAAGAGAAATGAATTCTCCCTCGACCCATGGCGCAATTTGATCTTGTACTGCACGCATGAAATCGCTGACCGCTACGACTGGTCCCAAAGATCCTTTGAGTTGAGTCGTGACGAAAGCTTCTTGGCGACCCTCTTCAGGATGGAGCATGTTATGTCGATCAACTTCGAGACCATTTCTGCGTAACTCGTTCCATGAAGTCACTGACCACACGTCGGCAGAGACGCCCCAATCTTCGGCGAGTAATTGCTGAGCCTTAAGCGCCCAGTTAACAGCCACGCCGGAGGCGAGGAGTTGCGCCTTCTTGGAATGAGAAGTGGGAGCCGGTGCGTACTTGTAGATGCCGCCAAGAATTCCGGCCGCATCGACATTGGTAGGTTCGGCTGGTTGCACGTATGGCTCGTTGTATACGGTGAGGTAGTAGTAAATGTTCTCTGAGTTTTCGCCGTACATGCGACGAAGACCGTCTTTGAAGATGTGCCCAATTTCGTATGCGAATGCCGGGTCGTAGGAAACTACGGCGGGGTTAGTAGAGGCGAGCAGATGTGAATGGCCGTCTTCGTGTTGCAAGCCTTCACCATTGAGCGTAGTGCGACCTGCGGTGGCGCCGAATACGAAACCACGGGTCAATTGATCGGCTGCTGCCCAGAAACTGTCTCCGGTACGTTGGAAGCCGAACATTGAATAGAAGACGTAAATCGGAATCATCGGTTCACCGTGTGTGGCGTATGAAGTGCCGACAGCAGTAAAGGATGCGACAGAGCCAGCTTCGTTAATGCCTTCGTGAAGAATGACACCTTGCTTAGATTCTTTGTAGGAGAGCATTAAGTCGCGATCGACAGACGTGTAAGTCTGACCATGTGGTGAATAGATCTTCTGGGTAGGGAAGAGTGAATCCATTCCGAAGGTGCGCGCTTCGTCAGGAATGATGGGGACGATGCGCGGCCCAATCATTGGATCTTTGAAGAGATCCTTGAGCATGCGTACAAATGCCATAGTGGTAGCCACTTCTTGCTTACCCGATCCGCGAGTAACGGATTCATAAACGGAATCATCAGGTTGGGCCAACGCCTTGGGGCGCACAATGCGACTGGGCAGTGGTCCGCCAAGCTTTGCCCGACGTTCCATCATGTACGCGTACTCGGCAGAGTCTTTGCCCGGGTGGTAGTAAGGCGGGGTGTACTTATCAAGTTGATCATCGCTAAACGGAATTCCGAGACGATCACGGAAAGTCTGAATATCTTCCAAAGTAAGTTTCTTCATTTGGTGTGTGGAGTTGCGACCCTCAAAGTGCGGCCCCAGGCCCCAGCCCTTGACGGTCTTCGCCAAGATGACCGTGGGTTGACCCTTATGTGCCATCGCGGCGGAGTAGGCGGCGTAGAGCTTGCGATAGTCGTGGCCACCGCGACGCAGCCCCCACACCTTCTCGTCATTCCACCCTTCAATAAGTTTGAGCGCGCGTGGATCGCGACCGAAGAAGTTTTCGCGCACAAATGCACCATCTTCGGCTTTGTATGTTTGGAAATCGCCATCAGGAGTGACATTCATGAGATTTACGAGTGCGCCTTCGCGGTCTTGGGCAAGCAGTGGATCCCACTCTCGACCCCAAACGACCTTGATGACGTTCCAACCTGCACCGCGGAAATAAGATTCCAACTCTTGAATGATTTTTCCGTTACCGCGCACCGGACCATCGAGGCGCTGCAAGTTGCAGTTAACGACGAATGTGAGATTGTCGAGTTCTTCGCGTGCAGCTAAACCAATAGCACCAAGGCTCTCTACTTCGTCGGTCTCGCCATCGCCAAGGAAAGCCCATACATGTTGATCGCTCGTGTCTTTAATTCCGCGGGCCTGCAAGTAACGATTGAAGCGGGCTTGATAAATGGCATTGAGTGGTCCCAGGCCCATAGAGACTGTGGGGAATTCCCAGAAGTCTGGCATAAGACGTGGATGCGGATATGACGAGAGTCCACCTGCTGGATGTGAAAGCTCTTGGCGGAATCCATCGAGTTGATCTTCGCTGAGTCGGCCTTCAAGAAATGCGCGTGCATACATGCCGGGGCTTGCATGACCTTGATAGAAGATTTGATCGCCGCCGCCAGGATGATCCTTGCCGCGGAAGAAGTGGTTGAAACCTACTTCGTAGAGCGATGCTGAAGATGCGTACGAGGAGATGTGTCCGCCTACACCGACGCCCGGGCGTTGGGCGCGGTGCACGAGCATGGCAGCGTTCCATCGCATGAAGGATCGAATGCGGCGTTCCATTGCTTCATCGCCCGGGAAATCGGGTTCGCGCTCAGGCGGAATGGTGTTGATGTAATCGCTATTGCGAAGGCTTGGTACGCCGACTGATTTCTCTGCTGCGCGTTGCAGGAGCGAGAGCATTACATAGCGCGCGCGAGTGGGTCCGGCATTTTCAAGGAGTGCATCAAAGGAGGCTCGCCACTCGGCGCTCTCTTCTGGATCAGTATCAACCAACTGGCTCGGCATGCCGCCAGTGATCAGCGGGTCTTGGTCAGGTCCAGAGAGTTCAAATTCAACAGCCACAGTTTGGCGCCCTTCGGGTGAGATGGGGTCTGCCCAGCCCTTGGCGGGGCCGGCGAGCGATCCAGGATC
This sequence comes from Actinomycetota bacterium, assembly GCA_002737595.1. The sequence continues at coordinate 5,562 of NSHZ01000015.1, read as the reverse complement.
CCGGGTCACGGGACTCTTTCGCACTCGATGCCTATCTTCCCCTAGCCAGGGTCGATTCGTCACATTAGGTGCCTTCACCTGATGAATTCCTAGATTAATCCCAGGCTCAGATTGATTTTTACCCAGGAGGACTTGCGAAAAGCCTCAGATCTGGGTGGAGTACTCTCCAGAGGTATCGAAAACCGAAATCCAGAGTTCCAAATGAGGAGGGGATTGTGTGAGTACGGCCGCGGGCTCCGCGGGAGTAGCGAGTCGCCTTGGTGTCCTTCCCGGTGCACTCGTCATGGAATTGGGCTTTGGCTCTGATGTCGATATGGCCCTTCGCGAAGAGATTACTGCGCTCGCGGGATCTGACTTCCTCAGTGTTGAGACCGAAGAAGTTGTTGATGTTGCCCTCATTTGGTTTCGTGAAGATGACGGAGACCTGGTAGATCTTCTGGTTGATGCACTTACCTTTTTAGCCGATGCCGGAGCTATCTGGGTGATCACTCCTAAGGCTGGGCGTCCGCAACATGTTGAGCCCAGCGACATTCAAGAAGCTGCGCCCACTGCGGGCCTTTCACAAACTTCATCTTTTGCAGTTGCAAAGGATTGGACAGCAACAAAGTTCACTGCACCAAAGGCATCTCGCCGCTAATCGCTTAACCAATCGCGGCGCTCGCCGCACAAAGGAGAATCATGGCACTTTCAGTTGGCGACATCGCCCCAGATTTCACACTCAAAAATCAGCAGACCGAAGAGGTGACGCTCTCTTCTTTCCGTGGAAAGAAGAACGTGCTCATCACCTTCTATCCTTTCTCTTTCACTGGTACTTGCACTGGTGAACTTTGTGGACTTCGCGATGACCTCAGTTCTTTTCAAAATGAGAAGACTGAACTCCTCGCTATTTCATGCGACTCTCCTTACACACAGAAGGAATTTGCTGCTAAGGAAGGCTTCAATTTCTCTGTGCTCTCAGACTTCTGGCCACATGGCGCCGCGTCAAAGGCATTCGGAACCTTCATCGAAGAGAAGGGCTTTGCAAACCGTGGATCCTTTATTATTGACAAGGAAGGCGTAGTCCGATTTGCTCTTTACAGCGGCATGGACGCACGAAATAACGAGGATTACAAGAAGGCCCTCGCTGCCCTCTAGTATGTTTCGGTCGCACCCACTTCGGTGGGAGCGATTAGGGTGCTTAGCTCAGCGGTAGAGCGCCTCGCTTACACCGAGGATGTCGGGGGTTCGAAACCCTCAGCGCCCACCACACAGATCGCTACTTTAATAAGTGAGTGGCGCGTTCGGATCACTCTTCTGATGAGTGCGAATTACTTGTTCAGTGCACTCCGCTAAGTCGGCAAGTAGTTTTGCTTTAGAGAGTTCATGTGGCAACGAGATTCCCATCATCATTCCGCGCGGTTGATATGAGCGGCCGAGGTACCAATCTCTTTTAGCCATCTCATCGTAGATCGCCAGGCCATCAACGTTATCCTGGTCTGAAGGACCAAAACTAATGATGAGGGAATGTGGCGTGCTGTTAATGGTGAGTCCTGGAATCGCGTTAATGCCAGCCATGATTTCATCACGTAGGTTCATGAGGCGCTTATTCAACGCTAGATACCCGTCATGTCCGAGATAGTTCATTACCGCGTAGGAGCTTGAGATCGATCCGCCAGGACGAGTGCTGGCTACGTTGGGGTTTGAAAATTGACCAAGGGGCCAGTCATAGAAATTGAATGGTTGAAAAGAGGCGAGTTCGGCGTTTGCATAGAGAACGAGCGATGAACCTTTGGCGCCGAAGCCGTACTTGTGCATATCGGCAGAGATCGAGCTCACTCCAGGAAGTGAGAAATCAAAGTCGGGAACTTCGTAGCCAAGTTCGCGCGCAAAGGGAGCTTGTAGTCCAGCGATACACGCATCAACGTGGAGCCAGAGGTTCTTTCGTTGCGCAAGATCGCTGAGAGCGCTGATCGGATCGACTACGCCGTAAGGGAAACAGACCGCAGAGCCCACGAGTGCGATGGTGTTGGCGTTGATCGCGGCTTCCATGGCAGGAACATCTCCGCGCAGGTCCGCAGCAACTGGCACGCGCACAATGGTGAGTCCTAGATATTCTGCGGCTCTATTGAAGGTGGGATGACCGGAGAATGGAATCACTACTTCGGGTGAAGTAATTTCTGGTTTATGTTTACGTGCCCAATCGCGAGCGGCTTTCAGGGCGACGAAAATACTTTCACTTCCACCTGAGGTGATATGCCCGACGGCCGTCTTGCCTTGCAAGAGTCCAGCGGCATAATCGATGACCGCGTCTTCCATGATCTTCAGACTTTTAAAAGTTTTGCCCGCACCGCCACCGTTTTCTTGCATGTACATCGCGTAGCTGTCGCGCTGTACCTCGAAGATGTCATCGCCGCCGTACCAGACATGGAAGGCATGGCGGCCTTCCCGCCACTTTACATCGTTAGCGGAGAAGCCAGACATCTCGTCCTTGATCTCTGCCCAAGGGCGGCCATGTTCCGGTAGCGCTGGTCTCATCTCTTCTCCTAGATCGGTTCACTCCCAATCTAAGGGTATGGATCAGCGGGTGGAAAGGATCCCTGCTGAACTCGGGCAGCCTTTGGTGGGTGTGATCGAGCTCGTGGGCGCGGTAGCCTTAAGCCAATTCCATATCGGCCCCAGGAGGTCCTCGTGAAAGCTGCGCCAGCAGATCAAGCGAAGCTACTCGACATTGCGGGCCTTGATCAGACCCTTTCCCAGCTCGCACATAAGGCCAAGTCATTTCCGGAGCACGAGGCGATCGCCAAGGCTGGGGTTCGACTTACAGAGCTCAATAACCTTATTGTGGCAATCACCACCGAACAGAGCGATATCAAGAAGGAATTACTTCGCGCAGATGCCGATGTTGATCAGGTACGTTCTCGCGTTGCTAAGGATCAAAGCCGACTAGATGCCGGTCAAGGAAGTCCCAAAGAACTTGAAGCTTTCCAGCATGAGTTGGTTTCACTTGGGCGTCGCCAGAACGAGCTCGAAGAGATAGAACTTGAAATTATGGAACGCATGGAGTCTGCTCAAGCACGTGAGAAAGAATTGCGTACTGAGCACGATGCGATTTCTGCTGATGTAGCTTCCATGGAATCTAAGCGCGACGGTGCGCTCGCAGCAATTTCCGGAGAAGAAATAGTCACACGCGAAATGTGCGGAATTCTTGCGAGTCAGATCGATGATGCTCTCCTTGCGCTGTACACGAAACTGAGCGAATCCATCAGCGCACCCGGTGCCGCCGCACTCCACCAACGTCGTTGTCAGGGATGCCGACTAGAAATCAACGCGGTCGATATCGAGAAGTTCCGCGCCGCGGCTGCAGATGAAGTTTTGCGCTGTGAGGAGTGCCGCCGCATTCTCGTGCGTACTTCAGATTCTGGGCTTTAATGGCGCGCTCTTTAGTAGTTACTGCAGACGGTGGCTCACGTGGCAACCCTGGCCCTGCCGGATTTGGCGCTGTGGTGATTGATGCGAAAACTGGCGAGGTACTTAAAGAAGTAGCGGAGTCCATTGGCGTGGCCACTAACAATGTGGCCGAATACCGCGGATTAATTGCCGGCCTTACCGCGGCACATGCCATCGATCCCGAAGCGCACATTGAAGTCCGGATGGATTCCAAACTTGTCGTGGAACAAATGTCCGGGCGCTGGCAGATCAAACATCCCGATATGCGTGAACTCGCCAAACTCGCTCGCACCATTCACCCCTACGAATTGATTAAGTTCATCTGGATTCCGCGGGAACAGAATTCACATGCAGATCGCTTGGCCAACGAAGCACTAGATGCTGCTGAGCAAGGCCAGGCCTGGCAGGGGAGCCCTAACGTTGATGTCCCGGCCGATGCGGCTCCGAAGAATCAACTTGTGGGTCGCCTCACGAGCGGTGCACCAGCAACAACCTTGATTTTGATTCGCCATGGCGAAACTCATCTCACTCCTGAACGGCGTTTCTCAGGTAGTGGCGGCACCAACCCTGGTTTGAGTGAACATGGTGAGTGGCAAGCGGCACATATGGCGAAGGCCGTATGCGTTCGGGAGATTGACGTTCTTTATACCTCGCCGCTCTTGCGTGCCAAGCAAACTGCCGCGCACATTGAACAGCACGCAAAACTGAAGGCCATTGTGGAAGATGATTTCACTGAATTGAATTTTGGTGAGTGGGAGGGTCTTAGTTTTGCGGAGGTGAAAGAGCAAGATGCTGCACGCTTAGATCGTTGGCTCGCATCAACTTCGTTACCGACGCCAGGCGGAGAATCACATGATCAAGTTTCAGCGCGTGTTATTCCTGCGATGCATCGCGTAGCCAAGAAGCATGTGGGTAAGACCGTTGCGATCGTCGCGCACGTAACCCCAATCAAGCAGATGTTGCGCGAGACTTTGGGCGCTCCGATAGAGATCATTCACCGCTTTGATCTTCATCCGTGTGGGGTTTCTGTCGTGAGTATTTGGGAGGATGGCTTTGCGCTGGTGCGTGCGATGAACGACACCTCCCACCTCGCAACTCACTCTGAGTGAACGTTCATTTGAAAATTCTGACGCTATATTTCTAACGCTTGACTTCGATACTTAATTTCTGAAACATTCGCATAGCCTTGAATTACTATTGAGGAAATGGAGCACTTGGGGAACTGGTAAGCCTCATTATTTGAGTGCACCTTGGAGTTGCCGGCGAGTGCGGGTTCGAGATCTTCTCGAACCCGCACTTATGCACATGCCTTAATGAATCCACAGCGAAATTTGTCAGCCACCGGGTGTCTCTCATTTTGGTCAAGATTCGCTGGCGGGTTGTCATGGTGTAAACGGCAGCATGACTTTCTTACCAATTAGTAGGTGCGGGTTCGAGCCCCGCCGGCAGCTCGTACGACATTCTCTACCGTGATATCAAAAGATCAATTAGCGGAGGATGATGTTGAGGTAGTGTGGTCTCTTTATACTACTTAGCTCTTCATGTTCTACCTCAAACTTCTTGCTCAAAACCTCAGCAACCCCAGCGATACTTGTCGGCGCTTTGATTTGTAACAAGAGCTCACGGGCTACTTCACCCCGCGTCAACTTCGCCATATGTGAAACGACAGTGCGCTTGCCGTTCTTCTCAAGGAAGACGCGTACCTGTGCGGTATTGACGGGGTTCGGAACCCATGCAGTTGCATACGTTTGTGAACGCATGTCGATAACGGGCGCGGAATCTAAACCAGCAAGTGCAAGAGACAAATGCTTCTTCCAGAATGCACTCAGGCCACCAACACGGGGGAGCGTCACATCCATACTCAGGCGATAGGCAGGAATGGCATCAGATGGTCGTAGTGCTCCAAAGAGTGCGGAGATCACCAACAGTTGACCCTCGGCTCGTTTACGAACAGCGGTCGGTAGCGAACTCCAACTGAGTGCTTTATAAAGGACGCCGGAGTAGATCTCAAGGGCTGGTGTACACGGCGCGGTCATGAGGTCGGCATCGACCTTGATCTCCCCGGCTAATCCGGGCGTGAGTCCGAGGGTGGCACTCGCCTTTTTCTGCGGTCCTTGAGCCAATTTCACGAGCGAT
>NSHZ01000014.1 GCA_002737595.1 Actinomycetota bacterium | reverse complement strand
TGCATTAATTACTGAGGGTTTTGACCTCACACGTGAAGGCGAAGCGGAATTTCCCGGATCAGCTGCATCTGCCGAACTCGTAATGATGCAGGCACAAGAATTGATCGCCTTAGGTGCAACGGTAGATCTCATTTCGATTCCCGAGCATCGATTCGCGCAACATGTCTATCTTCCTATCCTGCTGGAAGGCGGAGCGCTCTCGCTTACTGCATTGAAATCCACGCTCTTCGGACAGGGCTATAGCTTCACAGGGAATGTAGAGCGCGAGATCGTCCACGGTCTTCCAAGTAATGGAAGTTCAGCATCCCCCCTTACAAAATTAATTGCAATTGTGGGAAATCTATTCTTCAAAGAGACGGAAGGAGACTTCTACCGCTTAGCAAATATCTTGCGCAAGCAAATATCTGATGCCTACGACAAAGTTTTAGACGAATACGACGTTTTACTTTGCCCGACCACTGCTCCTGCTGGAATTGCAGTGGAGATGTCTGGAAATCCGAAGAATATTGGTCGCGAAACTTTCTCGTTCTATCAAAATTGTTGCGTCACCGATCTCACCGGTCATCCGTCAATTTCCGTACCTGCCGGAATGATTGATGGTTTGCCGGTAGGAGCTATGTTGACAGCCAAACACTTCGACGAGATGACTCTTGTGCGTGCAGCCAAAATGTTTGTAGATTCCTCAGAATCTACGCTTGCCAAAGAAGCCCAGATCTAGCGAGGGCGCTGGCGACGGCTCTCAGGACGTGGGCGTGACTTACCGCTGGATTGACCAGGGCGTCCACCGGGACGACCACCTGAAGCGCCGGGGCGACCGCTTGAATTGGAACGACCAGCGGGGCGAGCGCCACCGAAACGACGACCTTCGCTCTTATCTGCAAAGACCGGAGCAACCCATGGGGTGCCACTTGGCTCTTGTGCGCCGAAGAGTGAGCTGAGTTCAGGTGCATGTGGCTTTACGCGAACGAATGCTGCGTCAACGCCAGCACGAGTAGTGAGGCCGCGAACCGTCTTCTGTTGATTAGAAGTGGTGAGCGTGACAACTGTTCCTGACTCACCGGCACGCGCGGTACGTCCAGCACGGTGCAAGTAATCCTTGGGATCAGTTGGTGCATCTACGTGCACTACGAGTGAAATGCCATCAACGTGAATACCGCGAGCGGCCACATCTGTTGCTACGAGTGCGTTAGTTTCACCGGACTTGAAGGCTGCAAGAGTACGCGTGCGTACGGCTTGTGACTTTCCGCCGTGAAGTGAGCCGACGGGCACACCGCGATCTGCAAGCTTCTTAGCAAGTTTGTCGGCACCGTGTTGTGTGCGCACGAAAAGAATGGTGCGACCATCGCGAGCAGCAAGCTGCGTGGTGATCTTGTCTTTATCGAGCGGATCGATAACAAGAACATGGTGATCCATGGTGTCAACAGATGCCTTATCGGAATCTACTGAATGCACCACTGGGTTATGGAGGTACTTGCGAACAAGTTGCTCAACTGGACCATCAAGAGTTGCACTGAAGAGCAGGCGTTGGCCGTTTGGCTTTGTTTGGTCGAGGATTTCCTTCACAACTGGAAGGAAGCCCATGTCGACCATCTGATCGGCTTCATCAAGGATCACGATTTCAACATCTGAAAGACGTACTTCGCGTTGCTTAATCAAATCCATGAGACGACCAGGGGTAGCAACCAGAATCGGGACCGCTTTGCGAAGCGCCTGGATTTGTTGTCCGTATGGCATACCCCCAGCGATGAGGCGTGAATCAAGACCAAGTGATTGATTCAGTGGGCGCAAGGTGTCGTTGATCTGCATCGCGAGTTCGCGAGTAGGAGCCAGGATCAGCGCGAGTGGTTGGTGTGCCTTGGCTTGGCGTCCAGCGAGGCGGGTGAGCATCGCGAGGCCGAAGGCAAGGGTCTTACCGGAGCCGGTCTGACCGCGACCGAGTACGTCCCGGCCAGCGATGGCATCGGGCAGGGTGGCAGTTTGAATGGGGAACGGTTCGAGGATCCCGCCGGCCTTGAGGACCTTTACGAGCGCAGGATTAACACCGAGTTTGAAGAATGACATGGACAAGTACACCTAACGGGACGACAAGCGCGTCCCGAAATGGCCCAACTTCGACCAAGATGTTGCCAAGACTCGCAAGTAAACGCACGAAGCGTTCAGGGAATTTCTTTTGAAGCGGATGCTCCAACCGACCCAAGTCTACCGTGGCTTTGCGCTGCTCTTTACCAGCGTGTTCCCGATGCTGGAATTGCGCTCATGGCAGACTGCCCAAATGATCAACATTTGCCTCGCAGGAGCTACCGGTTGGACTGGAGTAGCCCTGGCGCACGCCATTCATGACAGTTTAGATCTCAAATTAATTTCTGCAGTTGCTCGTAAAAGCGCAGGTGGGGATCTTGGTGAAGCACTCGGTGTGGGAAATTGGGGCGTTCCGGTATTCGCCGACATCAACGATGCGCTAGATGGCGTCGATGTAATGATCGAATACACCAGCCATGCAAGCGTTAAGGCAAATACGTTGGCAGCCATCGCTCGTGGCGTCCACGTGATCGTCGGATCCTCTGGCTTCACAGGCGCTGATTACGACGAAGTTGATACAGCTGCGAAGAAAGCTGGAGTTGGAGTTGTGGGTTCCGGAAACTTTGCAATCACGGCAGCCTTAGCACAAGCAGCAGCCGTGATGGTTGCAAAGCACCTTCCGCAATGGGAAGTCATCGACTACGCAAGTTTCACGAAGCCCGATGTGCCGAGTGGTACTGCACGCGAACTAGCTGAAAAACTTAGCGCAGTACATCGCCCAGCGATCGGCGTCGAAGTTGCTGATATCGCTGGCCCGAAGGAAGCCCGCGGCGCAGATATCGATGGCACCCGAGTGCACTCAATTCGCCAACCAAGTTTTGTTGTTTCCACTGAAGTAATTTTCGGACTCCCGGAACAACGTCTTTCTATTCGCTTTGATGCCGGGAGTTCTCCAGCACCCTATGTAGATGGCACGCTCCTTGCGGCGCGCGCAGTCATTAAACAAAAAGGTCTTGTCCGCGGATTAGACACCCTCATTCTGCAATAGGGGCGCTTATGTTGATAGATACGGTTCGGCGCACCACGATCACTACGTACAACATTGCTGAAAGCCTGCGCTATTACGTCGATACGTTAGGCATGGAGGTCTGGTTCGACACCACGCTTGTCGATGAAGTCGTATGTGAGGTGTACGACTTACCTGCTGGCACCCCAGTACGTGTGGTGATTCTTCGTGGTGAAATCGAAAGTGCAGAATCAACGCATGGCCCGGTGGTGAGCGGCATGGTGGGGTTGATGGAATTCGTTGGCCTTTCCGCTCCTGACCAATCTCCGGCCGCTCGACGCCCGGTATCCGGAGAGATAGTCCTCATGTTTGGTACTCAACGTATGCTCGAAATCGAATCACGCATCACATCTGCTGGATTCCATCTTGAAGGGCCCCCTATTCGCCTCGGCGTGAGTGGGCGAAACGTGGTGTACGAATTGCTTGGTCGTGACCCCAACGGAGTGAGAATTGCTTTCTCGCAGATGAGTGAGATCTATCTATGAGCTATATAGCAGTGATTTTTACTTCTACTCGTCGCGATAGCGATCACGAGGAGTATGCGACATGGAGTCATCTGATGTCAGAAATGGTGAAAGAGATTCCAGGTTTTCTCGACTCTGACTCTTTTCGCGACCCGGAGACTCGAGAAGGTGTCACGATCGCTTATTTCGAAAATGAAGAAGCAGTAAAGACGTGGCGCGAAGTGAGTGAGCATCAAGAAGCCCAGCAACTGGGTCGCGAAAAGTTCTACAGCGAGTACCGCGTTCGTATTACCCGCGTGGAGCGCGAGTATGACTGGAAGCGACCGAACTAGAGTGCTGGAGTGAAGCCAAGTACTTCGCCGTAGAAAGTAAGTTCGCTTTCCAAGCTGTCGATAATCGAAGTGGCCTTGATAAAACCATGTCCTTCGCCCTCGTAAGCGATGTAGCGATGTTTGATTCCCTTGCGAACGCAGACATCTCTAAATGCTTCGGACTGTGCGGGCGGTACCACCTTGTCGTCGAGCCCCTGGAAGATGATCAGGGGAGCAGAGAGTCGCTCAGCATGTGTGATGGGCGACCGTTCCACATAGAGATCTTTCCGCTCCGGGTATGGCCCGATGAGAGAATCAAGGTAATGCGATTCGAAATCGTGGGTGTCGGTAGCGAGAGTCTCGCAATCGGCAACGCCGTAATAAGAAGCTCCCGCCGCGAAGACATCACCCATCACGAGTGCGTTCAGCACAGTAAAGCCGCCGGCGCTGCCACCCTTGATCACTACTTTTGATTTATCTGCGGTGCCATCGGCTACTAATGCATCAACAACAGAGAGGACATCTTCGTAATCCATAATGCCCCATTGACCACGGAGGGCGTTGCGATATTCACGGCCATAACCAGTGGAGCCACCGTAATTGACGTCGACCACAGCAATTCCGCGCGAGGTGTAATAAGCAAAACTCAATTTGGCGGTAGCCGACACTTGCGAAGTCGGCCCGCCATGCGCAGTGACGAGCAAGGGCACGGCTCCGCTTGCGGAGTACTCCGGATTCTGCGGCGGATGCAAGATCGCATGTACCAAACGTCCGTTCTTCCCTGGCACGGTGATGGCTCGTGGTGTGGTGAGGTATTCGGAAGATACCGGCAGTGTGGTCTCCCAAATGGTGTTGACCACCTTTGTGGTTGCAAGATCGATTTCGACCAATGCTGTGGGCGACTTGGCGCCGCCGGCGATGATGTAGGCCTTATCGCCATTGATTGATTGCGTCGCGTTGAAGGCAGTAAATGGCGAAGCTACATCGGTACATGATTTGCTCTTCGGATCCACAATGACGACTCGTTGATTATCTGGAGTTCCGTGGATGGAGAGTAATCGCCCATCATTTAATACCGAAATAAACCGTTGGCCTATTTGCCACATCGGCATACCCCACTCGGCACTCTCTTCAACGATGTGCTCCTTGATTCCATCGAGTGAGAGCTTCCAAATATTCCACCATCCCGAAGAATCCGAGATGTAGTAGAGCTCGCTGTTGTTTGCCCACTCGGGAGTCAGAATCGATTCCTCAGTGGATCCGGCGAGCGTGCGAATATTAGTTAATTCACCCCTAGAAATATCGGCTATGCGAAGTTCGGTTCCGTCCCAAGGCATTTGTGGGTGCTCCCACGCCATCCACGAGAGGTGCTTACCGTCAGGTGAGAGTCGTGGATGCATGTAAAAGTGTGATGACGATTCAAGTATCCGAAGTTTTCCGTAGAAATTGATGGCGACCAGATCCCGTTGACAATCATGTCCTTCAACAATTTCGCGAATGCACCAAATCTCATTTCCTACTTGAAGCATGCCGGCATAACGATGTGAACGAGCCTCTTTCGGTTCTGGCGTAAGAGCGATGGGCTCACTATTTGCTTCAAGTAGATAGAGTCGTTGATCGCTCTTATTACAGAAGACCAACGCAGGAGAGCCGCCCCGCTCGATCACGAGCCAACTCGAGCCGCCATATTCCAAGATGGAACTCTTGGCGTCCCACGGTGCCGGCAGAAAATCGCCATGGCGACTGACCACAACTCGCCGTCCACCCTCATGTGGCCTTATCTCGTCCCAGTAGAGCTCCCCATCGGCCACTTGGGTGTATCCGATACTGGTTGCAGCACCAGCGAGCATGGCGGCAGAGAGTGGCGATTTCCAAGATCCTGGAATGGCTGAATTGTTCATTCGGTCATCATGTCGGATTAACGCCTCGATTGCCTAGGGATTTTGCGTAGACGTTATGAATTGTGTGGAATATGTTGCATGCCCCAGGCATACATAGCAATCGCACCAGCAGCTGATGCATTCATTGATCTAGTCGAACCGAACTGTGAGATCTCATAGATTTTTTCACAGGCGGAAATTCCCTCATCTGACATTCCGCTTCCTTCTTGCCCAAAGAACATTACACACGACTTTGGAATCGTGGCTTTCTCCAGTGAAGTGGAACCAGGAACATTGTCGATTCCAATAATTGGAATCTCCTGTTCATCACACCAAATTTTAAAATCAGCCACTGTTGGATGGTGATGAACAGTGAGGTATTTATCGGTCACCATTGCCCCGCGTCGATTCCAATCGCGCTTACCTACAATGTGAATCCCAGCAACGTTAAATGCATTGGCTGTCCGCACGATAGATCCGATATTTAGATCGTGTTGCCAATTCTCGATAGCGATATGCAAACCATGCCGGCGCTCATCCAATTCGGCGACGATGGCAGGAACTGTCCAATACCTGTATTTATCGAGGACATTTCGCCGATCACCGTGAGCCAGCAATTCAGGATCGAATTGCTCACTCTTGGGCCACGGCTCTGGATGCGGTCCTACTCCGACTACCGGAAAGAACTCACCCGGACCTATTGCGTCGTTATTGCGAGCATCCATATTTATTGAACGGCGGCAGAGATGGCGGCCGTGTGTGCTGGAGTTGAGCCACAGCATGAACCCACAACGTTCACGCCAAGGCTCTTCATTTCTGTGGCGTACTTGCCCATCTCATCGGGAGTGCCTTCATAAATGAAGGTGTCACCGACCAACTTCGGTAGCCCAGAGTTTGATTGGGTAATGATGAAAACTCCATCAGGTCGTGCATCTACCAATTCTTTAGCGATGACGCGCATTTCATCAATACCGCGACCACAATTTGCACCAATAATTCGTACACCGAGGGAGGCAAGGTAAGTCACCGCAAGTGTCGGTTTCACACCCATCATGGTTCGTAAGTTCGTATCAAAACTCATGGTAGCGATGATGGGTAGGTGGGGAGCCACTTCCTTTGCAGCGTTTACTGCTGCTTCCACCTCTGCCAAGTCACTCATGGTTTCGATGAGGATGGCATCTACTCCACCATCAACGAGCGCCTTGATCTGTGCGGCAAAAATTTCTTTGGCGCTTTCTAGAGTGAGAGTGCCCATCGGATCCATGAGCTCTCCTGAAGGACCGACATCTCCCATCACGAAACAATTTGGGTGGCGATCGGCTACCTTGCGAGCCATCTCGGCGCCTGCTTTATTCAATTCATAAAGTCGATCTTCGAGACCGTGCATCGCTAACCGGCCAGCGGTGCCGCCAAAAGTATTGGTAGTGATGAGGTTTGCACCCGCGGCGGCGTATGCCTCGAGTACCGCTTCAATGCGATCGGGGTGTTCAACATTCCACAGTTCTGGTGCCCCGCCATCGTCGAGTCCGCTCTCTTGGAGCATGGTTCCCATCGCGCCATCTGAAACGAGGGTTCCTTGTGCGAGGGCTTCATATATCGCGGACATTACTTTTCTCCTATTTGATTGAGAATCTGATTGATCTTTTCTTCGCTAAATTCACTTTCTAATTCTGCAGCAATTGCCGCAGCTACTTCTGCTGGCGCGCCACTTCGCTCCACCCATGGATCGCGGTTCCAACCATTCATATATGCGTTAGCATCTATCTCTCCAAGGCGCATGGCAGCCTCATCGATCGCCTCTTGAAATCTATTGGGTAGTGAAATCTTGGAAACTTCTTCGCCGCTGCGGGCGACAACCATCGATGGGATCTCGCGCCATCGGGTAATTTGGTACTCAGCCATATGGCGACCCTAGCAATAAGTCAGGTTCCATCAAGTTGAAGGGGAGCGATGAGTCGATCGCGAAAGTCCATTCTGGTACTTGCCGCCATCATGACTTCCTTGACCCTGGCCGCATGCGGTGGAGGATCTGAGGGCGGGGACGAGGGCGGGGACGACGAGGGAGTATCGAGCGCGCCCCTCACGCCTAACGCTCCCGAGGCTGGTCAGGGCGGCGGAGCTCAAGTGCTGCCACCGATCATGGTCGATGAGGTCAGCGCGGAGGCCTCCTTGCCGATGACGAACACGCTGGTCTTTAACCTCACGAATCCAGCAGCCTGGAGCTTCGCTGCGGAGCCCGGGGATCTCTTGGAATTCACCCCCGGTGGGGATCAAGGGACGTACACCAGTAATCCGTCTGCCAGGCCGCTTAAGCCAGGCGTTGCACAAGTTACGGCTTCTGACGGGACGCAGAAAATCGTCTTCACGATTACCGTCACTCAATAGTGGTCTTTAGCTGGAAGGTCTTAGGCTGAGCAGGTGAATATGGTGAAGCGGGCGTTTAACGCAAAGTATCGAAACACCATTATCGGACGTGCTGCTCGTCTTCTTTCTAAGAGCGATCGACGCAAAGTCTTCATCGTTATTCTGATTCAGATTTTCTTGGGTGCGCTCGATCTTCTTGGAGTAGCCCTCATAGGTATCGTCGGTGCGCTCGCGGTTTCCGGTGTGCAATCACGCGTCCCTGGCGATCGGGTGAGTTCAGTATTGGATTTTGTGGGACTTTCGAGTTTTGATTTTCAAACTCAAACTGCCCTTCTCGGATTAGCTGCTGGCGTTATTCTTGTGGGTAGAACGGTGCTCTCGGTCTTCTTCACACGCAAGGCGCTCTTCTTCTTAGGTCGTCGCGGTGCGGCGATCTCGGCCGATCTCACTTCGCGCGTGCTCTCGCAATCCCTCCTCGCAGTACAAGCACGCACCTCTCAAGAGACTCTCTACGCACTTACGTCTGGAGTAGGCAGCATCACGTTAGGTTTGCTCGGCACAGTTGTAACAATGGCATCGGATGCTTCACTTCTTGTGGTCATGGCCATTGGCCTCGTGGTGGTCGACCCCACTGTTGCTCTTTCAAGTTTCATTTTCTTTGCCCTCATTGGATTTCTTCTTCAGCGTTTACTGAGTGGAAAAGCCCAGCGCCTTGGTATGGAGCAATCTGAACTCAGCATTACTAGCAACGAAAAGATCGTTGAAGTGTTGAGCTCTTATCGCGAATCTTTGGTGCGCAATCGCCGCGCTTACTACGCGAAAGAGATTGGTGAACTGCGTTACAAATTGGCACATGCCCAAGCTGAAATTGCCTTCATGCCAAACGTTTCTAAATATGTTTTAGAAACTTCAGTTGTCTTGGGTGCTCTCTTGCTTTCAGCGGCCCAATTCCTTCTGCAGGATGCCGGTCACGCGGTGGGCACGTTGGCGATCTTCCTAGCGGCGGGTACTCGCATTGCGCCAGCGATCTTGCGCGTCCAACAAGGCATGCTAAACATTCGTTCCAGCGCAGGGGCTTCTAAGGTCACTCTCGATCTTGCAGAGAGTTTGCAACATATTGCAGTGCCGAAGTTGGCGAAAGAAGATTCATTAGAGACCGAGCATCTTGGATTCAACGCCACGATCACTTTGTCGGATGCTACTTTCACTTATCCAGGTAAAGCAGAACCCGCAGTGCGTGATGTGTCGCTTGAAATTACTAACGGTGCATTCGTGGCATTTGTGGGACCATCGGGTGCAGGTAAAACAACCATCGTTGATATCTTGCTTGGAATTCTGCCGCCCGCAAAAGGCAGCGTCACAATTTCTGGGCTACCTCCCATGGAAGCAATAACTACGTGGCCGGGAGCAGTTGCATATGTGCCACAAGATGTCGCAATCGCGAGTGGAACATTTAGAGAGAACATCGCACTCGGTTTTCCACCGGCATTTGCAACCGATGACTCAATCTGGGAAACCTTACGGGTAGCCCACCTTGATGATTTTGTGCGTGAGTTAGAAAAGGGTATCGACACCGAAGTGGGCGAGCGTGGCGCACGAGTAAGTGGCGGCCAACGTCAACGCCTTGGTATCGCGCGCGCTCTCTTCACGAAACCAAAACTTTTGGTACTTGATGAGGCAACCAGTGCACTCGATGCTGAAACGGAGGCAAACGTGGCGGCAGCGATTCAATCTCTTCGCGGAAGCACCACGGTAGTCATGATTGCCCACCGTCTAGCCACCGTGCGCTCTGCTGACTTGGTGGTTTATCTCGATCAAGGCCGTGCGCTGGCGATGGGTACTTTTGAGGAAGTGCGCGCACAGGTTCCAGACTTCGACCACCAAGCGAATTTACTTGGGCTGTAGAGGGATTCTTTAGAGGTATTCACCGCAAACTCTCCTTCCACCTGTGGATAACTCTGATAAGTTGCGCGGCTTTTCGTGGCAGGGTGTCCCTATGTCAACTTCTTCTGCAATTTCAGTCACCGGACTGACCAAGCGTTATGGCGAGCGCCTCGCCCTCGACCACGCCACCTTCGATGTTCCGATCGGTAGCGTCTCTGGCTTTGTGGGACCCAACGGCTCCGGCAAAACCACCACGATTCGCATGCTGCTCTCACTTATTACGCCTACTGATGGCAGTGGCACTGTGCTTGGCGAAAAAATCAGCCACCCCGAGAAGTACCTCAGTCGCGTGGGGGCCATGATCGAAGGTCCAGCTTTCTATCCAGGGCTCTCCGGATCTGAGAATTTGAAAATGCTCGCCACTCTCGGCGGGTTTCCGCATGAACGTGTAGGGGAACTTCTTGAATTAGTGGGTCTCAGTGATCGCGCTAAGTCAAAGTACAAGCAGTACTCACTTGGCATGAAGCAACGCCTCGGTATCGCAGCTGCGTTGCTCCCCAAACCAGAGCTACTGATTCTTGATGAACCTACTAACGGTCTGGATCCTGCTGGTATCCATGAAGTACGAACACTGCTGCGTTCACTGGCCGACGGTGGAATCACTGTCTTTGTCTCGAGTCACTTGTTGAGCGAACTTGAGCAAATCAGCGATCACTTAGTAATGCTTCGAGAAGGAAAAATGATTTTCAGTGGCACAACTGAGTCGCTACTTGCCGCTCAACAACCCACTGTTATTGCGCGCACGCTCGAAGAGGCCGATCTTCCCAAACTCATCGCAATTGCAAAGTCGGCGGGTCACGAAGGGATCATTCTTGACGGCTCAGTGCATGTCATTGCGAATGATGATTGGGCTAGTGAATTCAACAAACTCGCCTTTGCGGCCGGCCTCACCCTTGCTTCACTTGCTGCGGTCCGCCCCACGCTCGAAGAGACCTTCTTTGAAATGACAGGAGATACCAAGTGATCCGCGTAATTCGCGCCGAGTGGCGCAAACTCCGTCGTCCCACACTTTTCTTTGGAACTTTGGGTGCAGTCGGAGCAATCGCAGTACTCACCGCTTCCATTCCATATATTGCAATGGATGCACCACGTCGCGGTCGCGAACCTGGTTTCACTCGCGCCTTGATCGAAAGTTATACCGGTCTCTCACTGGGTTTGGCCTTTGCATCTACCTTGCTCGGCATTGTTGCGCTTTCGGTTTTTGCTTCACAAACGGCCCAAGAGTATTCGCACGGAACGCTTCGCAATCTCTTAGTGCGCCAGCCACGCCGTATGGTTCTGCTCGGCGGCAAAGCGCTTTCAATGGCGCTCTTTGGCCTCTTAATCGTCGTAGAAACATCTCTGATCTCGGTGGTCACCAGTTTTTTCTGGGCGAATTCGAAAGGTATCTCTACCGATGCTTGGACCTCCGGGGGCATCGGCGGTGAAGGTATATCAAATCTATTCACCACCTTGGCGAACGTCTCGCTAGCAACCGTTGGCTTTGGAATTATCGGAATGCTCCTCGGCTTGATTCTTCGCTCACCTATTTCCTCGATCGCCATTGGTATTTCGTGGGTGATGATCGTTGAAGGAATTGTGGGAGCGGTATGGGAGAACACGCAGAAGTACCTTCCTGGCCTGCTTCTCACCGCGGTGGGTAGCGGAGGTTCCACCACCATTACATATAAATGGGCGCTGACCACCTCCATCCTGATCTTGATCGCGGCGGGAGCGTTGGCTGCCCTGCTCTTCAAAAAGCGCGACGTCTCCTCCTAATTCGCCCTGGTAATTCGCCCTGGTAATTCACTCTGGTAATTCACTCTGGTAATTCACTCTGGTAATTCACAGGGGACTTGGCCAGTAAATCCAAGGGTGTAGACGAGGTCGCCTTTATCCTTATGGGGTATCTCTTCCCCTCAGGAGTTGTCTTGATATCTCGTAGATTGCCGATTTTCCGCGTGTTCCTTGCGCTCTCGGTGGTGCTTGCCCCGGTACTCATCACTGACGTGGCTGATGCAAAGACTCGAAAACCCACGCTCCAAGAAATTGCCGCCGCCAAGGCCAAAGAAGTCGCTAAGGCAAAGGCTGCTACCGCAGCCAAAGCAAAACTAGATGCGGCCGCGGCGCGATTGAAAGTCTTGGCCGCCAAGGCCGTGGCTGCCAAAGCTATTCTGGATCGCGAGAAAGCCGAACTCCAGGCAGCGAAAGCTTTCTCCGCTGTTGCTACCAGGAAGACCGCCCTTGCAGAAGCAGTAGTGGAAAGTGCAAACCAACAAATTGGCTCAATCGCTGCGGGTGCCTACAAAATGGGCGGAGGCTTTACTTCACTTAATTCGCTCCTCGAATCTGACGGTCCGGCAGATTTGATTGATCGTCTCAACACTCTTGGGGTGGTCTCCAATAATACTAATTTGGCTCTTAACCGTTTAGAGAGCGCACGAGATGCCGCCGTTATAGCGAAAGCTGAGGCCGATAGGGCACGCACTGCGCAAGCGTCGGCAACCGAAAAGGTTCGTGTTGCGAAAGTTACTGCCGATGTAGTGAAAGCGAATCAGAAGAAGGAAGTTGATTCGCTGATGGATGTCCAAAACGCTCTTGCTAAGCAGTTGGCAAGTGCGCGAAATGTGCGAGTGACTCTTGAACAACAACGCAAACTTGCCATTCTTGAAGAGCAATCAGCAAATACTGCAGCCACCACTTCTGGCCAGGCTCGTATTTGGCCCGACCGTGGTTTAACGGGGCGACAAACAATTCGCACTACTGCAGAGCAGAGGCAAGTTGCGCTTGACTTTGCCATCAAGGAAGTGAAATCGGGCAAGCCGTATGTATGGGGCGCGCAAGGTCCTAATAGTTACGATTGCTCAGGTCTGGTCTACGCAGCATACAAAAATGCTGGCCTGACCTGGACTACATGGTCACGGCTTAATGCTGCGCTTTTCTTTGTGGCGACCAAGCGCGTTCCGCTGGCCGATCTGCAACCTGGAGATCTGGTCTTCTGGTCTTATAACGGAAGCGTGCCAGCCATTCACCACATCGCTATTTATGCTGGAAACAATATGGTCTGGGA
This sequence comes from Actinomycetota bacterium, assembly GCA_002737595.1. Next base: position 11,932 of record NSHZ01000014.1, on the reverse strand, counting down.
AGCGCGCAATACGCGGGCAGGGCTCAAGTACTCCTCTATGTATGGCATGGATGGATTAATGCCTTCCGGTGGCCGCGTTTAAGCGGGTAGCAACCGCAGCATTTTGTGCGCTGCTGTTAGTTGCTTGCTCGGCTGCAGATTCGAATACCGAGAGCGCCCCGCAAGTAAAAGCAAGTGTTGAGCCTCCACCTCCACCGGCAATTTCACCTGACGCACTCTCGAAAATTGTTGATCCGTTGCTTGCAAACATCGATCTTGGTCAGTCGGTTGGCATGGCTGTGGTGGACGTGGCTACGGGGCAACTCCTCTACGACACTGGTGGCACATTTGTTCCTGCATCGACTGCCAAATTATTTACAGGGGCCGCCCTCCTGCTCACCTTCGATTCGAAAATTCCGGTCACCACAGAAAATGGCAAGTCTGTAGACCTCGCTACTGAATTAGGACGTGTGCTTGCCGAGAGCGATAACGAAGGGGCGAAGGTGCTGGCAAAACTTCTTCCCAAACCAGCCACTGACATGTTGATTTTTGAATTACCCGAATTAGATCTCAGCGAAACGGTGCTGGTGGACCCTGCTGGTCTCTCACGAAAGAACAAGACCTCTCCCCGCGCGCTCGCTTCTCTTTTGGCATTAGCGTGGAATAACCCAAGGTTGGCAGCGTTAGTTGCCGGCTTACCGGTCTCAGGGGAGAGCGGCACGATGAAGGAGCGAGCGGTGAACGAGCCGGGCTCTCTGCTCGCAAAAACGGGCACACTCAGTGGAGTCAATGCGCTGGCTGGCATCTTTCAAACTTCAGCAGGTAGGGCAATCTCATTTGCCATCTTGGCCGATGCAGTTCCGATTGAGCCTGGTGGAACGGATAAGGCCCGAAAGGCAATCGACCAGATAGCGACAGCATTGGTAAACGCCAACTAACCTTTACTAGTGGTTACGCATTCAGAGGGGCTCATGGAGTTGCGCGCTGCAGTGCGCGCTGACCTAGCGCTGCTAGCAGCTGGTGATCGAATTGTAATCGCTTGCTCGGGTGGAGCAGATTCCATTGCGCTCACATACGCGCTCTCGTTAGAAGCGCCAAAAATGGCGCTCGCACTCTCGGCGGTCACCATCGATCACGGTTTACAAGAAAAATCGGCTGAGGTGGCAAGTGCCTGCGCCATATTTCTTTCAACGCTAAATATTCCTACTGAAATTATTAAGGTCGTGGTGGGCACAGCGGGCGGGTTAGAAGCGGCCGCACGAGATGCCCGATATGGCGCGCTCGCAGCTCATGCGAAAAGCGTGGGCGCGGTGGCTGTATATCTAGCTCACTCACTTGACGATCAGGCAGAGAGCGTCTTGTTGGGGCTGGCTCGTGGATCTGGCCCACGATCTATTGCCGGAATGTCTGCGGTGAGCGGAATCTATCGACGCCCGGCGCTAGGTATTAGGCGAGTGACCTTGCGATCCGTGGCGGAATCTCTTGGCCACATCTTTGATGATCCGATGAATTCAGATCTGCACTTTCTGCGGGTGAAGTTACGTACCCAACTCATTCCTGCGCTAGACGAGGCGCTCGGCGGCGGAGTTCCGCAGGCGTTAGCCCGCACCGCACTCCTGCTCCAGGACGATTTAGCCGCGCTCGACGCCCGTGCCGGCGAGCACTTTGTAGATAACCCCGGCCTGGAAGTGGCTCGGCTATCTGCTCAGCCCAAGGCGGTTCGAACCCGAGTTCTTCGCCTCGCCCTGCTCGGAGCCGGGCTTGATGGCGGCCTGTTGACCTATGAACACCTTGAGAGGGGTGATCAACTTCTGGTGGATTGGCATGGCCAGGGGGAGATCTCCCTGCCCGGTGGTCTTTCCCTCGCCCGGAAGTCGGGCAGACTTATCCTCTCGCCCCTGGGCGTGGGTAAGCCGTAGCCGCAGCACTAACGAGAGGGCACAGTGGATCAGCGAGATATTGAAGGTGACTTGGAGAAGGTTCTCTTAACTGAGGAGCAGATCCAAATTCGAGTGAAAGAACTCGCCGCCGACGTTGAACGCGACTATTCAGATCGCGAAGTTCTCTTGGTGGGTGTGCTTAAGGGCGCGATCATGATCATGTCCGATTTCTCGCGCTCGCTTTCGCGTCACGCCACCATGGATTGGATGGCAGTCTCTTCTTACGGCAAAGGCACCAAGTCCAGCGGTGTAGTTCGCATTCTTAAAGACCTAGACCAAGACATCACTGGCCGCCACGTCCTTATCATCGAAGACATCGTCGATTCTGGCCTTACCCTCTCGTGGTTAGTTGCCAACTTGATGTCGCGCGGCGCTGCAAGTGTTGAAGTGCTCGTCTTACTTCGCAAGCCCGATGCCGCGCAGGTAGACGTTTCTGTTAAGTATGTAGGTTTTGATATTCCTAACGAGTTCGTTGTGGGATATGGCTTGGATTATGCAGAGCGCTACCGCAATCTGCGCGTCATTGGAACTCTCGCCCCGCACGTTTACTCCTAAAGGTTGGTTATGAAGAAGCGTCGTTTACATAAAACTCCTGCCTTTTGGATTCTGATCGCCGTCTTGGCTTTTTTCCTCTATGGGCAATTTGCGTCTGCGAATGCAACTTTTAAGAAAGTTGATACTTCAGTAGTTCTGAAGGCGATCGCAGATGAGCAGGTGAAGTCTGCGGTAGTGGTGGATCGCGAACAACTCATTCAGATCACTTTGAAGAGCGGCGTGAAGATTTCTGACGCGACCCGGGTAGAGGCTAGTTACATTGTCGGCCAAGAGACTCAAGTCATTGATTTGCTGAAGACTCATCAACCTCCGCAACTGTGGGATGTGAAGGTACCCAGAACTTCTGCCTTGATGTCTTTTATCATGACCATCGGCCCCATCATTCTGATTGCTCTTGTTTTCCTCTTCTTTATGAATCAGATGCAAGGTGGCGGCGGTCGCGTCATGCAATTCGGTCGTTCGAAGGCCAAGTTGATGGCGAAAGACACTCCTAAAACCACTTTTGCTGATGTTGCCGGCGTCGATGAGGCAGTGGAAGAACTTCAAGAGATCAAAGAATTCTTGGCAGAGCCGGCAAAATTTCAAGCGATCGGCGCCAAGATTCCTAAAGGTGTTCTCTTATACGGTCCGCCCGGAACCGGAAAGACCTTGCTTGCTCGCGCAGTTGCTGGCGAAGCAAACGTGCCTTTCTACTCGATCTCTGGCTCTGATTTCGTTGAAATGTTTGTGGGCGTAGGTGCCGCGCGCGTTCGGGATCTATTCACGCAAGCTAAAGCAAATGCCCCAGCCATCGTTTTCGTTGACGAAATCGATGCGGTCGGTAGACATCGCGGAGCTGGCATGGGTGGCGGGCACGATGAGCGCGAACAAACACTTAATCAATTGCTTGTTGAGATGGATGGCTTCGAGGCAAATGGTTCTGTAATCCTTATCGCAGCCACTAACCGCCCAGATATTTTAGATCCAGCACTTTTGCGACCAGGTCGATTCGATCGACAGATTGCGGTGGAACGTCCAGATCTCAAGGGTCGTCAACAGATCCTTGAAGTGCATGCAAAAGGTAAGCCGATCGAAGAAGATATCGATCTCCTCACTCTTGCACGTCGCACACCTGGCTTCACTGGAGCAGATCTTGCAAACGTGCTCAACGAGGCGGCGCTGCTCACTGCACGCACGGGCAAGCAGCTGATCGATAAGGAATCTCTCGACGAGGCAATTGATCGTGTGATGGCTGGCCCGCAGAAACGTTCACGCCTCATGAATGAGCATGAGAAAAAAGTAACTGCTTATCATGAAGGCGGTCACGCGCTTGTGGCTCACGCATTACCAAATACCGATCCTGTTCATAAGGTGACAATTTTGCCGCGTGGACGCGCGCTCGGTTACACCATGGTCCTACCTGAGGATGATCGATACTCCACTACTCGCAACGAAATGCTTGATCAATTGGCATACGCATTGGGTGGTCGTGCGGCTGAAGAGTTGGTCTTTCACGACCCCACCACTGGTGCATCTAATGACATCGAAAGGGCCACAGCCCTCGCTCGCGCCATGGTGACCCAATACGGTATGACCGAACGTCTCGGTGCGATCAAGTTGGGAACCTCCGCAGGTGAGCCATTCATGGGTCGTGATTATGGGCATCAACGCGATTACAGTGAAGATGTCGCCGCAGTGGTAGACGAGGAAGTGCGTGCACTCATTGAGCGTGCACATCAAGAAGCATGGGGCATCTTGACCCAATATCGCGATGTGCTTGATGCACTCGTGGTGGCGTTGCTAGATCGCGAAACCCTGGATAAAGAAGAGATCGCCGAAATCTTTGCAGCAGTTCCCAAGCGTGCAGCCAGACCAGCGTGGACCGGATCTACCGAGCGGATTCCCTCTGACCGACCAGCGATCGATTTTGTAAAGCCGGTTGTCACTATCGAAGAGTCAACTCCGGAGGCACCTGCAAATGAGTGACATCGGTCCAGTCTCGATCCCTCACGATGGCCAAGTAACGGGCGCCTTTGACGAGGCCCGTGCGCAAAAGGCTGTTCGGGAATTGTTGCTGGCCATTGGTGAAGATCCTGATCGCGACGGCTTGGCGCAGACTCCAGCACGCGTGGCTCGCTCACTCAAGGAGAGTTACGCCGGACTCTGGATGTCACCTGATGATGTGTTAACGACGACATTTGATATGGATCATCACGAGCTAGTTATCGTGAGAGATATCGAAGTCTTTTCGCAATGCGAACATCACTTAGTTCCTTTCCATGGCAAAGCCCACATCGGATACATCCCGGGGGAGAGTGGGCGCATCACGGGTCTGTCGAAACTAGCTCGCCTCGTTGATGTGTACGCAAAGCGCCCGCAAGTTCAAGAGCGACTCACCAGTCAGATTGCCGATGCTCTCGTACGCATTCTGGAACCACTCGGCGTCATTGTGATTATTGATTGTGAGCATCTCTGCATGTCGATGCGTGGTGTGCGCAAGTCCACTGCCCGCACAGTAACAAGCGCGGTGCGCGGACAGCTTCGCGACCCTGCAACCCGTGCCGAGGCTATGCAATTGGCGCTCGGGAAGTAACCATGCGCGTCCTTGGGTTGCCAGAGTTTCTCCACAAACCCAAGCGCACGTTGGTGATGGGCATCATCAACGTCACACCCGATTCCTTCTCCGATGGCGGCGAAAATGCGGGCACAGAGAGTGCCGTGATGCGCGGCATTCAAATGATTCGCGAATGTGTGGACATCATCGATATTGGCGGTGAATCCACCCGCCCAGGAGCTTCTCGCATCTCCCCTGAGGAAGAAAAAGCGCGGGTACTGCCCGTGCTGAGAGCCCTAGCTGATTACGACACCGTGCTCAGCATTGACACGATGCGTGCAGAAGTGGCTGAGGAAGCGATTGCCGCAGGTGCCTCTATCGTTAACGATGTAAGTGGAGGACTTGCCGACAGCGACATGCCTCGACTGATCGCAGATGTCCGAGTGCCGTACGTGGTGATGCATTGGCGTGGATTCTCGGACTCCATGCAAAAACTCGCGGTTTATGAAGTCACCGCAAAGGAAGTGCGGCGTGAGTTAGCCGAGCGAATTGAAAAACTCACCAAGGCTGGGGTAGAGATCGATCAGATAATTCTCGATCCAGGCCTTGGGTTCGCCAAAGAGCCAGATCATAATTGGGATGTGCTTCAAGCCATTGAAAGCTTCGAGAAATTGAAGCGTCCGCTACTTGTTGGCGCTTCTCGCAAACGCTTCCTAGGAAGACTTCTCAACGAGGGCGAAGGCGATCGTGATGTGAAGGAGCGCGAAGCCGCCACTATTGCAGTCACCACTATGTTGGCGGAGCGCAAAGTCTGGGGAGTGCGCGTACATAATGTGCGCGATAGTCGAGATGCCATCGAAGTAGTCACGCGTTGGGGCAAGAAATGACCGACTCCATATCAATCACAGGGATCAAGGGTGTTGGGTATCACGGAGTCTTACCTGCCGAACGCGCGGATGGCCAAGAATTCATAGTCGATGTAACGCTACATCTCGAGCTAGTGCCAGCTGGCACGAGCGATGACTTAACAAAGAGCGTTCATTACGGCGAAGTTGCCAATGACGTGCATGCTGAAATCGTGGGCGATCCAGTGAATCTCATCGAAGCACTGGCGGAGCGCATAGCATCGAAAATTTTGAAGCGTAAGTTGGTGCAGTCGGTTGTGGTGACCGTTCATAAGCCGACCGCACCTATTGAAGTTCCTTTCGCGGACGTCTCTGTAACCATCACGCGGCCATGACGCACGTCGTGCTCTCAATTGGAGCAAATCTCGGCGACGCCGAAACCATGGTTTACCAAACAATTAATCAACTCAGTGAAATATTGAAGGAATCGAAAGCTTCGAGGATCTATCAAACCGCTCCGGTCGGCATTGAAGATCAGCCAGAATTCTTCAATGCTGTTGTGGTGGGAGAGTGGAGCGGTACGGCCTATGAACTTCTTAAAAGAACTTCCAAGCTTGAAGAGGCCGCTGGTCGAGAACGTGAAATTCGTTGGGGCGCTCGCACTCTGGATATAGACATTGTCTCCTTTGGAGACGAAGTGAGCTTCGAACCAGAACTCACGCTCCCACATCCAAGAGCGCATGAACGACTTTTCGTATTGGTCCCCTGGTTAGAGGTGGAACCAGATGCCACCTTGGTAGGTAAAGGATCTGTACGCTTCATTGCCGACGAGTTGCAAGCGGCGGGTGTCGGATTATGAAACCTACCAAGATGAGATTGCTCGTGGCACTATTTGTTGTGGGCCTAGTGGCCGGCTGGGCGATTTTTACTGCGATTCATAGTGCTGGAACGGCCATGCCAGAATTAACGTGGCAAAGTGCCTTACTCATTCTCCTCTTCTCCGCACTTGTACTTTTGACGACAAGGAGGGTCAACTCGCTCCCTTTAACTTTTGTGGGTCGGTTGGCACTTCTCGCGAAGACCAGTTCTCACGGTGGCGCCATCATCGGTGGGCTCTATCTCGGCTTTGCTCTCTACCAAATTCCAGATATGAGTAGCAGATTTGCTCGAGATCAAGTCATCACTGCGTTAGCGAATACTGCGGCTGCGCTACTTTTGACATACCTAGGGATCGCCCTAGAACGACGCTTACGGGCGCCCCAATCTAAGAGCGAGTAAGACTTGCCGTCGTGGTTAGGCGACCTTAAGTTTTACTACGATTTGAGAAATCTCAGGATCGATACTCTCGAATGAGGCCACCCAGGAATATTCACACTCATCGCACGTGAACATGGGACCAAAATCAGCATGCGCAACTATTTCCAAATCAATGGAACGACAAGCGAAACAAGTTGGATATTCAAGATAATTTGACATGGCAACTTCCCTTCGTTTGTTGGACGTTTAAGGGGAAGCACTTCAATAATGGTATGGAGCCGACCTCAAAGGCGTGGGGCTCGATGAATGGCAGGTGAAGAAATGGCGTCGAATTGGATTCGATGAGGTTAAATTACTTGACCTAGAACTCGGCAATTCTGGCAGCAACCATCTCTTTCAGTAATTTCGCGTCGATCTTCCAATCGACTGGAATCTTGAAGGTCTTTTTGTTCACTTCGTAACCAGTGAGTCTTGGTAGAAAATCATTGAGGACATCGGTACTCCAGGGTGCCATCAAAATATGGTTCTTTAAGACAGTGACTCCAAAGATGTACTGATCCTGGTATTTCAACATTGGCTGATTCCAAGCGATTACCCATTCGGCTTTTGGATACTTGGTACTCAGTGTCTTGATTATTCCTAGCACCGTGGTTTGCTTCGTTTCATCAAACTGGGCTAGATATTGATCAACAGTGTTATATCTTTTTGAACTCATCGAGCCTCGCGAGTACAAGACAAGCGCGTTGGCATGTGCCTGACTTAAACCGTGATTCTCGCGCAGGAACGCAATTTGCTCGGGATACTTTCGATCCGCAATCTCTTTCATATGGGCAAACCAGTACGACATAGGCTGCCCGTACTTCTTCTCTATCGCCGGAAAGTAGGAAGAGCGATCCGGGTTGGTGGCCATCAGTAGATTCTACTCTGGGTTTAGCGGTCGAGATCGCCTGGCAGAAATGGCCAGGAGGCCAACATCATTTCGAGGTGATCTAGCTTGAGCCCGGGTAGCGCTTCTTCTAGCGCCGAGAGATTTCCCATGGAAGGCGTGCGTAGGCGCAATCTGGCGGGCGATCGATCACCTTCAGAGAAGAGCGCAACGCCGGTTATACCTAACGCACCTTCAACATTTACAAAGATCTCACCGTCGGGCAATCGCAAATTCTTGGGTGTGCGCTGCAAAATCTCTTGGTCAGTCAGTTCGTCCGCAGCGGCTATTGCGTCTAAGACGTATTGAAGGGAAGCCAGGATCTCATCGTGAAGCATGAGAATGCGCGCCGACACATCACCTGTTTGCCCGGTGCTCGCCTTCATTGGGAGTGCGGAGTAGCCAGAGTAGGGTCGGATTACTCTCTCATCTAGGTCGCTGCCGGCAGCGCGCAAAATGATTCCACTGGCACCATGACTTAATAAGGTCTCGCTTGAAACTCTTCCTACGTCTTTCCACTCTGCAGCGAAGCTTGCTACATCAACCGCTTGAAACTCATCCAACAGCGGGGCAATCCCTCCTGCGAGCCAAGTGAGGTCGACATCGTGGTGAATTCCACCGATGACGATCATGTGGTGATGCATGCGAGCGCCAGTGGCCGCTTCCAAAATACTTTGTAACTTTTCGCGAAGCTCTAAGAGTGGCGAAATGAACCCGGGAAGGGCTGCGAGAAAGAGCGCGTGCGATGAGGCGCGATCCAATTCAGCGATGATGACACGGATGAGATCAGCGCGCGGGGGAGTCTTGAGTCCTAAAAGCGATTCAACGGCGAGCGCGTAAGCAAACTCGCCACTACTTGGTGCGCTCCAATCGTGTCGGTTGGCCATCATGAGGCCTTGGCGATAATCCCGAGCGGGGAAGAGGTGTTCGACGCCACGATTCATGAAACCGTGCTCGATTCGGGCGCTCTCAATCACCCCATCGGAAGCCTCGAGGTGGAGGCGAAGTCCACCATGTGAGGCCGGGTGATCTGCGAGGATCTGATGATCCCCGGAGACCGGTCCCAGCGCATATGTCGGCACGAAGTGGATTCTTCCATGCTCCTGGCTTTACACTCATTACGTCTGGTACCCGACGAGGACTGGAACGACCTATATGAGCATGAGTGCAGGGCAAGTCGATACAGCACGCCTGCGCGTCGGTTTAATCGGCGCCGGGAGAGTGGGCGCGCCTTTTGCCGCTGCACTTGCTGCTGCGGGGCACGTGGTCGTTGGCATTCACGCGGTGAGCAACGCCTCGAAAGACCGTGCTGAGTTGCTCCTTCCCGGGGTGCCGATACTTTCCGCAGATGAAGTAGCACGCACCTCCGATCTCTTACTTTTGACGCCCCCAGATGATGCCCTTGCCGAATTGGCCCACGGATTACACACCACCGGAGCGCTGCAAGCTGGGCAGATTCTGGTGCATGCAGCTGGACGGTTTGGTGCGGGGATTTTTAACGATGTCCTTTCGAGCAATATCCTGCCACTCGCCATTCATCCCATTATGACTTTTTCTGGAACTTCAGTAGATCTGAAGAGAATGCAGGGCGCATTCTTCGGCGTGACGGCGCCCACTCAACTTCTCCCCATTGCGCAAGCGCTGGTTATTGAAATGGGCGGCGAGCCCATCACGATTGCAGAAGAAGACCGCGCCACGTATCACCTTGCGCTCGCATGGAGCACGAACTTCATCACTTCGATTGTGGCGCAAGGCGCTGATCTTTTGAAATCTATCGGCATTAGAGAAAGTGAAGCGCTTCTTCATCCACTTCTTGATGCGGCGGTAGATAACGTCCTGCGACGTGGGGATCAGGCACTCACGGGACCGATTGCTCGTGGCGATGTGGGTTCTGTGGCGGCGCATATTGAAACAATTAAACGAGAGCATCCCGAATTACTACAGCCTTATCGGGTCCTTGGCAGGCTGACCGCGGAGCGTGCACTCGCTTCTGGGATGCTCACCGCAGAACGTGCCACATCGCTCCTGGCCTTGCTGGGTGATGCGTCATGAAGATCATCACTGACGGCATCAGAAAATCTCTACCCAGTGGTGAGCGCATTGGACTCATCCCCACGATGGGCGCGCTCCATGCTGGTCACCTCTCGCTCGTGGATGCCATCCGCCCGCAGTGCGACGTGGTGGTGATGAGTATTTTTGTGAATCCGTTGCAATTTAATAACGTAGCTGACCTTGCAAAGTATCCGCGCACAGAAGATGCCGATGCTGCTCTGGCTGCGGGTGCCGGTGTCGACCTTCTCTGGATCCCGTCGCAATCAGAGATTTTTCCAGGCGAAACGAAATTAGAAGATGCTGGTTGGTTAGGCAGCGTATTCGAAGGTGTTCACAGGCCAGGCCATTTCGCTGGCATGCTTACAGTTGTTCGTAGACTCTTTCAATTAGTGAATCCGTCAGTTGCCATCTTTGGCGAAAAAGATTTTCAGCAACTCGCCCTGATTCGCCAGATGGTAAAAGCGCACTCATTACCCATTGAAATTCTTGCTGGTCCAACGATTCGTGAGAGCGATGGTCTAGCGATGGCAAGTCGAAATCGCTTTATCACGCAGCGGGAAGTTGCGGCGCGACTTCCCGCGGCTCTTCGTCATCTTCAAGGAAGTTCTAAGCCGGCAAGCGTGCGCCTTATTGAGGCGCGCAACCTCCTGGGGGCTCCGCTGGAAGTTGAGTACCTAGAACTCATCGATCCACTTACTTGGGCGCCGATTAGTGATGAATTCCGAGGTCAAGCGCGTGCAATTCTGGCCGCCTCGCTAGATGGTGTCCGTTTGATCGATAATGATCTGGTGGAGATCCGATGAGGACCTTGAAGAGTGGTGTTCCTGGTTGGCGCATGCGCGCGGACGTCATTGTGATTGGATCCGGCGTCGCTGGGCTTACCACTGCACTTCAACTTCGAAGCGCTGATCTTTCGGTTCTCATCGTCACTAAGGCGCGGGTGGATGCGGGCTCCACCAAATGGGCACAGGGTGGCATTGCTGCTGCTCTTGGACCTGGAGATACACCCGCACAACATGAGGAAGACACTCTAGAAGCTGGCGCTGGACTCTGTGATCGTGAAGCCGTCAAAGTATTGGTCTCTGAAGGGCCAGAAGCGGTACGTCGCCTTATAGCTCGCGGTGCGGTCTTTGATCAGGTGGCTTCCGGTGAAATGTCTTTTACTCGCGAAGGCGGGCATCATCGAGATCGCATTATTCATGCTGGCGGAGACGCCACCGGTGCAGAAGTTTCCCGTGCGCTCTTGGCCGCAGTCACGCAAGATCCAGGTATTGAAGTAATTGAGAACGCGTTGGTGATCGACGCACTCAAGAATAAAGACGGCGCAATTTGTGGCGTCACACTTCACGTTATTGGCGAAGGACAACGTGACGGTGTTGGCGAAGCGCTTGCGCGCGCGGTTGTAATTGCTACGGGTGGCATGGGTCAGATCTACGCGCAAACCACAAACCCCGTGGTTTCTACTGGTGACGGAGTCGCCATGGGCTTGCGCGCTGGCGCGGCTATTGCTGACCTAGAGTTTGTGCAATTCCACCCCACAGTCATGTATCTAGGTAGTACCGCCCAAGGGCAACAACCTTTGATTAGCGAAGCGTTGCGCGGAGAAGGCGCCACGATTTTGGATTTCGAAGGTAATCACATCATGAAAGGCCTGCACCCCTTGGAAGATCTGGCGCCACGAGATGTCGTTGCAAAGGCGATCATGCGCGCCATGATGGAGAGCGGTAAGCCGCATATGTGGCTTGATGGTCGACACCTTAATTGGGAAGAGAGATTTCCCACCATCTTGGTCTCTTGCAAGACGCACGGAATTGATCCACATAAAGACTTGATTCCAATTGCCCCG
>NSHZ01000013.1 GCA_002737595.1 Actinomycetota bacterium | reverse complement strand
CTCCATGCCCATTGAATTGACAAGATCGGCATATGCGATAATTTCAGCAGAACTTCCGAATTCAGGAATCGGGAGTACACCTTCTGTATTGAGACCATTGGTGTCTAGACCCTGTGCGTTGTAACCGGAAGCATCGAAACCATCGGCATTAAAGCCGTCGCGCGCAAAACCGTCAACGCCATATCCATAGTAGTTATATCCTTCAGCGTTATAGCCGTTGACCGCAAAACCGTCAACGCCATATCCGAGAACGTCAACAGTGACGTATCCTTCTACTACATAACGAGAGCCATCAGCTGTCAAGCCATCAGCATTGAATCCGCGGGCATCAAAACCATCAGCGTTATATCCAGTGGCACTAGATTCACTTGCAGACGAAACGACACCTGTAGCATCGCTTGGAAGACTCGCATCTGCTGTTACCGACACGCCAGCGGCAGCAACGCTATCTAGGCCTCGTGCGTTGTAGCCGGACTCATTAAAACCGTTAGCATCGAACCCGGTTTCCGGATTAAAGCCGTCACGGCCATATCCGTAGTAGTTAACTCCACCAGCATTAAAGCCGTCGAGCGCAAAACCATTACCGTCGAATCCTAGAACGTCAACAACGCGGCCACCTTCGACTACATATCGCGTCCCATCAACTGTTAATCCCTCAACATTAAATCCGCGAGCATCGAAGCCCTCAGGGTTATAGCCCTCTGCATTGAAACCTTTTGCGTCAAACCCCTGTGCATCAAAACCTTCACGATTAAAGCCAAAAGAGTCAAACCCATCGTCACCGTAAGAGGCGAGTGCAACCTCTACGAGAGATGCTACTTCGACCGATGCGACAGCGATCGCATCCGAGAGAGCTACAACTTGAGTGAGGAAGTGCTGAGAAGCGACCTGATCTTCTGTGAGTCCCGCTAATCCGTCTTGGCTCGCAACTAATCTCATCGCCGCCATCTCCGAAGCCGCGCGAGCTTCCTCTGCAACGGCAGCGAGTTGAGCAAGCTCAGCAGAAGATTCAACAGCAGCGCTAGCAACTTCAGCGTCCTTGAGGGCTTGAGTTGAGGCGGCAACAACAATCGCTCTCGATGCGGCATCGAAGTCCGCCGTTGCGGCTATGAGAGTGTTATTTGCAGTGATGCTCTGAGCCTCGGCGACAGCTGCCTTCACAACTTGAGTATCAAGTAAAGTCTGTGCGTTCTCTGCTGCCGCAACAGATGCCACAACCGCGGGAGACGCATCGATCTTGTCGCTAATTGCCACGCCAGCTACGTCTACAACAACGCCATCGACCGTAGCGTTCGCGATCACTTCTAGCAGCGCAGAAGCTTTCACGAAAGCAAGTTGCGATAGAGTCATCTCCTCTTTACCATCAATAGCGTCGGCAAGTGCTCGTGCATTCGCAAGCAGGAGCGCAATCTCTTCAGGAATCGCAGGCACTGGCAATTCTGTCTGAGCTGCGTAAGTCTCTTTGAATTCGCCGAAGTTGAATGACATGCTGAACTCCTATTTAAAATTGCACCAGGAGCGACCATTTCGCACTGGTTTCCCGCTCTTTTTGGCCTTCTTTGATCACCTGAAAAAGGCCTGTGGAAACCCTCTCCAGACTCTCAGAACATATGGCTGGCATGCAAACTTGGCAAGAGCTAGGGATACTTATTTTCTCGGCGTGTCGAAACGGCAAGGAAAGAGATCAATTTCCTTCAAAATGCTGGGATTACCCCTCAGATTTGATACCTATTGAATTACAACAATTCGTCCGGACTTCACCTAACGAGTCTGGCGACCGGACGCTAGCGGCTGATGACGATCTGCCAAGGTTCGCCCGCATTGCCTAAATATGTCCAATGAGGGTAGTTGCCTTTGACGAATTCGAAGTCGACCTCATCTAAGGAGTCTCTTCCATACACAACACGCTTATCAAGCAGAGGAGCATAAGTCTGCGAGTACGGCGATAAGAAACACGGCCACCAACTGAAACTACTGTTTGCTCTGAAAACGGTTCGGGCAAAATAAATTCGTAAAAAATCATCGAGCCAATCGAACATTAACCCTGGTCGATATTCGCTACCTTCCGGATAATTCCATTTGTATCGTGGAGCCGTCGGTCGGTTGGCATGCCACTTGCTGGTGTAGTCATCTGAGATCCACTCTATTTGGTCCTTATCGAAGCCAAATTTTTCGAACGCTCGATAATACGACTCAAGTGAAATTACAGAGTAAGCGATGATGCGCTTGGGATCTTTGTTTCTCTCCACGCTTGCAATATCGTCGCGCCTCAGATGCGCTACATCGTAAGTGCCTTTCCTAGCTTCCCAATATTTGTATGCTTCGGTTTCTTTTACCTCATCTGAGAATTCAAATACTTCTATCAAATGCCGTCTACTTTGCGGTAGGTAGATAGAGGGTGTGGTCGCCACAGTGGGTGGGTCTTGATATGCGCCGACCGTATCAAAAGTTACCGGGCGCATGTCGTAGTAGTACCCTCTGAGTCCCTGAGGACGAATTCCCTGTACATCAGGATAATATTTTTTAACGATGGGTAGTTTCATATTGTAGTCGTTGGTCTGCCCAATACCCTTGGAGAAATTAAGCTCCTTTTTGAACTCCTCATTCCCTATTACTTTGTGATGCTGTGTCTTAAAAAGTTTTGTTCCTTCCCAATCAGATGGAAGAATAAAATCAACGCTTCTCAACTTGGCATAAGTAACGCCGTAAGCGTATTGATGCATTCGATTGCCGAATCGGCCATTCCAATGATTGAGAAGAATAAAAGTCACATTGGATGATAGCAAACTCCCCACGATTAACATCCACCTAGTCACCTGGGCGATGACTGGACGCCATCAAAATGAGATCAACTCGTAGGAGCGCCTCCCGTTGGCTGCTGCAGAAATCCGTTCTGTTAAAGTGTTTCTTCTGTAGCTGAAGGCTCAACGATTTCTTCTGTAGCTGATGGCTGCGCGGCTTTTTTTCTCCTGAGCAATTTCCGACGCTCCTCATTTTCTTCGCGGATCCGGCGCTTCAACGCTGAGGTTTCGTGGTGGCGCAAGTTAAAGGTTGCGATCCAAATACGGCGATGATCATGTGGACCGACGTGGTCATTAATACCAGCCGATCACATTCGCACTTCAAAAAATTTGAGGTAGCCATTCACCGATTCTCTTGCACTTGTACGCTTAGGCAACGCATCAAATCCGAACTTATGGGGCCGAAGGTACCAACCGTTCGCATTAAACGCCAGCGCAACCCAGAAAACTCTTCAAGAAGATTCTATCTTCCTCGACTGACCATTTCTCGGCTAAATGGGAGTGAAATTCCCTCGGTTGGCCCTGGGCAAGCGCAGTTAGCGGAATGCTCACTGAGAAGCCACAAATGCCACGACATCGATCAACGCCAGACCCATGATTGCCGGGAACCCAGCTCGTTTCGGTGACAAAATGAGCACCGTGCATGCAAGGAGGGCAGCCGCGATCAACGGAAATCGAAAGGTACCTATATATAAGGAGAGGAGAAGCGCAACAAGCCCTAGCCCACCGCCGGCGACTCGGATGCTATTGAGACTCCCAATTCGCTGCGGCAATCCTTGCAATCCGATCGATCGATCTTTCTCCATATCTTTCAAGACGTTTGCAAAGTGCGCTGCAATTCCAAGTAGCGCACCTGAAGTAGCCACCCACCACGGTGGAGTTTGCTCCGCACCAATGAAGACACAACTCACAAGAGCAGCGAAGGCAACTGCATAAGGAATAGGTGAAGTGATTCGACTCTTGAAATAGAAGTTGTAAGCGACTCCACATCCGACGCCAAGAAGATGAGTAAAGCCGCCAGCAAGATGTAGTGGGCCAAAGATAGAGAGCAGTACGCAGAGTGGAAGCGCTACGAAAATCGCTCGTTGCAACTCCCCCTGCTTAATAGACCCATTCACTAACGGTTTCTCTAAACGATTCTGCGCGCGATCGCTTTCTGCATCCACAAGATCGTTACTCCAACCTATGGATAGCTGCCCACAAAATACTGCCGCAGTAATTACTAATGATTGTAAAAAAGTGAAAAGAGCCATGCTAAGTAGAAATCCAACGAGCGTCACTACAAGAGTGGGGGCTAAGTGAGCGCTCTTCAAAAATTTCATCAAGAAGCCATCACTCAGGAATGGTCATCATGAGGAATAGGTATCAAGCCTTCATGATGGTGGATTACTGTCCACTTATCTGCTTCTCGACGCAATACATCCGTAATGCGAACCGAACCTGTCATCGCACCTGGTTCTTGATATTCAAAATCGAGGTAATAACACGCAAGCGCCAAATCGCCCCACACATCAACTCTGACAAAACGCGAATCCCAGGTCAAAGGTCCACGCGCCTTCGACTGTGCCTTATCTTTCTCGTGAAATTTACGTCTGGCTTCTTTACCTACAATGAACTCTGGTGTGAAGACGTCCCAGACAGTGCAATCGTCAGCGAGCATACTTTCAAGACCTTTAACATCACCTGATTGGAAATTCTCGAAGATACTCCTAATCGCACGTTCGACTTCTAGGCGTTCGTTCAAGGCGATAGCCCTTCTGCTCTTAATTCCTGCGTTGTAATCGTGAGCATAGGAGTGCTATCCCTGAGGGTGAAAGAATACGTAGGTAGAAGGTTTTCCACAGGATGCCAACCTGATGGCGAAATTCATCGTGCGCACTTCCCCTACTGGCCACGGCGATCGCCAAATGCTGTCTGCGCGTGAGTTGAGCGATTGATACTCCCCCGCCTGCTCCCCGCCACCTGCGACGGTCACTACGAGAGTGTTGGCATTGATATCCGTGACAGGTCCAGGATTCACCCAACTCGCAGTGAACGGGATATAGAGGTACTTGAGGTCTAAGGTCGCCAACTCCCCCGGTTTCAATCTGGAAATCTGCGTCTCATCAAACTTGCCCCAACTCGTCGAAGTCAGTGTGAAGGTAAAAGGTGGCCTCTCTGGATAGGGCGAATACGTTGAAACAGTGAGCGGCAGCGCGCCCAAGAAATTAGGGCTGCAGGTGGCTATCGCCTGATCCACCTTCAGTCGCGCTGCAGCATCAGACTCTGAAATCGACTTACGAGTAAGAGTAAACGTGTACTTGGCAGTAGAGATTTCTTTGTCGGGCGCTGTAGGCACATACATCTCAAGAGTGTGGGAGCCAGAACTGAGGGAGCTTGTACTAAGCGTTCCAGAAAAATCATTTGAATTATTAAAGAGCACACTGCAAGGAAAGGTCTTTTCATTTCCATCGATGCGGAAGCAGAGGGATCCAAAGGATCTTGCGTTAGGCTTGATGTAATCGGTGCCACCAGTCATGGCCGAAATGCCCATCGCCTTCCCTGTGTAAGTGATCTGCTCTTCGTCGTTAGAAAACTTTGCGGTGAATTGGGGGGTCTTGAAATGTTGTACGTCATAACCACTCATGAAGACCATGAGCGTACGACCATCGCTAATCGTTGAGAGATAGAAGAAACCTACACCAGCGATATTTGGTGAAATCTTTTTATCGACATCGAAAGTGAAGGGTACCTTTGCATCACAAAGATGAGTTGTGAGAGTAGCCGCTGGGATGTACTGAATCTTCTTATAGTCAGTAGCAAGTGGGGTAGTGTCGTATCGAACCACCTTGGCTGGCACGTCGAAATACTTCATTTCCGCCGAAGCCCCGCCGATTTCTGAATCCTTCTTGAAGAAATCATTTTCTGCGGGCGTAGATAAGTAATCTTTCTTCCAAGAAGTCGAAGCGGTGAACGCCATGACAATACGAGCGTTACTGACACCAATACTGCCACTTCCGCGGTTAATGCACGTAGTCGTCATTCCACTGGAGTAATCCGCCGTTTCATGGAATGGCATGCCATTTGAGCCACTCATGGATTGAGCATTGCTCCACGCCGAAGGCATGCAAGTTGCTGAAGTGCAAGCATCTTTTGCCGGAGTTGCCGGTGTATCGCTTTGCTCTGAGGGATCAGGTGGCGCTACATATTCTGGCGGAAGGGTCACACCGGAACCAGTACAAGAAGAATTGTAATTGACAAATTCTTCTTTAATTAAGCTCGCCTGTAAATTTACACCCTGCAGATCCCTGAGATAATTTGAAATATCAATATTGTATTTTGCTGCATCGGACAATTTTCCCCAAGAAATGGCGTTGCTCGCTTTAATTCGCGCAGCATACATGCCTTCAATATTAATCTTACGCAAATCTTGTTGATATTGGTATTGGTTCGCAAGCGATGAAAGGGTGTACTTAATCGAGGACGTGCAGACGCTCTTCTTTCCGGTCGCCGCAGTGGCAGAGTCATACTTACATTTTTTGGTGATGGCATCTTGCTTGACCCGCACCGCGGTCATCTGACGGTTGTAAGAATCAATACTTCCTTGTGCGCTTTGCATATCTAATTTTGCGAGTGCAGCTGAAGAGGCGTTCCCAGTGGCGCTTGCACCTTCGTACTTAGCTTTCGCCAGAGAAAGTTTGGTCTCAGCAAGCTTGCGGAGATCAGCGAGGGAGTAATACTGCCGGGAATAGTTAGCAACCTGTGCTTTCTGCGAGGCTGTGCAAGGCTTAAGAGTGGCCGCTGTACTGGCCGGAACTACAAAAAAGCCAATTAGAAAACTGATGACACTTGCGAAAACTAGAGCACGTTTCATCTTCTGCACATGCCAATTATGCCCCATAAAGCCAAAAGGGGGCGCAACCCGACTATGCTCAAATTCTTATGGCGCTCATCTTTGGTCTCGGTACTGCAATGATGTTTGCCTGCAGCACATTGATGGCTTCGCGTTCTATCCGCATGATCGGAAATAACTCTGTCATTGGCTGGATTATGCTCACCGGAACGATTATCACCATTCCATTTCTTATTGCTTCAGGATGGCCAGAGATCTCCGCGAAGAACCTCCTCATCATGGCTTTCGCTGGTATTGGAAATATTGGTGGACTTTTCTTTAGCCTTCGCGCACTTCAGATCGGCAAAGTAGGTCTCGTTGCACCGATCGTCTCTACCGAGGGCGCATTAGCTGCCTTTATGTCAGCCCTTTCCGGCGAAACGTTGAAGGCCGCTGTAATATTTGCCCTCGTAGCAATCGTGGTCGGTGTTGTGATCGCCGCGATCGCGCCCGATCCCGCTCCAATTGCCCACGAGAAGCCCGCACAAGCAGTGCTCTTCAGCACGCTTGCCTCTCTCTGCTTTGCTGTCACCCTTTTTTCCACCGGGGGGCTCAGCGGCACTATCCCAATCGCCTGGCTCTCACTCCCACCTCGACTCGCAGGCGTTCTGCTTGTGACAATCCCACTGGCTATCTCAGGAAAACTACGTATCTCTAAAAAGGCACTCCCTCTGGTTCTGGGGTCAGGCGTTGCTGAAGTGGCGGGGTTTTCCAGTTTCGCCCTGGGAGCTGGCTATTCGATTGCCATTACTTCCGTGGTCGCTTCGCAATTTGCACCTATCGCTGCCATTTTGGCGTACATCATCTTCAAGGAACGTCTGGGAAAAATGCAGGTAAACGGCATTGTGCTCATCATTCTCGGCGTCGCCGCCCTTACTGCGTTGACAAGCTAAGGGCCGGTCCCCGTCTTTCTACTTGAGATACGCTACGTGCATGTTTAATCTCACGGGCAAGCGCTTCCTAGTCACTGGTACCGGCTCTGCTCACGGAATCGGTTTTGCCTCAGCCCGCGCACTTCAATCACTCGGCGCAGAAGTCTTCCTTACGTCTCTTTCTGACCGAGTACACGAGCGGGCAGATGAATTGAATTCTTTCGGTGCTACCGCTGATCTCACCAATGAACAAGATGTCGCTGAGTTGATCATCAGTGTCGTGAAATCGCTAGGTGGCCTAGACGGAGTTGTAAATAATGCAGGAATGACTAGTGTGGTCGATTCTTCGCAAGGTGAATTCGCCTCGATCGATGACACTTCACTTGCAATCTGGCGCAAGTCATTTGCCCGAAACTTAGATTCTGCTTTTCTTGTCACTAAGGAGGCCCTCCCGCACCTGCGCAAAAATTCCTGGGGTCGCATCGTGATGGTTTCAAGTGCCACAGGGCCACTCATGGCTATCCGAAACGACGTCGCATACGCATCGGCGAAGGCAGCAATGATCGGACTGGTGCGCGGACTTGCCCTTGATGAGGCATCCAATGCAATAACCGTGAATGCAATCGCTCCTGGATGGGTGGCCACGGAGTCGCAAACTCCATCGGAGGCGCTCCATAGCGCAGCGACGCCATTGGGACGAGCTGGTACTCCAGATGAAATGGCAAGTGCGGTTGCGTGGTTATGTACTCCTGGGGCGGCGTATGTCACTGGGCAGATGATTGTTATCGATGGAGCCAACTCACTCCCAGAGCAAAGATTTTTGCCACCTACGAAGTAAGAGTTACATTCAAGATCAATGTTGAGCCAGGAGCGCTGGCATTTGCGCGTAAAGCCCAATCGCCTCCAGTGAGCAGATCAAATGTTTGGCTCCCAATCCCAAATATCCCACCACTGGGGCCAACACCGTTATCAATAATTGAAATCAACAGTGAGGATGCCATTCGCTCGATCGATATCGTTATATGTGTGGCCTTACCATGGCGAAATGAATTAGTTATCCCTTCTTCGACTGCCTGCGCAATCACCGCGACCTTTGGCTCCACTACATCATCGCCAAAAAGAGATAACTCAATTGAGAGAAAGTCACGCCACCGAAGGGCTACGACTTCTACTCTCTCGTGAAGCGATGTCAGAACACCCTCTCTCTCCTGAGGAGGATTATTGAGAACGTCGAGAGCCGCCGATATCGCGCTATCTACCCGCCCTTGGTCCCCCGATTCTTGGGCTGATTTCAAGATGGCAGAGAGCGTAAGCAATTGGGATTGAATTCCGCCGTGAACATATTGCGCTAACTCGCGACTGAGGAGGGATCTTCGATGTGCATTTGAGATCGCTTCAAGTCTCGCAATATCAATAGATTCACGAAGTTCACGATTGAGATCATCTTGAACAGCAAGTGCAACTCGAATTACCGAGGCGACAACAGTCACCAAGGGAATCCAGATAAGGATATTGATTGTCGAACTACGCGTCTCAGGCCAAGAGGTAGTAGAAATTGTTAAAACAATAAGTGCTTCGAAGAAAGCGATCCCAACAACGAGGAAGCCGGCGACCCTTCCCCTAAATCGTGTAAAGCGGCTCTGAATTTTGTTTGCTGTCTTAAAAGCAAAAAAAGTAGTAACTCCCACAATAAGAACCTCATATACCCGCGTACCAAGTCCAACTGTATTGGTGAGGAGAGTGGGGAGCACCGTCAAAATTGTTGGGGCCCACGGATGAAACGGTGCAAGCCTGAATGCTCTGCCAAAGACCTCAGCAATAGAAACTCTTGGAATTTCTAACTCTGGTTGCGCCCATAAAGAGTGACTGAGAGGTCGAAAATAGTCGCGCGCCACCTTTTCAATGCGATCAGAAATCTGCTTCCAGTCATCCTGGATTCCACCCGCTTGCAGGGTAGTGAGTTCACTCTTGATTTGGGCTATCTCTGCAGTAAAAGTAGCCGCACCGCTTACCCCCAAGAACACGCCCAGATTATCGAGCATCTCCTTCTCTCGCCGTTCTCCGCTCTCAAGTGCTAACTTTTCAAGGATAAGTTTTCTGCGTTCAATTTGATATCGATCACGCATGGTAAGAACGAGAGCGATGATGAAGAGTGCGAAGGCGCCAATGATTGCCGATGAAATAGTACGGCCAACGATCTCTGAAGTAACCCGCAAATATCCGATGAGTTCGAATCGATAACTCGCATAACCGGTACCAAATCCCTTCACCGCACCTGCCAAAGCTCCGACGAAAAGAACGCTCCGGTACGACAGTGGTTCAATATGGCTATTTTTAAAGTAGGTGTACTTGGCAGTTATTATTACCGCAGCAGCGCCGAGAGTTCCAATCACCGAAGCCCAAATCCAGAGGCTCACATTCCTTGAATCAGAAAAATCTGCACGCTGTGCGACTACCGAGAAAAGAATGAGCGGAAGAAGGAGCAAAGCCGGCCACACCATGATCGCCCGCTTGCCGCCAAGGGTATCGAGGATGCGGGGTTCAGCTTGAGTCATGTGAAGGCGCGCCTCCCATAAGGCGGTAGTAAAGACGCGAAATGGAGACACGTTGATTCTGGCCTTCTGGGATAACTGGCAAACTCATTTGGCTAAAGATTCGGGAGATCATCTGCTCAACCGACTTTTCACTCACCGCTCGGCGCGAGGCAATCTGGCTATTGGTATGTCCGAGTGAAACGAGTCGCATAGTCTCAATTTGAGAATCGGTGAATTCTTTTACACGTGGGATCCCTGCGGTGCGGGCGCGATGGCCCAGTGGAGCAGCGGCAGCACGCTTAGCATTTTCGAGTGCCACCACAACTTTGTTAATGTCGCCCATCTCACGCTTGATCAAGAATTCAACCCCTGCGGGCGCCTGCGAAAGATTCGGTCCAAGTAATCGCGGGTCTTCGATGCTGGTCAACATCACTATTCCGACCTGTGGGGCGCGTTGCCTGACGGTGGCTGCAAGATCTAATCCATTTGGGCCCTTGCCAAGATTGAGGTCCAGGAGTATAACGTCGGGAAGGAGATCCAAAATAAGCTTAAGTCCCTCACTCGCATTCGCTGCAGATCCGATGATTATCAGTCCTTGCGCAGCGAGGGAAGTACTGAGGAGCCCACGAGTGAAGTCGTCGTCCTCGACGAGAACTACCCGCAGTTGCTCCATGGATCAATTATGGTACTTATCGCGCACTTCTCCATAGGTCGTAGGGTAAACCCAGGACGTTATCAGGGCATAAGTTCGGTGGACAGATCCAGGTACTCCTCGGATTGCCCGTCACTCAGCGGCTTGTCATATTTCAATGCAATTCTCGTGAAGACCATACGACCGTCGGATGTCTCAATGGGCTCAGACAACAACACGCTTGCCGTGCGAATATCGTAATTTCCGCTTGCGCAATCCGGATCACACGTGTTTTTTGTGGAAGTTGCCAAACCAAATGTTGATTCCGCAGACCACGAAACCCACATGATCTTTGATAGCTGTTGGCCTCCATCGGCACAGTACAACTGTAATTTCTTCGGAGCTTCTACATACTCCAAGCAATCAACAACAAAAATCCTAGGAGCAGTCGCATCCTGAGATGGGGCCAGTCTCTCCGCAGGTGATGCAGTGGGTCTCGCCTCTTCCCGAGGCATCCCTGCAGTCGAACAACCCATGATCGAAAGCGATGACAACGCCAGCGCCGACCAAATGCGGATAGAGCCCAAAGAATTAATCCTTGGCCAAGGCGCGAAACTTTAACGAGTCACGGCCGTGATCTTTGGTACGCTCGTGAATTTTTCGAATCTGTTGCTCCACTTCAGCGACTGCTAAATCAAACGCAGCCAGATCGTTGAAGGCCGCACTCTCAGCACGCAGAAGCGGACCAGCTCCACGCGAAGTGAGAATCACGCGGTGAGACTCCTTCCCTTGCCTAGGATTCTGTTCGTGGAGAACTTCTACTTCAATTCGCTCAATGGCCACGTTGAAGCGATCCATGGTTTTTAGCTTGGATTTAACAGTCTCACTAAAATCTTCTGCGAGGCCTGCGTGGCGGGCTTGAATGGTAATTTCCATAATTGCCTCCTCGGTGTATCTAGTAATGACTATACCCGCGATGACTCCGCTACATAGGGGGTGTATCTACACCTTCTTTTACCCCTCCCCGCGACTATGCCTTCTTGGTATACCCCACCGGACACCTGGGGCTCACTCCGACGACCGATTTCACGGTCTTCCCACGCACACATTTGATCGTAATTTTCTTCACGACTGGCTTAACCGGCGCGGGTACCACCGCAATAGCTGGTTCATTTTTGGCCTGCGCCAACGTAACTCGGATCGTGGGGCTCGAGAACGTAAAGCCAGAAGCTGAGAGCGAGAGCCAGCCATTCTTCTCAGTAAGAGATTGCGTTTGCACACTCGCGGTTCCACTTTCAGAAAGCACGGAGACTGTTGCGCTTATCGGGGCGGCGCTAAACCCATAAAGACAACGGGCCACATCTGAGCGAAGGAGGAGATTGTAATTTCCCTGAAAGACATCCCTCTTGGGGGTTAAATGCGGTGCCGCAACCTTGTAATCCAGGGACTGAGTCCCAAGATTAAAGGAAGGGGGTCCATCGAGATATTGGGTGGCGTTTGTGGTGACCAAACCAACAAGATTTGGTGCCGATTTGATGCAAGGAGAGTTAACGGTTGGAGAATTATTTGTCATCGTTCGCACAGTCCACGCTGTAGGCAATGCGGATGCTTGATTCGAAGAGAGCGGGAGCCAAGCGAGAAACTCAATCATCTCATCTTCGCCAAACCCGTTGTTCACATCATGCAAAAGTGCAATCTCAGACATGGATGCCCCAATAGAGCCGTAGTAAGTCGATCCGTATCGAGACCTTGCTGCGTAAAAAGTTTTAAGCGCATCACTGAGCTCACTATTCTTCTTCCATACTGCGAGCACCGGAACTTTCACAGAGTAGCCGGAAACACTCAGCAGCGAATTCCCATTTTTCTCGGTAGATAGAGTCACATCGGGTCGATCAAGACGAGCATGCAACCAACCCGTCATCTTCTTTTCGAACCGGAGTTGCAGGCCGAAGTTAATGTTGTTGGGAAGTGGATACGGCTCAGCGCATTGAGTCTCGGAGTGGCCCACGCAGCCAGGTATGTCATCGCCACCCATTTCATTCCCAAGGAATGCGTAATCTGAAGCATTGGTGGACATCCCGAAGTGTCGGGTGAGTTGAATATCGCGTAACTTCACCGCAAAAATCCCAGCCTGAAAGCGCTCGGTCTGGAAATTAAGCTCTGGAAGGTTTAATGAAGTGCGGTTACCAATCATTTCGGCTTTGATTAAATAGAGATCCCCGCCATCGTGCGGCGCGCCCGGAATGTTAACGAGAGTCGAAGTTGCTCCAGTCGGCAAATTCACTCCCGGATTTCCTGCAAAGCTCTGAATTCCTTTCGTAGGGAAGTAATTCGCACCGGAGATAGTTAAATCTTTTCCATCAGAGTTCTTGGCGGTGATTCCCACGATGCAGTTGGTATCTGCATCAGAGGAACAGCGCGGCAACGTGGCACGGTATTTTTGCATTCGCGTAAAAGTGCAATTTGGATCGGAAGCGGAAGTACATGCCACTACAGCAGTGACAGTGTCTTTCATCGCCAACATCGTTGCAGTATCTGCAGGAGCAGTCGTGAAATTTAAGAGCGAAGAAGACATCCGGACCACTTCGTCAGAATCCTGAGCCAAGAAACCCTGCATATCGACCGTCGCTGGAAAGGGCGCCACATATTGCTCGTCTGGGATCACTCGCGAGTCAAGAACTATGGTGCCTTTACCGGCCACCACTTTGCAGATCAGGTGAAGTGGGGGAATCCAAAAGGTATTCTCCGATTGGTCCGTCGAACATCCCTGGCCCACTTGAGGGGCGCTCGTCCAGGCTCCAGCAGCAAGCGCGCTCGGTTGGAGTGCGAGAGTCAGCGAAAAACTCACGACACTTACCCAGAGGCGCTTCACTTCGGCAAAGTACCGCATGTAGAGAAATATCGGGATAGGGCGTGCCCGGGAATCTCCCACTCACCCTCCAGACGGCCGCTCAAAAGAAGATTATTGAGGGCTGGTGGGACCTCTAAAGGGTTCGATGGATGATGAACTGAAAGCGGCCCTCCACAAAGTAAGTATCACTGGCCATTACCGGCACTCCATCTCGCAAGAAGTGCAACTGCTTCAGGAGTAAATAGAGCCCTGACTTGGGACGGCCTCTCCCCCACCCAATATCCGTGGAACTAATCGCGTGAATTTCTGCGAGCGCGCGCACCGGAAAGATTCCCAACTTGGCGAAGGCACCGAAGACGCTACCTTTACCCATTTCGCCGATGCTCTTCTCCGGAAGGTCGCGAATCGCCACCGCGTCATAGGAATAGGCGACTACTTCGTCGTCGGCGAGAATGGCGCGCTCCATATAGAGGACGGACTCACCTTCGGCGATCTGCAACCGAAACGCCTCATCGACAGTGGCGCCACGTCGCTTCACTACACGGTGCGTCATCCCCGGCTCAAAACCCATTTCGCGAATGGTCTCGGTAATCGAACGGAGCTCTTGGAGTCCAGCTCGAATGGAAGTACCGAAGTTTGCTACATAGGCTCCGGAGCCATGCCTGATATCTAGCAACCCTTGAGCTTCGAGCGCCTTCAGCGCGGTCCGGATGGTGACCCGGGAGACCTGGTACTGACCGGCGAGGTCAAACTCGCTAGGGATTTTCTTCCCCTCATTCCACTCATGGGTCAATATCCGAGTTCGCAAATGGTCCCTCACCTGGGTGGCCAGTGAGCCCCCTCCGCCCTTGGTGGTTGCCAGCGAGGGCAGCGCCGGGGACTTTGCAATTGCCATGAGCCGGAGTAACCTTTCAATCAAGTTGTAGGACAACTATCGACTTGAGGGGTAGAGATGTCAAGCGTTCCACGAACGATTGAATGGCGTAATAGTGCCGTGGTGCTACTCGATCAGACGTTGCTACCCACAGAAGTAAAGAGCATCGAAATCACTACGGTGTCGGTCCTAGTCGATGCGATTCAACGACTCGCAGTACGTGGCGCCCCCGCTCTCGGAGTAGCCGGCGCGCTCGGCGTTGTCTTAGCGATGGATCAAGGTATCCGTGAAAGTTGGAGCCCTACTCAACTCGATGAGGCAATTGACTCAATTCGAAATGCCCGACCCACCGCAGTGAACCTTGCATGGGCCGTCGATAAAGTACGCCCGCTCGTGCCAGAAGGACGCGATGTGGTCTTTGCTGCTGCACAACAGATCGCCGCAGAAGATGAAGCCGCTAATCACGCCATGGGCAAGCTTGGTGCGGATTGGTGGCTCAATAAAGTGGGAGATCGCCCGCTGCGCCTCCTCACCCATTGCAACACTGGCTCACTTGCTACCACTGCTTGGGGCACCGCGCTCGGAGTGATTCGCGAACTAGCTTCTCGAGGTCGCATTGAAGTGGTTTTTGCCGACGAGACCCGCCCACTTCTTCAAGGTGCGCGACTTACCGCATGGGAATTAGACCAAGAGGGCATTCCCTACAAAGTGCTCCCCGACGGCGCTGCTGCCATGGCGATCATGACTGGCGAGATCGATGGCGCACTCATTGGTGCAGATCGCATTGTGACTAATGGCGATAGTGCAAATAAAATTGGCTCACTCGGCGTGGCCCTTGCGTGCCACGCCGCGGGCATTCCATTCATGGTTGTCGCCCCAGAATCAACCGTTGATCGCTCGATGAAGACCGGCAAAGAAATTCATATCGAATTTCGAAACGATGCGGAAGTGTGCAACTTCGCTGGGGTGCGCACTACCCCCATTGGTGCCACTTCGTACAACCCTGCATTCGACGTCACTCCTGCACGCTATATAGCAGCTGTAGTAACCGAGAAACGAGTTTACGAAATTGCCAATGGCGAGGATCTCAACACTGGGAGTGCCTCATGAGTATTCCCATTCCGCTACAGGATCTTGTTACTCGTTCACAAGCCATCGGTGCCGACCAATCATTAGTCGTTTTCGGTGGTGGCAATACCTCCAGTAAAGGTGACCTCACCGATCATCTTGGTCGCAAGCGCGACGTGCTCTGGGTTAAGGGATCCGGTGCAGACATGCAATTTGCCGTAGCGCGCGATTATCCAGCGCTTTACCTGGAAGAACTTTTGGCTCTTCGTCAGTTTGAAGGATTAGACGACGAGACCATGACCGACTATGTCACGCGCGCCCTCGTTGATCCCACCTCGCGTCGCCCCTCCATCGAAACACTGCTCCACGCGTTCCTGCCCGCCAAACACATCGACCATGTGCACTCCGATGCGATCTGCGCACTCACTAATCACCCCGATGGCCCACGCGCTGTCCGTGAAGCATTAGGCGACGGTTATGCATACGTGGATTGGATGCGTCCTAGTTTTTCACTCTCCAAGATTGTGGGTGAGCTAGGCGACGCCGAAGGTGTCATCTTGGCTAATCACGGACTTGTAGTCTGGGATGAATCAAGCCACGTCTGCTTGAAGAAGACGCACGATGCCGTGGCACTTGCAGACAAGTACTTGGATTCACTCACTACTCGGCCCGAGTCGAACTTCAATCATGCAGATATGCCCCTCGCGGAGTACACCAATCTCCTGCTGTCACTTCGCGGAGCTCTGGGCAAGAAACAAATCTTGCGCACTGATTCACGTCTGAAAGAAGTGGCCTCACGTCCAGACGCAGCCGCCGTGGTCGAAGCTGGTGTATCTAGCGCTGATCATATGCTCCGCATCCGCCCCAAATCTGCCCTCGTTGACGTCAAAGAGCCCGCAAAAACTATTGAGAATTACCGCGCTGAGTACGCGGCCTACTTCGAGCGCAATAAGTCACACCTTCCGGATGGCTATGTCAGTCACGGTAACGATCCAAAAGTGCTGCTCGTTCCGGGAGTGGGCGCGATTACCGCGGGTGCTACTCGCGCTGAAGGCTCCATGCTCGCCGATATCGCTTTCCACACACATAGCGTGGCATCGCGTGTGATCGATGCCTTTGGAAGCGCTTCCACAATCGCCGAGTCAGAGATTTTTCGTTTCGATTATTGGCCGATGGAACTTTACAAATTGCAATCAAAGCCAGCTCCCACAAAATTTGCCGGAAGTATCTTCATTGTCACCGGCGCAGGAAGTGGAATTGGACGAGGGATCGCTCTTGAATTAGGAAGACTCGGCGCGAGCGTCACCCTGGCAGATGTCGATCGCAAAGGTCTCGATGAAGTTGTTGCAGAATTTGCAGCGCATAAATCTCCAGAACCACTCACGCTGCTAGGTGATCAATCTGATGAAACCACCGTGCAACGTACTGTCGGAGAAACCATTGCTCACTTCGGCGGACTCGATGGCGTCGTTATCAATGCAGGAATAGGTGTTTCTGATTCGCTTGAAGATCTGACGGCCGACAAATGGCGCCGTGGTTTAGAAATCAACCTCACCAGCGCATTCCTGTTGACCAAAGAAGCCCTCGGCGCCCTACGCAAGCAAGGCATGGGTGGCTCACTTGTATACATTGCGAGCAAGAATGCTTTCGCCCCAGGCGCTGGCTTCGGCGGCTACTCGGTCACCAAAGCAGGAATGTTGCAACTGATGCGCATTACCGCGCTAGAAGCTGGTAGCGCAGGGATCCGCGCAAACGCGATCAATCCCGATGCGGTCTTTGATCACAGCAAACTTTGGGAAGGCGGGGTGCGTGAACAACGCGCCGCCGCCCATGGAGTCGCTCCTGAAAATCTTGAGGATTTCTATGCCTCACGTAATTTGCTCAAAACACGAGTTCGAAGTGTGGACGTCGCCCAGACTGTCTCCTTCTTACTTTCAGATGATTCGTCACGAACCACCGGTACCGTAATTGCTGTAGATGGTGGCGTTGCTGCCGCCTTTCCGCGATAACAAGACCCCTGATAGAAGGAAGAGCATGACTGTAACTGCCGAAAAAGAGATCGCACGCATAGCGGCCGGAATAAGGCGACGAGTGTTAGCACATACCCTCTCGCAAAATGGCGGATATATGAGCCAAGCCTGCTCGGCAGCCGAACTACTTTCCTGCCTTTATGGCGGGATGCTCGATCTCGCACCTCTTTACTCTCCCATCGCACCACCGATGTTCTCTGGTGTGCCTCGCGTAGGTAGCGATGATTACCTCACAGGTGCAGAATTCCATGGACGGCGCGATCCCAAGCGCGACCGCTTGATCATCAGCCCCGCTCACTATGCACTTGTTGTTTATGCAGCACTCATCGAAACGGGTCGCCTGAGAGAAGACGCACTCGATCATTTCAATAAAGATGGATCTACCGTGGAAATGATTGGCGCAGAGCACTCGCCCGGATTTGAAACCACCACAGGTTCACTCGCGCAAGCAATTTCACAAGCTGGTGGTATCGCACTCGCTCGTAAGATCCGCAAAGAAAGTGGAAAAGTTTGGGTGTTCATGAGCGATGGCGAGTTTCAGGAGGGCCAAACGTGGGAAGCACTCCAAGCCGCAAGTTTCCATAAGCTCTCGAACTTGCGCATTATCGTCGACGTCAATCGCGCCCAATGTGATGGGCCGATGGATTCCGTGATGACCATCGAACCACTTGCGCAACGCGTGACATCCTTTGGCTGGAAGACCACTGTGGTGCAGGGCCACGACACCACTGCCATTTTAGAGGCCGGGCGAAAGAACACGCGCTCACCGCACGCGATCCTCTGCTACACCGATCCGACTCGGGGACTTCCCATCTTGGCCGACCGCGCGCCCGTGCTCCACTATGTACGCTTCACCAGCGCCGGCGAGAAGGCGCGTTACGAACAGGCTTACCAGGAGATGGTCCGATGACATACGAAATTGTGGCCAGGCCCCACCAAGAGAACTTCATCAACTGGGCAAAAGACAAGCCAAATGTGCTCGTCCTTTCGGCCGATCTCACTAACTCATGCGAAGTAGGTAAGTGGCGCGATACGTATCCTGATCGTTTCTTCTCAATGGGTATGGCGGAGCAGAATATGCTCGGCTACGCGGCTGGTCTTGCCCGTGAAGGTTTCGAACCGTGGCTGCACACTTTCTCAGTATTCCTTTATCGCAGGCCACTTGATCAACTGCAAATGTCGATTGCCTACCCTGCACTCAAGGTTCGCCTTGTTGGTTTCTTGCCCGGAATCATGACTCCAGGTGGCGTGACCCACCAAGCGATCGAAGATATCGCCATCCTGCGTGCGATCCCCAACATGACCATTTTCGAAACCGGAGATGCCACCGAAGTGGAATCAATTCTTGACGTGGCACACGCGATCAATGGGCCGGTCTACATTCGAATGCTACGCGGCGAGGTGTCGCGCATCTTCCCAAAGAACGAGCCATTCAAATTCAACACCGCACGTATTCTCTCTAGCGGCGATGAGATCACACTGCTCACTTCTGGAGTCATGACTGAAGAAGCGCTACGAGCCACCACACTCCTCCAAGAGAAGGGGGTGTCCATCACACACCTGCACATCTCCACGTTGAAACCCTTTACCGATCCAGCAGTGATCAAGGCATTAAAGAAGGCCAAACACGGCGTCATTACGATGGAGAACCACACCATCATCGGTGGGCTTGGTAGCGCGGTCGCCGAGGTGATGGCAGAGAACGCGATTGGCGTTCCACTCAGGCGCATCGGGCTCAAAGATACCTACGCACATGGCGCTTCTCAGAAGTACCTCATGTCAGAGTATGGGATCGATGCGAAGTCACTTGTCACCACCGTCGAAGAACTGCTTGGAAAGAGTTTTGAGATCGCCGAGGAAGACTTGCAAGAGCAACGTTCGGTGAGCGTACATAGCAGCGCAAAAGTTGAAGCACTCTAATGACAGATCGCATCACCGCTATCTACCGCATCACCGGAAATGAACCGGCTGCAGTTGCAGAAGCCATCCGCGTTGAGCAAACCATCGAGTTTCCACACGACTTAGCTCCCGAGTGGATCCAACGAGAGGTAGTTGGTCGCGTGGAAGAAATCTCCGGAGACCAAGTCACAATCTCATATGACCCCCGAGTGGCAGGTAGCGAACTCACCCAACTCCTCAACGTGCTTTGGGGAAATGTTTCACTCTTTCCTGGAGTGCGTATCATAGATCTCGCACTTCCCGAGAGCATCACTACACTCTTTGATGGCCCGCGATATGGCATTGAAGGTTTGCGAACACACTTTGGCGCCGCCACTCGCCCACTGATCACCACCGCGCTGAAGCCCATGGGCACTTCGTCGGCAGACTTCGCCGAAACCGCGCGCACGTTGGCCCTTTCAGGCTTTGACATCATTAAGGATGACCACAGTTTGGCAAATCAACCTTGGTCAACTTGGCGAGAACGAGTAACACTTGTTTCCAAGGCAGTGGCAGAAGCCAACGCCACCACAGGCGGCAAGAGCGCCTATGCCCCGAGCCTTAACTTGC
The DNA here is from genome assembly GCA_002737595.1 of Actinomycetota bacterium. The sequence goes on along the minus strand of NSHZ01000013.1, from coordinate 5,250 downwards.
CCGCAGATCAGGTGTTAGACGCTGCCCGGAGTGCGCAGGAACTTGGTGCTGGCGCTTTACTCATCCTCCCGGGTATCACCGGTTTTGACAGCATGCGCGTCATCGCGAAAAACATTGAGCTTCCGATCATGGCGCACCCTTCCATGCTCGGTTCTTACACCATTTCCCCCAATGAAGGAATTGCGCACGGAATTCTCTTCTCGACACTCATGCGCCTTGCTGGTGGGGATATCACCATCTTCCCGAACTTCGGTGGTCGTTTCTCTTTCTCAGAAAGAGAATGCCTGGAGATTCGTGATGCCGCGATCGCTCCGCTCGGATCAATCGCACCGATTTGGATCTCTCCTGGCGGTGGCATGAGCCTTGAACGCATTCCTGAAATGATCGATTTCTACGGCAAAGACACATCGCTCCTGATCGGCGGCGCATTGCATCGAGGATCACTTCGCGAGAATGCAGATCGCATGGCTCACTTAGTAAAAGCTTACTAATTAAAGCCAGCCCGACTTCTTAAACTTTCTCACCAAAAATATTGTAAGAAGTCCGACACACGCTAAGACGGTGGGATATGAGTACGCCCATCTCAATTCTGGCATGTGATCAAAGTTCATTCCATAAATGCCTGCAACCATCGTGGGCGCCACACCTAAGGCAACCCAAGCGGTAATTTTTCGCATATCTTCATTCTGTCTGACCTGGACCTGGGAGAGATCAGCGTTGAGCACGCTACTGAGAAGCGCATCAAGACCGGAAGCAAGATCAGCAGCCCTGGCTAGATGGTCACTGGTATCACGAAAGAATGGACGAATAACCTCCGGAATTTGCAGAGTGAAATCCGTTGAGAGGCGATCCAGAGGTAGCGCTAACGGATCTACCGAATGCCGAAACTCGATTACCTCCCTTTTAAGGAGATAGATCTCTTGGGACCAAGACTTTCGATCGGTACCAAACACTTCCCTTTCAAGAACTCCAACATCATCTGCAAGAAGCGTACCAATTTCCACGTATGAGTCGATCACACGATCGATGACTGCGTGAAGTACAGCAAAAGGTCCCTCTACAAGATGCGTTGGTCGTTGCTCTAGATCACGTCGGACCGACGCGAGCGGTGAGCCTTCTCCGTGACGAACGATCACCACAAAAGAATCACCAATAAAGCACATAAGTTCACCCGTGGAGATTTGGCTAGTCGACTCCTCGTATAGAATCGTCCTCAACACCACAAAAGTGATGGAGCCATAGTTTTCAATCTTCGGTCGTTGGTGAGCATGTACCGCATCTTCTACCGCGAGCGGGTGGAGATTAAACTCAGTTGCGACATCAGCAAACTCAATTTCATTGGGGGCCGAAAAACCCGCCCATACAAAGCCACCCTGATCGCGAGCCAAATCCACCAGATCAGAAAAATCAGAAGGTCCCGCTTGGCGCACGCCGTCGCGATACCACGCGCAATCTACAAGCATTGACGCTCCTTACCGAAGAGATTGGTTAGGAGCAACTTACGCCTACTTCTTCTTAAAGCCGGCAGGGCATACAGGCTTAGCGGCGGTGACCTTCTTAGAGGTCTTACCCTTCACGCAAGTAATGGTGATGGTCTTTGGTGCAGCTGCCTTAGTCCCAGCAGCTGGAGCAGCCGTTGTGGCAGCAGGTGCTGACGCTGGCGTTGGTGCTGGGGCGGTGATCGACTCCTTCGCCTTTAACTTAATCGAAAGCTTTGCTTGGCTGAAGGTGAAGCCCTGCGCGGTGAATCTGAAGTATTGATCATCAAGTGACATCTCGGCACTAATAATCTTCTTCTCACCAGCTTTCTCGATAGTCACAGTGACCGCATCCTTGGCGGGAATCTCGCCAGCCTTGAGGTCCCAGACACAGCGCGCATAATCAGTTGCTACAAGCAAGTCATACCGCCCAAGGAATTCGCTCTTACCATCTGGCTTGTAATGCGGGCTCGAGATGGAGTAATCGAGCGTGCCGGTGGACTTGTCGTAATTTGGCAGCGCACTCTTGTAGACCATCGCATTAGATGACACAAAGCCTTGGAAGTTGCTGGAATCGCAACTCACTCCCTCAGCGCGTCCCTTAGGCTGCAAATCCACCCTCCAGAGAGACTTCAACGAATCTGCAATGTCGAACGTGGGCGTCGTCGATGCAGAGGCGCTCTTCTCCGCCGAAACAATGGAATTAAAAATCGAAATACTCGTCTTATCCGGAGGAAGTGGATAGGTTGCATCCCCCGCGGTACTCCACGGTGCACGTGAATCACCAAATGCGGTGGCGACCGTATCCCACTTCGACTTCTCTGTAGGTTTCGCTGAAGAGTAAGTGCGGTCAATCGTCTGTACATCCATCGAAGTGCCTTCAAGGGTGACAACAGTGCGCTTTTCGGTATCGGTAGGAGCAGTGAAAGTGATTGACGGATCAACAATTCGACCGGTCATCCAACCCTGTGGACGCGAAAGAAGTTTGAGAGAGACTTTGAGACGAGCGGCTTCTGCAAGAGCACCAATCTTGTAACAGACCGAATCAACATCCGCGCCGTTTGCCGTGATGCACTCAGCATCGTCGGCAGGATCTAAGCCTGCAACCTGATAGACCGGAAGGATGACAAGTGAAATGTCAGGATCGGCAGCCACACCAGCGGTGATCCGCGTACTGACATGTGCTGTCACTGCAAAATCAGAGCCCTTGGAGTGTGTGAGACCCGCAAAGGTAAAAACCTGAGGAAGCGTGGGCTTATTTACATGGAGCGCTTCGTTACGGGCAAAAGCATAATTGGCCCACTCACTACCGCGAATCTTCGTATACTTACCTGCCACGAGGGTGCCATCTGACTTCTTCCAAGAAACCGTATCAATGCAATCAAGTGTCTTTTCAGAATCGCAGAGCGGTAAGTAATTATTGACCAAGAGAGTAGCGCTCTTCGGATCGCACATGGGAGCAGCGAAGCCAAGCACGCACGCACTCGCTTGCTCAGCAGCTCCGACAGTCTTCAGAGAGTAAATGACCGTGCCGGGGAGTGCATCTTTATCTGCACGCCAATTTACTCCGCGTGTTTGAGTATCGGCTGCGCTCGCGCTCGGAATTATGGGCAGCACAAGCGCAGAGCCCAATGTGAGGATAAGTACTTTCAGATTCTTACGCCGCATCAAGAGCTCCTGTCTGATAGGCCAACGGTGTGCTCTTGGCCGCAATGACACCCGTTTTAGAAAGAGTGATTGCCTTGCCCGATGAATCCTTAAAAGTCTTCGTCTTGGGATCAATGAAAATTGCCTTATTGCCAGCGGCCAACACAGGATTGCCCGTGGTATCGACAAGTTGACCGTTGAGCCCCACGGTAACCGTCTTATTATCTGAACTCTTAATGACATTCCTCCCGGACTTAAGAATAGTGGCCACTTCGAAAGCGCCCAGCTTGATCTGCTTACTATTTGCACCAAGGATGGGCCGACCTGAAGAGTCAGTGACTCCGCCATTTGCAGTGACTCGAATCGGCTTGCCTTTCTGATCGAGTAGGACAGCACCATTTGCCGAGATTGGCACACCGGAGGCATTGAGGATTACCACACGTCCGTCGGGTCCAAGAACGGCATTGCCGCCCTCGTCTGCAAGTGTGCCGCTATTGCAGAAAGTAATAGTTTGACCAAACGCGGTTTGAATACTTTCATTCTTCGCGGTAAGCGCTTGCGAGCCAGCTCCACCTACATAGATAAGTTGACCATTCTTCAAGATCGCCTTGCCACCCTCGGCAACCATGGGCTGCACAACGACTGGTTCACCATTTGGCCCTACAGCAATGCCGCCCGTCGCATCAGAGAGCGGCTGCGCAAGAACGGGCGAACCGTAAGAGTTCAAAATGATGTTTCCCTTTGCATCAAGCACAGGCGGTGCATAAACCACCTTGCCGTTAGCAGCTTGCAACGCCTTACCAGCACCGTTGAGAAGCGGAGTAGCAATGACTGCGCGTCCAGATGAATCAGTAACGGCCTCTTGTCCAGCAAAAGTCATGAGGCGCGTGTACAACACCGCTCCGTCAGGCCCAGTCACTGGGCGTCCACTCGGATCTAACGTGGGCGCAGTAATAACGGGGCTTCCATTCTTATCGACGAATACCGTGTTACCTGATTTGACCGCTGGCCTGGTGGTGAGTTCTTTACCATTTGAATCGGTGAGGGCTTTATCGTCTGAGCCCAATACGTTGAAGATAAGTACTGGGGCGGCAGCCTTTCCGTTCTTTGCCGGAGGCGCCGCGAATTGCGACGAAGCGGTGCCTCCCGCGCCTGCAGAACTTTGCTCACCTGGTGGAGGGGCGGGCGGGCCGTAACGAGCAGTCTGCGCCTGTACAACAGTGCTTTCCGAAACCTTTACCGCACCACTAGCAATACAGGATGGTGGAACTGGAGTGACGCGGCATGGGTCAATAGATGTGGAGATTGGTCCGGTGTTCTTGCTTGCAGGAATGTTTGTGCTGTTGCTGTAGCCCTTTGGAATACAGATGCCAGCACTGGATGCTACATAACCATCGAGACAACTTCCACCGAGCGATGTTCCTGCGGCAGTCCCAGCCAAGCATGAAGTGCCGGTCCAGGTAAAGCCGTAATCTGCACACTTCTGCTTCAGTTCAGCAGGCGTACCCGTCGGCGGCGTAAAACCTGGCGATGATGATCCAGCCGCCGCTCCAGTAGTCGGAGCGCACCCTGTGCCATTCCAAGAGGCGGCAGACCCACAATTCGGAGCCGAGTTAATTCCAGCAAGAGAAGCGATGGGTACACAAAATCCAGTTGAATTAGGTGCGTAACCATTGGGGCACGTGTTACCAGTTGATGCGGCAATGGCAGAACCTACTGCTCCGCCAAAACTAGAACACTCAAGTGAGGTTACTTTAAAAGTTCCATCCGCGCATGCAATCGTGGCGCTCTGCGCGGTGACAGATTTACATCCTTGCATTCCTTGGTCAAAGAAACTTCCGGACGGACATAAGGAAATTGAGGCAAGTTTGGCCGCTTCACATTTAGCGCGATCGGTACTAAGTAAGCACGAGTCAACCGATGGTTGCCCGGTCGGCACGCTTCCCGAACTTCCAGAAGTGTTGCCCGTGGATCCTTGAGTGCTACCACCCATGGTGCCGCCCATAGTGGCCGCACACTCTTTGAAATTTCCGGACGGACATAAGGCAAGTTTGGCCGCGTCACATTTAGCGCGATCGGTACTAAGTAAGCACGAGTCAACCGATGGTTGCCCGGTCGGCACGCT
>NSHZ01000012.1 GCA_002737595.1 Actinomycetota bacterium | reverse complement strand
CCAGTGCCACCAGACATCAGCGCCCTGGCCGCACGCGCAAATTCCACCCCGAGCATTTCCCGCGCTTTAGATTCGCTCAATCAATGGGAATTAGAAGTGCTAGAACTGATGGCTTGTCTAGAAGAGCCAGTTTCCCTCGAAGATGTCGAGTTTTATACAGGCATTCCATCATCGAGTGTGGTCTCCCACCTCTATCGAATCTGTCTGATTTATAAAGACGAAGGGACCTACCGAATTCCTCGTGGTGTGCGAGATACTTTTGGTCCGGAGTTATGTGGCCTCGGACAGCGGCTTGGACGTCGCATCGAGAAATTTGATTTAAAGAAAGCGCCTGAAGCATCACAAGAAATGTTAAGAAAACTCACCTGGGGGCCATCACGCGGCAGCGTTAAGGATGTCAAAAATCCTGGACCTGGAATGCAATGGTTGTTAGATCAAGAAATTCTCGTAATCGCCGATGCGCATCACGTCATGCTTCCTGCGGAGCATGCAATTGCATTGCGTGGAGATAAAGTCCATCGCGAGTATCACTCAGTTAAACCGTTGCTTATCAGCGAGAGCGTGAAAGATGCAGATCGCGCTGGCGCTCATGAAGCCGCTGCCTTCTTAATGTGGGTTGAGGATCTATTAGAAGCCTGGTCACGCGAACCTGGAAGCGCCTTACGCAGCGGCGGGATGAGTATTCGCGAACTTAAACGCGTTGCCCAACTCTTAGGCGTGACCGAAGCCTGCGCGGCATTTGTGGCTGAAAGCGCATTCGCCATCGGTCTTGTCTCCATCGATCTTGACGACCGCATCATGCCGACTAGTGCATACGATCTTTGGCTCGCGCGAACGCCAGTTGAAAGATGGAGAGAGATTGCTGCCCATTGGCTCATCACTTCTCGAGCCGCGGGACTCTGCGCTCCAAAAGAAGGTAAAGGCGTCGCTCCCCTGGGGTCTGAGTTAGACCGCGCCGCTGCGCCTGGACTGCGCACGCTTACTCTTGAGTTACTCGCGACACATACTGATCTTGCACCCACTCTTGATTCACTTATCGAATTAGTGGCGTGGAACCGACCACGGAGAGCAAAACATTTGCAAGCCGAGTTTGTGGAGTGGACAGTGCGCGAGGCCCATTGGCTTGGGATTACCGGCCGCGGAGCCTTCACTTCATTTGCCAGGCAATTGATTGCCGACGAAGAACCAACTCTGCTTGCGAGCCAACTCCCACCGTTGATCGACCATGTTCTTCTACAAGGAGATCACACCGCTATTGCACCTGGACCTCTCTACCCAGAAATCTTTCGCGAAATTTCCTTGATGGCAGAAGTAGAGAGTAGGGGTACGGCAACCGTCTTTAGGTTCTCTGAAAAATCATTGCGCCATGCACTCGACGTAGGATACGACGCGGAAAAAATTGAGGCCTTCATAAAGAGAGTCTCCAAAACCGAGATACCCCAATCGCTCACCTATCAAATACACAACATCGCCAAGAGGTATGGCCGCCTCCGGGTGGGAGCCGTGCACTCTTACTTACGGTGCGATGATGAAGCAATATTGGCCGAAGCTATGCAAGATAAACGCCTCGTGGCTCTGGAACTTCGACGCCTTGCACCCACAGTGATCATTTCCCCAGCCCCACTTGAAGAAGTATTGGAGACGCTTCGCTCACATGGATATGCACCTGCCGCTGAAGGCAGAGACGGAATGACAACCCTTACTTCGCCGTCATCTAAGAGGTCCAAATCGAGACCACGACCGCCTCGCCTCATTGGCGACTATTCGCTACCAACACCTGAGTTACTCACCGCCGCATTACGCGCCCTACGTACGGGTGAACACGTTTCAACACAGCAACGAACTCTTCCTCAACTTGCAAAGACTCCGAGAACTACTGCAAGCGAAACTTTACGTTTTCTCCAAGAGATGAGCGGTAGCGGCGGATCACTGTGGATCGGATACGCAGATACCGACGGTGGCCTGACTCACAGAATCATTGAACCGATGGCTATAGCTGCCGGTTACGTCACCGCCTTTGATCAGCTCTCCAGTGAAATTAAGCGCTTCGCTATTGCTCGCATTTCTGGCGTCGCAGCCATTGATCAATAACTCAATATCGCTGAAGCTAGAAGGGACGCAGGAAATCCGTTCTCTTATTTAACCCTTCACCACAAATTTATCCTCGGGCAGAATTTCTGGGATTCCAGAGATCACGGTGAAGAGATCAAAGGACGTTAATCCCGGATCACCCTGCTTATCAAAATCTACCTCCGACCAAGCCCCCACATAAGTTGCCGGTTTCCCAGCAGCAATCGCCTTCACCGCTGCGTCAAGTTTCTGCCAAGAATACTTGGTTCCTTTAGGACCAGAGACTTTGCGAAGCGCAATAATCAAATTCTTGGTATCCACACTCTTTGCGGAGACACTTGCCAAGCAAGCCAGAACCGCAGCATCGTATGCAAGTGGCTCGTACCCTGTGAAAGTAAGATCAGGAAATCTTGATTCAAAAAGAGTTTGGAATGAATCGAGATTTTCCTCAGCGAAAGTTGAAGTAACTCCCCGCATGCCTTCTAGATACTTGGCACCGACAGAGGCAATGAGTGCCTTCGAGTTTAAAATATCTGTAGTGAATGTGCTAGCGGGGTCCCATTTGCCGGTGCTCGATAATGCGCGAACTAAATCACTGATTGTGCTTTGATTGTCGATCAATAGCCAACCGTCTGGAGCACCATCGACTAGTTGCGCTGCTTGGGGTTTTAATGATGTTACATCAGAATTCCAACTTACTTCGGCGCCTATTTTTCCACCATTTGCGATCCAGGCTTTCTTAAAATCTGCCACAAGAGCGTTATCAAAATCAGTTTCAAAACTTCCAATACTGATTGTGGCATCTTCACCCAAGTTCAAAGCCATCGATGCAACAAGAGCTTTAGCTTGCTTGAGATCTGATGGAAAAGTTCTAAACACGGTGTCCTTGTCAGCCAAACTTGTAATGTTCTTGCTGGAAGATAATGGGCTAATCAAAATGACGTTGCTTGGAACTGTGACTGCTTTCGCGATAGCCAAAGTAACGGAAGAGGCCATCGATCCAATGACGATGTTAGCCTTCTTCTTTTTTACAAGATTAGTTGCTGCAGCTACACCTCCCGCTGCGCCCGTTTTGTCATCTTCACTTCCAGCTAACGTGCAAGATCCGGTCAACTTATTCTTCTTTATTGCAGCATTGACTTGAGTAATTCCTAATGCTGCTGCTCTTGCAAGTGAAGGGCCGTAAGCCTCTAGTTCACCAGTGAGCGGAAATATAGTGCCGACCTTGAGTGCGGCAGCGGCGGTCTTAGCCTCTGCAGGAATAATCGGGAGAATTAATCCAGTTGCGGACAAAAGTGCTACAGCCATCCTGAACTTAACAATGGATTTCATGATCCGCCTCCCAGGAAACCTACTTTGACTAGTGGAGTGTACCTCAAGAGAAAACCCTTCAACATGGAACTCTCACTGCGATTGATACCTGACTTCCGTACATGAGCCAAATTTCGTGCTGAAATCTTCGACGGTGAGGTAAAGGTTCTACATCGTTCGCTTGCTTACGGTAACGCTCTCCAGGAATGCGTGATCGATCTCCACACCAATCCCGGGACCACTTGGCACACGAATGCGACCATCCACCATCACGAACGGTGTGGTGATGTCTCTCAAGTAGTAGCGATTAGAGGCAGAAGTGTCGCCCGGCAACGTAAAGCCAGGAAGAGCCGCAAGTGCAAGATTTGCGGCGCGACCAATTCCAGTTTCGAGCATGCCGCCACACCACACTGGGATACCTTCTTCAACGCAGAAGTCATGAATCTTGATCGCTTCAAAGTATCCACCTACACGACCAGGTTTTATGTTGATAATCGTCGTTGCTTCCATTGCAATTGCATCACGCGCTGACTGCAACGAGGTAATTGATTCATCCAGGCAGACGGGAGTCTGAATGGCGCGTGAAAGTAATGCGTGGCCGAGAACATCATGCTCATCGAGCGGTTGTTCGATGAGAAGTAAGTTGAATTCATCGAGTCCAGCGAGATGAGCGGCATCGTCGCGCGAGTAAGCCTGGTTTGCATCGACTTGTAGGAGAATCTTTGGCCACGTTTCGCGGACGGTGCGAACCGGCTCAATATCCCAGCCTGGTTCAATCTTAAGTTTGATGCGGCGATACCCCTGATTAACGTAGTCCCCCACCTCTTCGAGTAAGGCATCTATGCTGTTTGCAATTCCTACTGAAACGCCGCAATCGACTTCATCATTTACGGCGCCAAAGAATGAGGCAAAGGAACGACCTTCATGCTTCAACTCTGCATCAAGGAGGGAGGTTTCAATTGCCGCTTTAGCCATGTGATGTCCTAAGAACGGCTTCAGGATATCGGCAACCTCTTCGGCTCGAAAATCTCCAACTTTTCGCAATGCTGGAACTAGAAAACGTTCAAGCATATCTGCGCAGCCATGCGTGTACTCCGGCGAGTAGAGTGGCTCTGACATTGCGACGCACTCTGCCCAACCATCGCCGACATCTGTGGTGACTTTGAGAATCAGTAGATCTCGATCTGTCTGTGTACCAAACGATGTGCGGAAAGGACGCACCAAGGGCACACCCACATGGCGAATCTCAATTTCATGAATGCGCATCTTTTTCCTCCAGTACGTAGCAGTGATCTTGAGTAAATCCGGTGATCTTCCAGCCTGATGCCATGCGTGGTTCTAGCGCACCACGAACATGCTGACGCCAATTCCGAGCAAGCTCTATATTCTGCGAGCGCAACTCGGTGATGTTTCCAGGAAGGGCAACGCGCACTTCTTTCGCCTCCGAAGTAACTACTTGTGCGACAGGTGCTCCATGGATTTCAGCGAGTAGAAGTGGGGCATCTGATTTTGCGTTTGCCGCCCCAGTAAGTGCACTCTTTGTTCGTGCTGAATTTAAGTGCCAGTAGGCCATCGCGCGATCACTTGCATCGCCAGCGTTTACTGCATCCGGCATCTGACCATAAAAATCCCGAAAGTAATAGGGTATTTCGACACCGAGTTTAGTGAGATTGAAATTTGCATTGCGCGAAACCAATGGGTCAAAAGTCCATGTAATTAAATCGTAGCCATTTGCTATTGCCCAATCGCGTTGATGAACCTTGAGCACATACCCAATATTTCGATCGCGGTAGGCATCGAGTACGCCTGCCATGTGCGAATGCAAATGCAAATGGTCGTCGCTGCCTTTCGAAGGAAAAGCAAATGCCGCCCCCACGCAATCATCACCAATAAAAGCTCCAGAGAGGTAGGCACCGCTATGCACCATGGCTTGCAAGAGGTTAGGAGTAATTTGGGTGCCCTCATCTACTGGCCAGACCAGATCGAAGATCTCTCGAGCCAGGCGTTGCCGCGGTAACTCCGAGAGGATCTCGACTCTGACTTCGCCCATGCACCTACTTAACCACTTCGAGTGGCAAGATAACCATATGGACTTCGTTCGTCGCCTCGTGGAGATCTCCTCCCCCACTGAAGATCTCGCTGCCTGCCGAAGAGTGATCGATGAGGCAAATGCCATCCTCACTGAACTTCTGGGTTCACCAGGTGAGGTAAAGGATGTTCTCGGACGCCCCACCTTGCGATGGGGTAGTGCCACACCGCGCGTTCTACTACTCACCCACTTAGACACTGTCTGGCCACACGGCTCCTTCGAACCACTCTGGCAGGTGAGTGGCGATGTGATTCGTGGTCCAGGAGTCTTCGACATGAAAGCTGGCTTTGTACAAGCCGCCTATGCACTTCAATCTCTTGCCAATCGTGATGGCGTCACCATCCTGGCGACAACGGATGAGGAGACCGGCAGCAAATGTTCGAGAGCGCTTATTGAAGAGATAGCAGCTAGTGCAGAAGCCGTTCTGGTTTTTGAAGCATCCCTTGATGGAAAATTAAAGACTGCGCGCAAAGGCACCTCCATGTATCGGGTTATTGTGGAGGGAAGAGCAGCGCATGCCGGTCTCGACCCGGAGAAAGGAATAAACGCCACCTTAGAAATTGCCACGCTCTACCCGGCAATTCTCGCTGCTGCGAAAAGTAGCGTTGGCACCACGGTAACACCCACCGTATTGCACTCAGGCACCACTCTTAACACCGTGCCGGCGCTCGCACAATTAGATATTGATGTACGGGCTTTCACAAGTGCTGAGCAGAGTCGCGTTCATGCTGAAATAACATCCCTAGCGGGCACCACGAGCGGTGGTGCATCTGTACGGATAGAAGGTGGCGTCAATCGAACACCACTTGATCCCTCTTCAAGTGCTCGACTCTTTGAAATGGCTGTGAAGTGTGCAGAAGAACTTGGTATGCCAAAATTGGGTAGCGCTGAGGTGGGCGGCGCAAGTGATGGAAACTTCACCGCCGCGTTAGGGATACCGACTATCGATGGAATCGGTGCTGTCGGCGAAGGCGCCCATGCGGCGAACGAGTGGGCAAGTGCCTCCGCCATTCCTGAGCGCGCCCGATTGGCCAGCGCGCTTATTACCAAAATCCTCGCTCAATAGCCGCGTCGAGGCGCGGTAAGCGGTAAGCACTTCGAGGCCATAAACTGGAGGGATGACCGACGGCCCGCTTATCGTCCAATCCGATAAGACCATTCTCTTAGATACCGACCATGCCTTGGCCGGTGAATGCCGTCGCGCAATCGCTCCCTTTGCAGAGTTAGAGCGTGCACCGGAACACATGCACACTTACCGACTCACCCCTCTTGGTTTATGGAATGCGCGCGCAGCTGGTCACGATGCCGAGCAAGTCATTGACATCTTGATTCGTTATTCTCGTTATGTGGTGCCACACGCACTACTTGTCGATATTGCCGACACTATGTCGCGCTACGGTCGCCTCCGCCTTGAATCTCATCCTGTGCATGGCCTTGTGCTAGTCAGCAACGATCGCGCTGTGCTGGAAGAGGTGTTGCGCTCCAAAAAGATGGTTCCACTTATGGGCGCTCGTATCGACCACGAAATGGTTGCGGTACATCCGAGTGAACGTGGACACGTCAAGCAAGTCTTACTACGACTAGGTTGGCCGGCAGAGGATTTTGCAGGTTATGTCGACGGTGAAGCACACCCCATCTCCCTTAAAGAAGAAGGATGGGCACTTCGCGATTATCAAAAACACGCAGCTGAAAACTTTTGGCATGGCGGTTCTGGTGTTGTCGTCCTCCCTTGCGGTGCTGGAAAAACCATGGTGGGCGCCGCGGCGATGGCGCTTGCCCAAGCCACCACCCTCATTTTGGTAACTAACACTGTTGCCGCCAGACAATGGCGTGATGAACTTCTTAAACGCACCAACTTAACCGACGAGGAGATCGGTGAGTATTCCGGAGCGAAGAAAGAGATTCGTCCAGTCACCATTGCGACATATCAAATAATGACCACAAAGCGAAAAGGTGTTTATGCACACCTCGAGCTCTTCGATTCACGCGACTGGGGCTTAATTATTTACGACGAAGTACACCTACTCCCAGCACCTATCTTCCGCTTCACGGCCGATATTCAATCGAGGCGTCGCCTTGGACTTACGGCCACACTCATTCGTGAAGATGGCCACGAAGGTGATGTCTTTTCACTCATCGGTCCAAAGCGCTACGACGCTCCTTGGAAAGAGATTGAAGCCCAGGGTTACATCGCGCCCGCTGATTGCGTCGAAGTGCGCGTGACTTTGACGGATGCGGAACGTCTACTTTACGCAACGGCCGAGCCAGAAGAACGCTACCGTTATTGCGCAACCACACAAACAAAGAGTCGCCTTGTGGAATCCCTCGCTCGCCACCATGCAAATGATCAAGTACTCGTCATTGCGCAATACATTGACCAGATCGATGAACTAGGTGAACGCTTAGGCGCACCCATCATCAAAGGCGAAACACCTGTGAAGGAACGCGAGCGGCTCTTTCAACTCTTTCGCACCGGCGAAGTAAAATGTTTAGTAGTTTCAAAGGTAGCGAACTTCTCTATTGATCTCCCAGAAGCCTCTATTGCCATTCAAGTGTCAGGATCGTTTGGCTCCAGGCAAGAAGAGGCACAGCGGCTGGGCCGAATCCTGCGCCCCAAGGCCGATGGACGTAGTGCGCGCTTCTACAGCGTGGTTGCCAGAGATACCGTTGATCAAGATTTCGCTGCGCATCGCCAACGTTTTCTGGCCGAGCAAGGTTATGCATACCGAATTGTTGATGCTGACGACGTATTTAGCGGAACCGCCGAGATTTAGCAGAGACCCTGAGCCCGGAGTCAATAAGACGCTTAAGAAGTTCCCGGGCCGGGATAAAGAGCGCACCGGCTTCAATCGCCTTGGGAACATACTCTGCTGGAATGTCGTAATGATCTAGATCAAAGCCACGCTCTGGAATGCCTAACGCTTGGGCAAAGGAGTGCAATTCCTCAAGTGATGTGTCCGAAGCAAGATGAGCCCACAATCGACCATGCACTGGCCAAATGGGGCTGTCAACGAGAACTGCCATTACCAATCGCATTCAAAAAACGTTTCTCATCAACCCTAAATATGTCGTGAACTTTCCCATCGATGAGGATCACGGGTATTTCTTCACTATAACGAGCAGCCAACTTGGGATCATCCAAAATTGACAACTTCTCGAATTCAATCTCGCTTTCTGAAATGAGATGCTTGATCACGTATTCAGCAACATCGCATAAATGGCATCCAGGTTTTCCAATAATCGTTACTTTCATAAGAAGGGGTTGCCTCTTTCAATGAGTAACCGCTCCAACGTCGCTGAAATCTCCCCACGAATTTGCTCCGCAAGATCGAGATGTTGAATGGGTTCATCTTCTAACTCGACCGTAGAAATAGGAGTACCAAATTCAATGATCCACTTCGAGGGAAGCGGGAGCATTCCGAGCGGACCAAAGGCGGGGAAAGTGGGAGTTATTGGAAAGTAAGGTAAGCCAAGAAGCCTGGCAAGTACCGGCACATTCGCCAGCATTGGGTAGGTCTCTTCGGCGCCCACGATGGATACCGGAATGATCGGTGCTTTCGCGCGCACAGCAGCATTTACAAAGCCACCTCGACCAAATCGTTGAAGTTTGTAGCGATCTTTATAGAGCTTTCCCACTCCTTTGAAACCCTCGGGCCAGACGCCTACTACCTCACCATTGGCTAAAAGTCGTTCGGCATCTTCTTGGCACGCAAGGGTGACTCCAGACTTGCGAGCGAGGTCAGCGAAGAAGGGAGTGGCAAATACTAAATCGGCTCCGAGTCCGCGCATATGACGATGACCTGCATCGTGAACTGCCACCTGTGTCATCAAAGAGTCGAGTGCAACCGTTCCTGAATGATTAGCAACTAGCAAGCAGGCTCCTTCTGCCGGCAGATTCTCAATCCCTCTTACTTCTACCCGGAACCATTTTTCGTAAAGCACACGCAATATGGGTAGAAATACTTGTTCGGTGAGTTCCGGATCGAAACCAAACTCATCGACTGAATAATCCCCGGTCATACGTTCTGCAAGAAAGTGCACGGTTGGATCAAGACTATCTCCGAGTAATTTAGATATTTCTGAAACCAAGTCCTTAGTTCCTTGTTGTACTATTTGTGAAAGTTCAGGGTTAATTTTAAGAAATAGTCCGACAACGCTGGCTGCTAATTCGCCAGTAGCGTCGATAACGTCGGAGACGCTCCCTTTATTATTTTCCACGAAGACCAGCTCGCTTCGTGATTCGGTGAGCTACGAACTCTTCGAAGGTATCGCGTGCGGAAAAGTCAGCCGTGAATCCAAGTAAGTCGCGAGCGCGAGAGGTATCTACCAAACGACCATATTTAAGAAGTGAGAGTTGTTCGCGTGAAAGATCGACGACCCCAAGGCGACGCAACGTTCCACTTGCTGGGGAGAAGAATTGGGCTGGCAGACGAAGGAGTGGGCGCTTTGCCAATCGAGCTGCCTGGCTGAGGGTGATAGTTCCTCCTCCGGCAATGTTAAATGTGCCACCTTGGTCTGTAATCACCGCATGGTGCATCGCACGCACTAAATCATCCTCATGAATAAACTGCAACCGCGGATCATGCCCAAGAACCGCCGGCCATACAGGTAACTCGAAATAGGTGGTGAGTGGTGTCACCATTTCAGGACCAATCGCATTAGCAAAACGAAGAGTTGTTACACGGACATCACTTCTCTGCCTCGCAAAATTGCGCACGTATCCTTCAACTTCATTCGCGTCTTTGGCAAAGCCAGTTGTTGGCAAACGACCTGGCTGCGTACTCTCTCTAAAGAGCGCAGGATTTTTGGAACTCGCACCATAAATTGCAGTCGTAGATTTGATGATCACGTTCTTGACTGAAGGGGATTTCTTGCAGGCGGCAAGAAGTTGCATTGATCCGATTACGTTGATTTCTTTCATCACCGTACGCCCACCATGTTCGAGCGGTGTGGAGAGCACGCCAGCGTGCACGACAGTGTCGATATTGTGGTCATCAATGATTCGGCTGGTAACTGGATTTCTAATATCTGCCCGGATGAACTCCGCCCGTCCGAAATCGTGGTCAGGGGCGGTGATATCTATCCCAATGATCTTCTCGATCTCCGGGTCATTTGCCAGCGAGGAGAGCAGGGCGTTACCAAGGTAGCGGGCGGCGCCGGCTACAAGTACGCGCTTCATCACGCTCCGCCTCTCAACCCTGGGAAGTTGGGGAGATATCCCTAGGTGCCCCTTATTCTCCCCCCTCTGGCTGATACCGTCACCTTCATGCTCAGTCGTCACCTGAACAGAGCTCGCGCGGGGCTCATTACCGGAGCTCTACTGCTCTCCCTTCTCAGCACGTTTCCGATATCCCCCGCCCAAGCGCTCTCCGCACAGACCAAGCCAGCCCTTAAGTGGGGCTACCTCTACGCCGGTGGGCTTGCCAATGAGTTCGCCCCGGATGCTCCACTTCCGCGCGAGAAACGGGCAGTATCCAAGCCGACGAGTATCACAGTGCGGTACACAAATTTTCCCGAGCAAGCCAAAGTCGCTTTCGATGCCGCCGTGGGTATCTGGGCTGACCTCTTCCCTTCAAATGTGCCAGTAACGATCGACGCCACCTGGTCTAACCTAGGCGCAGGCGTGCTGGGCTCTGCAAGGCCTGGAAATTATTACAGTGGTTTTACTAACGCACCGGATAAAGATCTCTACTATCCATCCGCCCTTGCCAATGCCATTGCTGGGAAAGATCTCGACCCCTCAAGTGCGGAAATTGTGGCGCGCTTTTCATCGGGCACTGTGTGGTATTTCGGCACCGATGGTCGGCCATCTTTTGGGAGATACGACTTAGTCACCGTCGTCCTTCACGAACTCTGTCATGGCCTCGGATTTCTCTCTTCCGACACATACGATCCTTATTCCGGAATTGGAACACTTGATAAACCAACTGCTTACGACGCTTTCGCTCGAACTGTTGATGACAAGCGACTCTCTGATTTGCCAACGCCCTCAGTTGAGCTGGGTCGCGCACTTACAAACACTCTCTACTGGGGTGGAGCCTTAGGAATCGCTGCTAACAACGGAATCAAACCCAAGATTTATTCGCCTACTCGCTACGACGATGGTTCATCAGTGAGCCACCTTGATGAGAGCACATTTCCAAGCGGAGATAAGAACTCCCTCATGTCCCCGCAATTAGACGCTGGCGAAGTTATCCACGACGTGGGTCCTATTGCGGCAGCCATGCTTGAAGACTTGCGTACCAAGCCTCCGGCAGGCGCCGTCACCACACTTCCTTCGCCACCGCGGAATGTATCCGCACTCGTGGGTGATCGTTCGGTGATGATTAATTTTGACCCTCCCGCTGATGCTCGAATCACTCAAGTTTCGGGATACGAAGTAACCACGATGCCCGGAGCAGCCTTAACAAAGGTCGAGCGTTCTCCAATTACAATTCCAAACCTTAAAGTCGGTACCGCGTATACATTTGCCATCAGAGCGGTAAATCCTTTAGGGACCAGCGTGGCCGCAGCGGCTGGTCCAATTACCCCACAACTCAGCTGGAGGGCCTCCACTATCGACATTGGGGCCGATCCTTCCTTTGCAGCAGCGACCACCTGGCGAAATCAAACTGTCTTTGTTTATAACGATAGGCGCACCGGTTATCTCAAGCGCGCCACTTTGGTCAATAAGAAGTGGGTCATCGAAACTATTGATGGAAACTCTGTAATTGGAGGCACCACTACAAATAATCTCGATGGAGCCCTGAGCACATGCGTCACGGGTCCGGTCAAAAGCCAAGTTCTCCATATTTTTTATTCAGATATGGAGGATAAAGATCTCCGCCATGCAGCGTTCGACGGAAAGAAGTGGAGTTATGAGATTGTGGATGGAAATGGTCTGCTCACTCAACCTGTCGAGGATCCGATACGAGTACGCACTAAGAGCGATGTCAACGTGAGCAATGCATGTGTCGCCACTCCTGCCGGTCTCCAAGTTTACTATCGAGACGATAGTCAAGGAATTCTCTTGGGTGCTCTTCAAAGTGGGAAGACGTGGCAGTACGAACTTGTCGATGGAGATCGCAAGACAGAGGGGCGCACAACCGGTGATGTGGCTTTTCATTTAGCAGCCACGGCAGTAGGAAAGAGCGTGCATCTTATTTACGATTCAGTAATCACCATTGACCGAGATCGCAAAGCGACGCAAGGCGATGTGCGACATGCAGTCCGTGCATCAGCAAATCCGACAGATTGGAAGTTTGAGACTGTTGATGCCGCAGATGCACGATTCCCCGTCGCTGGATACGGCGTAGCTATCGGAGCAGTCGGCACCAAGGTTTACGGAACATGGCTTGCGGCATCCACAAAAGGGGCGGGCACCCCGAGCGCCGACACTCTCTTCTATAAAGAATTCACTGCCAGTGAAACTTCTCAGGTGATTACTGCGGGATTAGGTGTACCTACGTTGCCATTAGCTATTGATGGCAGCAATGTGGCATTCGGCTGCCAAGGTCGCCTCTGTTCGGCGGCACTAGCAAGCGGAAACGGAAAACTCATCTCCGGAGTGGATACGACGCAGAGTCGGGGAGCAATGTGGGCCAGAGTCAGCAGCAAACCTGGCCTCCTTGTTGGAAGCCCACTCGGCCTACTCTGGCTTGCGGCTTAGGCTGATACTGAGACTGAGAAGCAGCTCAGATTCTTCGCTGACTAAACCTTGTTACGTCGTTGAATTCGAGTCTTCTTAAGAAGCTTGCGGTGCTTCTTCTTGGCCATCCGCTTGCGACGCTTCTTGATGACTGAACCCACGAGTAAACCTTTCGTTGCTGAAAGCGTCAGGCTATCGCTTTACCGCCCTGGAACCCGAATCCGGGTAGAAGTCGAGCAAGAGAGGCCCGGCGCCAGCGCCTGAAACCATGAGCAATCCAGTGGCATTGGCCGCCAGTGCGAGCAGGGGTTGATCTCCCACTCTCGGAGTCACCTGAGAGGCGCTGAGCGTACGTATACCCGATTTGCTTGCTGAAAGGCTCACCGAGAGCGCATCAAGGCCCACCCCTTTGGTGGGCGGCGAGATGACTTTAAGCTCACTTGGGCTTACCGAAAAGGCGAGCGCTATTGCGCCACCCGTCCTGGGTGCCAGAGCCACCGGAGGAGATCCGAGCCACCGCCGTGTGCTGACCACCGCCCCTACCTTGGAGAATGTCGTAGTGACAATCTCCATCTTCTTTCCATAATCGACAGTGCCGGCAAGAACTGCTCCGCCATTAACGAAAGCTCCACTCTCCCACGATCGCTGAGTGCCAGAATTTCCACTTCGTAGAGTTTGCGTAATGGCCCCGCTCTTCGCATTAATCACCAATGCTAGGGCGTCTACCTTGCCGATGGCAGGTTTGCCTTTCCATGCATCAGTGGTTGATCCGGCCACTAATAAATTTCCCGCACTCAATGCAGTACTTCGAATCGATGTTCCACTCTTTCCTAGATAAATTGGCGCCTTACATTGCAGAGCAAAATCACAATTCAGATAAAACCCTCGTATTGCCTTACTCTCAAGTGTCAAGATGGTACCGGCAATCCAGAGCCCAGTGGTATCAGAAACCACTCCGGTGGGCACCACTGCATACTTTGCACCAAAAGTAATTGTGCTCTTAAGTAGTGCACTGCCATCGGAGCGCACTCCTTGAATAAAAAGTTGGCTTAGCGGCCTTGGCGCTGCCACTAGTGGCGAAGCGAGCGAAACCCCATCAGGATTAACAGTGATCGGGGTATTTCCTGGACCGATAGTGGTGGGCGTAGGAGTCGTCATTACAATCGGAGTGGCTGTAACACTCTCACTTTGCGACGAACCAACAAGCCAAATGTTTCCACTTTGATCTAGAGCTGCGCCACCAAAAATATCGTCCTGAACCGTACCAACCCGATGACTCCATGCTGGAGCAAGTGTGGCATCTAGGCTTGCTATCCAAATGTCACTTCCTCCAAGTGCACGATCTGTAAAAACAGTCGAACTTTCGCTGCTCTCAAAAGTGGTACCGGCCAGGATCCAACCGTTCTTGGTTGAAAGGGCAATTGCCGCATCATCATCGACTCCAATCGTCAGAGTCTTCGAAAGTGAAGTGGCCGCTTCGGCGTGGGTGAGTGCACTACTCAGCAGCACGAAGAAGGCCGCAGATGCAGCCAGCCGTACGGTGTGAGTGCGTTTCATGGGGCTGAGCCTACGGTCAGGTGAGGAAGATTGTGCGTAACCCAAAGAGCGTTAGCGCCGCACTCGTTACCCATGGCAATAATCTCGCCAACCAACCTGGGAGTTCCCTGCTAAAAAGGTAGATCAAGATGGTGAACCAGAGGAGTGAAAAGAAGGCATGAATGGCAGCTAGCAGGAGCGAGCGCCAGAGCAATCCAGGACCCGGCGGGGCGAACTGCGGGAGTAGCGAGAGGTAGAAGACGCCCACCTTCGGATTAAGAATGTTGGTAAGAAACCCACTCTTAAATCCTAGATTTGTAGTGGTGGCGCCTTTCGCGTGGGTCGTGCGTAGCGCCGACCAACCCAACCAAAGGAGGTAGAGCCCACCAAGGATTGAAATGGTGCGGTATGCCTGCGGATATTTCACAAGCAGAGCGCTTAAACCTTCTGCAGTCGCGCCGCCCCACACTAAACACCCAGCCGCTATGCCCACGCCAGTGATGAATGCAACGCGTTTACTTTCGGTACGAGCCGCACGGAGAATCAGCGCCACATCTGCGCCTGGAAGAATGGTGAGTAGGGCAACGAGAAGTGTGAAGCCGGCGACTTGGGCGAAAGTCATCGTCCCTGTACTACTGGCCCTGCGCTAATTCTCGTGAACGATCACGAGCAGCTTCCATAGCCGAGAGAAAAGCGGCGCGAACTTTATGATCATCCAATTCACGAAGCGCAGCGCTGGTGGTACCAGCGGGGCTGGTGACATTTTCACGAAGAACACTCGGATGCTCACCAGTTTCATCGAGCATGGCGGCTGCGCCGACGACGGTTTGCAAAGTTAGGGCCGAGGCCGTGGCCCGTGGCAAACCAAGTAAGACTCCGGCTTCGATCATGGCTTCAACAACATAGTAAATATAGGCAGGTCCCGAACCGCTAATTGCGGTGACCGCATCTTGGTGTTTCTCGGCTATTCGAATTACTTTTCCAATACTACGGAGCAAATTCTCCGCATGCGCTAGGTGGTCTTCGCTGCAGTGAGAGCCAGGAGAGATCGCTGTCATACCCTTGTCCACCAGAGCCGGCGTATTCGGCATTACGCGCACCACCGCTATACCCGACGGTAATTCAGCTTGCAGTGCGACCGTAGTAATACCTGCTGCCATCGATATAACCAGTGCGTCGCGGTGAATACTGGAAGCAACCTCTCGCAAAAGGTTTGCCATGTCTTGCGGCTTCACCACGAGGAAAACTGTTTCAGCGCCGTTGACGGCTTGCACATTCGATGCGCTAGACACGCCAAACTTTTCGCAGAGATGTTCCAGACGTTCTGGGCGAGTATCAGTAATGACCACATCTGACGGGGCATGACCTGAGCGCATCAAACCAGAGAGCAGTGCCTCGCCCATGACGCCAGCGCCCAAAATGGCGATCGTGGTCATGACTACCCCCTAGAGATAAGCGAACGGAGAAAGAATGTCAGGTTAGCCGGTCTTTCTGCCATTCTCCGCATGAGGTACCCATACCAATCCTGCCCATACGGGACATAGATACGTACCTTCTCGCCACGCTGCGCTAACCGAATCTGCTCATCGGGGCGGATACCAAGCAACATTTGATATTCAAAAGTTCCACTTGCCCGCTGTGACCGAAGCGCTAGTGAAGTAGCTATCTCAATAAGGCGCGGATCGTGCGTTGCGAGCATGGGATAACCGTCACCCATCATCAGCACGCGCATACAGCGCACATAGGAACGATCAACTTCACTCTTAGATTGAAACGCCACACTGGCTGGTTCCTTATAAGCACCTTTGCAGAGGCGAACGCGAGAACCTTCATATGTCAGATCCCGGCAGTCACCTTCCGTTCGTAAGAGATATGACTGAAGTACCGCACCTACAGAGGGGGTCTCTTTGCGAAGCTCACGAAGAACACCCAACGTGGAATCAGTAGTGGTGTGATCTTCCATGTCTAAAGTGACGGTAGTGCCAATTTGGGTTGCCGCACGTACAACCTCAAATGCATTTTCTAAAGCGATCTTTTCTCCATCACCAGGAAGTGCCTGACCCAACGCTGAGAGTTTTACCGACACTTCAACATGACTAGCCATCTGGTGCTCAGAAATTAATTTTAAGAGAGTGAGATAAGCTTCCTTAGTTCCGGTTGCCGCATCACGATCGAGTACATCTTCACCAAGATGATCAACGGTGAGATTTAACCCATTATTGGTTAAGCGATTAGCAGTCGCTACGACATCGAGTGGTTCTTCGCCAGCCACGAAGCGTTCGACGACGCCTTTGGTGAGCGGGCCTGTACTTACAAATTCACGAAGCTTTTCATTTCGACTTGCCGCCAGGATGGTGTCGCGTAACACGGTGTGCCTCTCTCTCGTTGAAAAGCCTACTCCAGGTTTGCCCGAGCGAAAGCGAGAGATTCCGCCAAGATCTCCCGGCGTTCCTCACGTGTGGCTACTCGCCTCGTAGAGACTTCTAAGACCACGGACTTCAAGCTGGTAGATGACTTCAGGAGGGCGAGAACTTCGGCGCACGGTTGGCTTCCTCGTCCAGGGGCC
This sequence comes from Actinomycetota bacterium, assembly GCA_002737595.1. Next base: position 8,395 of record NSHZ01000012.1, on the reverse strand, counting down.
AAATGTTCATCTTGGGAAGAACCCAGTCCATCGGCGAGGTGGAGGTGGACCACATTCTCCCTAGCGATTATTTCAAACGGATCTTCGCCAGAGGTCGCCGTGTGCGAGAGATCTAGGGTCACATTGTTATATCCTATGTTGAGCACCGAGTAGTCGGGTAAGTAACCCGTGAGTTCTCGATTCCGCGCACTCCACGGAAACATATTTTCGATAGCAATATCTACGCCACTTTCCTGAGAGAGCACGTTGATTTTTTCCGCGAAGTTTTTTGCATATTTTCTCTGCCATCTAAACGGTGGGTGCAATACCACGACCTGAGAACCGAGCCGCTGCGCTAATTCCACACTTTTGCGTACTTTCCCCCAAGGTTCTAAACCCCAAACGCGTTGCGTAATCAATAAACATGGAGCGTGAACAGAAAGCACAGGGAGATCAAAATGTTCAGAGAGGCGCATGATAGAGCCAGTATCTTGCGTAGCTATTTCATTAGAAACCATGATCTCAATGCCATCGTAACCAAGCTCTTTGGCGATTGCGAAGGTATCTGCCAGCGTCTCTGGAAAACAGGAAGCGCTAGATAAGCCAACTGGCGTACTCACTGATCGAGCCAATCCAATCGACGGAGAATGATTCCTTCGCGCAACGCCCAAGGGCAAATCTCAAGTTCTTCAATATCAAGTAGATCCATCGCGGTGTGTGCCACGATGGCGCCGGCTACTAGTTGATTGGCACGAGAGATCGAAACACCAGGCAGTTTGGCGCGCTCTTGAATGGACATAGAGAAAATACGAGGCAACCAATCTTCAAGCACATCGCGTTTAAGAAGTCTCGGCACCATCGGTCCAGATGTTGAGGGTTCCGAACCGCAAATACGTGAAAGTGAGCGGAAAGTTTTGCTGGTAGCTACGGGATGATCGATCTGCCCCAATGAAAGAATCTCAGGCACTATTTCCGCAATTGATGTGCGCACCATGCGCCGCAAATTCTTGATGTCACCGGCATCAAAAGGATCGCCTTTGAGATGAGTTACTGTGAGCCGGCTAGCCCCGAGTGGCAGCGAGAAAGCTTCTTGAGGCTCCTCATTGGTACCACAAGCGACTTCAAGTGATCCGCCACCAATGTCAAGGACAAGTAAACGGCCACTTGACCAGCCGAACCATCGTCGGACAGCGAGAAAGGTAAGCCTGGCTTCATCGCCGCCGGAGAGTACCTGCAACTCGATGCCGCACTCTTTGGTGATCTCCTGCAGAATCTCATCTCCATTGGCGGCCTCACGCAGAGCCGACGTGGCAAAAGCTAGTAGCTCCTCCGGGCCATGCATGTCAGATGCGGCTACTGCTCGTTGAATGGCCGCAACCAGGCGATCTCGCCCCTCTCGGCTGATGGCTCCGTTGGGAAGGAGGAACTCGGTAAGGCGAAGCTCTTCCTTATGAGTAGTCGCTGGTATCGGGGCTGCACCGCGGTGGGCATCAACAACGAGCAGGTGGATGGTGTTCGAGCCCACATCGAGAACTCCGAGTCGGCGTCCCAAAATCGGTCCCAAAAGTGGCTCCACCGAGCGGGTATCCACCGATTCAAAACTCACGAGGATGAACTTACCGTGAGAAGACCGTAGGCTCATCTCTTGTGCCTTCTACGAAACATTCTCAGACCAACGAAGTAGCCCTTGATTTTGCCCGCGACTGGGTGGAGTTCCCAGATCCGGTGGACCCCGCCGAGTTGTGGAAGTGCGATCTCACCTGGCTTACCTCTTCTTGGCAATGCATTTATGGAGCCGGTTGCAAGGGCATCTTCGAGGAGCGGCCATTCGATGGATGTTGCAGCCAGGGAGCGCACTTCACCGGAAAAGAAGATGAGAAGCGAGTCCGGGATTGGGCGGCACGACTCACTCCAGAAACCTGGCAATTCTTTGCTGAAGGTCAGCCCGCGAAATCTAAGGGCAAGTTAGACATCAGCGAAAAAGATGACGAAGGCGATAAGAAGACTCGAGTTGTAGAAGACGGATGCATCTTCCTTAACCGTCCAGGATTTGCTGGCGGTGAAGGTTGTGCCTTCCACCACCTCGCGATTCGTGAAGGCGTGCACTTTGTAGAGACGAAGCCAGATGTCTGCTGGCAACTTCCACTCCGCCAGTCGTACGAAGAACTCGATCGCGGCGACGGAAAAAAGATTTCAGTCAACGTCATCGGTGAATTTGATCGTCGTGCTTGGGGTGAGGGTGGCGAAGAACTCGACTGGTACTGCTCAGGTAATCCCGAAGCACATATCGCTTCAGAGCCGCTTTACATCACCAACAAGACTGAACTTATTGCCATGATGAACCAGAAGGCTTATGAAGTGCTGGCCGATATTTGTGACCAGCGCATGGCGGCACAATCAGCGCTCAAATCTCGCAATCTGCCGCTCTTCATCGTGCACCCAGCTACTCTCGAAGCCGATCGGTTAAAGAAGTAACCACCATGGCAAAGCCGGATCTCTACCGCTGTACGGAATGTGGTTGGAGTGGCGTGAAGTGGCTTGGGCAATGTCCCGAGTGTCAAGCATGGGGCTCTGTAGATGAAGTGGGCGGAGTTACCAAAGCTTCTTTGCAACCAGGGCGCATCATCACGCCAGCCAAGCCCATCGCAGAGATCGATGTCGCGTCTGCTATTGCGCGCTCTTCAGGGGTTCCAGAATTAGATCGAGTGCTAGGCGGCGGCATCGTCCCGGGCGCAGCAATCCTCCTTGCTGGTGAACCCGGAGTGGGTAAATCAACCCTACTTCTTGCAGTAAGTGCCGAGAGCGCTAAAGCGAATATGAAAGTACTTTATGTGACGGGCGAAGAGTCCGCCTCCCAGGTACGCCTCAGAGCCGAACGACTCAAAGCACTTCACCCCAACCTCTTTCTCGCTGCTGAAAGCGATCTCGGAGTTTTGCTCGCCCACGTTGATCAAGTAAAACCAGATTTATTGATCGTCGATAGTGTGCAAACAATCTCTACCCAATCAGTAGATGGTTCACCCGGCGGAGTGACGCAAGTTCGCGAAGTTGCCGGAGCCCTCATTCGAGTTGCGAAGGAACGCGCGCTCGCCACCATCTTGGTGGGACATGTGACGAAAGATGGCTCCATCGCTGGCCCTAGATTGCTTGAGCATCTTGTTGACGTCGTCCTTAATTTCGAAGGTGAAAAGCACACGCGCCTTCGCCTAGTACGCGCGATCAAGAATCGTTTTGGTGCTACCGACGAGGTGGGCTGTTTTGATCTCAACGAAAATGGCATCGAAGGTTTAGCTGATCCCACGGGACTCTTCTTAAGCCGACATAGTGAGCCAGTCCCCGGCACATGCATCACGGTGGCCATGGAAGGACGCCGTCCATTACTCGCTGAAATTCAAGCACTCGTCGGGGGCGCATCAAATAACACCAATCCTCGACGAACAACTAGCGGACTCGATAATGCGCGCGCGATGATGACCCTCGCAGTCCTTGAACTCCGCGCCGGAATTCCCCTCGCCGGACGAGATACATACCTCGCCACCGTAGGTGGCATGAAATTGACCGAGCCAGCTGCCGATTTAGCGCTCGCACTCGCCGTGGGTTCGGCAGCTAAAGGTTTCGCTCTTCCTTCAGATCTCATCGCCCTAGGTGAAGTGGGCCTCGCTGGTGAAGTGCGCAAAGTCAATGGCATTCAGCAACGACTCAATGAGGCTGCCCGACTTGGCTTTACGCGCGCCATCGTGCCCGACCTCAAAGGTGAGTTGAAGATTCCCGGAATGGAGATCTTAGAAGTCACTCGTCTTACAACGGCATTAGAACGAGTTCGCCTTACGTGAGCGACCAAGATTCGGTGATCGAATGGTTCCTAGAGAATCAACGAGATCTACCTTGGCGAAAGAGCACTCCATGGGGAGTGCTAGTAAGCGAGTTCATGCTCCAACAGACTCCGGTGAATCGCGTTCTTCCCAAGTGGAAGGAGTGGATGGATCGCTGGCCTACCCCTCCTGATTTGGCGCAAGCCACAAGTGGCGAGGTGATTAAAGCATGGGATCGACTTGGTTATCCAAGGCGAGCTCTCCGCCTTTACGAAAGTGCGCAAGTAATAACTGCAAAATATGATGGTCAGGTGCCATCCACTTATGAGGAGCTACTCGCCCTTCCTGGTGTGGGTGATTACACCGCCGGTGCAATTCTCTCCTTTGCATTTAGCACACGAGCCGTCGTACTAGATACGAATGTGCGCAGAGTGATTACCCGCTGGCACCAGGGTGAGGAATTCCCACATTCCTCACTCTCTAAATCAGAGCGCGCACTCGCTGAAGAATTGATCCCGAAGAGAAGCGCGCTGTGGGCGGGTGCAACTATGGAACTGGGAGCCCTCGTCTGTACAGCAAAGAAACCGCAGTGCAGCGAGTGCCCACTTCGCGACACGTGTGCGTGGCGAGCGGCTGGATACCCAGCAGGCACGCCGATGCGCACTCAAGGAAAGTGGCACGGGAGCGATCGACAATGTCGTGGCACCATCATGGCCACTCTTCGACAAGGAGATTCCACTCTTTCGGAAATTTCATGGACAGACGAAGAGCAATTATTTCGTTGTATTGCCGCCCTGAAAGCAGAAAAGCTGCTCACCCAAGTGGGTAAGCAGCTCTCCTTGCCTTAATGGTTAAAGCCCCATGATTAAGCGGGGTCGCCGCTCTCTTCTAATGGTGCAGTGTCAGCTGGGCTATCCGGAGCAGTCGCTTTGGGTTCGCCCTTGAAGGTGAACTTGCGCTCACTCTCTTCGCCCTCAACATCGACCACAATGATTTCGCCGGCCTTGATGTCACCAAAGAGAATCTTCTCGGAGAGCAAGTCTTCGATTTCACGTTGAATGGTGCGACGAAGCGGACGTGCGCCAAGGACTGGATCGTAACCACGTTCGGCCAACAATTGTTTCGCTGCCGTGGTGAGCTCGATTCCCATGTCTTTATCCTTCAGACGCTCATCGAGGCGGCCAATCATCAAGTCGACGATAGTGACAATCTCATCTTGCGCGAGCTGATGGAAGACCACGATGTCATCGATGCGGTTAAGGAACTCTGGGCGAAAGTGAGACTTAAGTTCATCGCCGACCTTTGCCTTCATGCGCTCATAACTCGTTTGAGTGTCACCAACGTTCGCGAAGCCGAGATTGAGGCCTTTGGAGATATCCCGAGTACCAAGATTGGTGGTCATGATGATGACGGTGTTCTTGAAGTCAACAGAACGACCATGGGCGTCCGTGAGGCGACCTTCTTCAAGTACTTGGAGAAGTGAGTTGAAGATATCTGGATGCGCCTTCTCGATTTCATCGAAGAGCACTACCGAGAACGGCTTGCGGCGCACTTTCTCAGTGAGCTGTCCACCTTCGTCGTAGCCCACATATCCTGGAGGCGAACCGAAGAGGTGCGAGACTGTGTGCTTCTCTGAATATTCGCTCATATCGAGCATGATAAGTGAATCTTCATCACCAAAGAGGAACTCTGCAAGTGTCTTAGAAAGTTCTGTCTTACCTACGCCCGAAGGACCGGCGAAGATGAACGAGCCACCAGGGCGCTTTGGATCCTTAAGACCAGCGCGTGTGCGCCTAATGGCTTGTGAGAGCGCCTTAATAGCCTGCTCCTGGCCTATGACGCGCTTGTGAAGTTCAGTTTCCATGCGAAGCAGACGTGACGTCTCTTCTTCAGTGAGCTTGAAGACCGGGATACCCGTTGCGATCGCGAGAACTTCAGCTATGAGTTCCTCATTTACCTCAGCGACTACATCCATATCGCCAGATTTCCATTGCTTTTCGCGCCCAGTCTTTTCAAGAAGAAGGTTCTTCTCCTTATCGCGAAGCTGTGCAGCCTTTTCGAAGTCTTGGCCATCGATTGAGGACTCCTTTTCACGACGCACGTTCGCAATACGCTCATCGAACTCGCGGAGCTCAGGTGGAGCAGTCATGCGACGAATACGAAGACGTGAACCTGCTTCGTCGATGAGGTCGATCGCCTTATCTGGCAGGAAGCGATCAGCGACGTAGCGATCAGCCATGGTGGCCGCCGCAACTAATGCGCCATCGGTGATTGAAACGCGGTGATGAGTTTCGTAACGATCACGAAGACCCTTCAAAATTTCGATGGTGTGAGCCACGGATGGCTCCTTTACCTGAATAGGTTGGAAACGACGCTCGAGGGCAGCATCCTTTTCCAGGTGCTTGCGATACTCATCAAGTGTGGTGGCACCAATGGTCTGGAGTTCACCACGAGCAAGCATCGGCTTCAATATGCTCGCTGCGTCGATGGCGCCTTCAGCAGCACCGGCACCTACGAGCGTATGGATTTCGTCGATGAAAATAATGATGTCACCGCGAGTGCGAATTTCCTTGAGCACTTTCTTGAGGCGTTCTTCGAAATCTCCACGGTAACGGCTGCCAGCAACAAGGGCACCGAGGTCGAGTGTGTAGAGCTGCTTATCTTTGAGCGTCTCAGGGACATCACCCTTAATGATTGCTTGTGCAAGTCCTTCAACCACGGCCGTCTTACCAACACCAGGCTCACCAATAAGAACTGGATTATTCTTGGTGCGACGTGAGAGAACCTGCATCACGCGTTCGATTTCTTTTTCGCGACCGATAACAGGATCGAGTTTTCCTTCACGTGCTGCTTGGGTGAGGTTACGACCGAATTGATCCAAAACAAGCGAAGTCGAGGCAGTACCTTCAGCGGGTCCACTCGAAGTTGTGGTCTCTTTGCCTTGGTAACCCGAGAGCAGTTGAATTACTTGTTGTCGCACGCGATTAAGATCGGCGCCTAGTTTGACGAGCACCTGAGCGGCCACACCTTCACCTTCGCGAATCAATCCCAGAAGGATGTGCTCAGTGCCAATGTAATTGTGACCGAGTTGTAAAGCTTCACGAAGAGAGAGTTCCAGTACCTTTTTGGCTCGCGGAGTAAATGGAATGTGACCGCTCGGCGCTTGTTGCCCTTGCCCGATGATCTCTTCTACCTGTGCTCGCACGGCCTCTAATGAGATGCCGAGGGATTCAAGCCCCTTGGCGGCAACGCCTTCGCCCTCGTGAATCAATCCCAGAAGGATGTGCTCGGTGCCGATGTAATTGTGATTGAGCATCCGGGCCTCTTCTTGGGCCAAGACGACAACTCTGCGGGCTCGATCTGTAAATCTCTCAAACATGGGGTACTCCTCTCTCTCTTAAGCCTAACGCTCAGGGGTCAGAGTTACTTCCCGAGTTTCCTCCCACCACTTAGTACGCTCACTCTTGGGAATAAATGTCTTATTTGGGACATTTAACACAATCCTCAGATAATCTTTAGGAAATTCACCTTCTTCCCAGGTTTCAAGTGGCGACCATCACAGAAGGGCGGGATAATTCATTGTCCAAATCCTTGGGTACCCCAGTGGCACCCCAGATGTTTCATCGTCAGAGAGAGAGTCACTCATGCTGGAAATGACAGATGGCCAATGGAGTGCAACTTTTAACATCTTCTCCTTCGGTCTCATCTCGATGTTAGCGTGCACCGTATTCACCCTAGTTTCACAGAGCCGGGTCCTCCCCAAGTACCGCCCCGCCTTGATCATGTCTTCAATGGTCACCTTGATCGCTGGATATCACTACTGGAGAATCTTCAATTCGTTCGAAGAGTCTTCGGAAAATGGCATGGTCAAAATCGGCTCCTCGGAAGGCGCATTTAATGAGGCGTACCGCTACGTTGATTGGATCCTCACCGTTCCACTTTTGCTCGTTGAGGTAATTGCCGTTCTGGCTCTCGCCCGCGGAGCATCAAAGTCACTTATGACCCGACTCATACCTGCATCGGCCGCCATGATCATGCTCGGCTACCCAGGCGAAATTTCTACCGTAATCAGTGAAAAGGTAATTTGGGGTTCTTTGTCGACCCTTCCCTTCCTCTACATTCTTTACGTACTTTTCGTTGAGCTGAGCAAGTCACTTGGTAATCAACCCGATGGAGTGGCAGCCACAGTCGGCCGGCTTCGCTTACTTCTCATTGGAACATGGGGCGTTTACCCGCTCTCTTACCTGATTCCAATGATCATTACGAATCCAACAATGGAACAAGCGGCAGGACTCTTCACTGCTCGGCAAATTGGTTACACGGTTGCTGACGTTTTGGCAAAGTGTATATTCGGTCTCACGATCTACAAGATTGCCCGTATGAAGTCTGCTGCAGAAGGTATGGCAGAGACTCACTAGTAAGTTCCACTGGTCACCAATAATTGGTCACCGATGAGGGGGAGAGTAGCCTAGCTACTCTCCCCCTCATCATTTAAGGAGTACCTGTGAAGCTAAGTTATCTTCGAATGCTCGCCTACACATTGATTGCTGTGGGCCTCATTAACTGGGATTACCAGCGAGGGAAACCACAAGTCATCACTCACA
>NSHZ01000011.1 GCA_002737595.1 Actinomycetota bacterium | reverse complement strand
AAAATGCCATCCAAACCCACAGGAATATAGGATCCGTCACTAGCGAGCAGGGTTGCGGTGAAGGTGGCGCCACTTTCACCTGGTGCCAGGACTCTGAGAGTGCGAATCGACCCGCTTGTTTGAGGGACAACTGGCGCCTTCTTCACCTTCTTTTTCGTCAATTTGGTAGCTGGCTTTTTTGCTGCACTCTTTTTGACCCCGATAACTATTGGGATTATTTGTTCCAGGGAAGGCGCCGGGCTTGCAGAGATGTAATCCGCACCCCCCGAGTTAAATCCTGTCTTGCGCTTTGACTGCAGAGAGACAGAGACTCGACCTACTTGAGGCTCAATGTAAAGCACCATCGATTTTACTCCTGGTGCAAGAGTGTCTAGCCGTACGCTTCTTGATGTTCGTGCGCCGACCGTAATAGCAGTTTCTAGAGGGCGATCCTGATTGCTCCACATCTTCACCAATAAGGTTGCCGCGCTCGCGCCATCATTTGCCACCACAAGTTGATCTTGACTTGCGATATCACTTGAACCACCCACAAACCAAGCAGGCTCAGCAATTCCTGGACAAGCAAGAAGCGAAAGCCCTTCACCTCGATCCACTAAAACTGGAGCCCCGGAACTTTCAGAGATCTCCATCCATTCCTTTGGCAGCGGGGTGAGAATCGTAAAATCCTTCTCCACTCCGACCATCTTTGAATTCTTACCGCGAAAGAGTTGCACCTTACTTGAGGCACCCGCAACAACAACTTGAGTGCTGTTCTTACTCGACGGACAAATCTCTGGAGAGTAGCGCAAGCTCTGCAACTCGCCCTCGACTGCTGCATGCGGAAGCAGGGAAACAATCATAGTTGTGATAGCAAGTAATGCAACGAAGAGATACTTTTTCATGAAACCTCTTCATCAGGTCGATCAACCCAACGTCGCCCGCCGGGAAGGCACATGATGAGCAGCGCGATAAGAGTGAGAAATTGCAACCCAAGGGCAAGTCTGCGGAACGAACTGTCGTGAATGAGTCGAAGTTCTCCAGCCTGGCTGATGCGATAAGTGGGGTTCCAACTACCGGATTTCACCGGCTTAAGAATCTCTTCGTCGAGCAGCACACTCCACTTAGGATCGAGCTTCTCGCTGAGCGAAAGTTTTCCCGGGCCTGGAATTGCAACTTGGGCTGAGACCCGACTGGAGGGCAGCACAATGGGACTCTCTGCTTTATCGCTTAAGAAGACTAGCCTGCCCGACGGATTTGTTATTTTCCACAGCGCACCTTGATCTGTCGCTGAAACACGTCTGAGACCGCCAACGCCATCTAAAACTCTTGAGAGTGCGGCAGGTGCCGGTGATGCCACGAATACATACTTAATAGCGAACTGACCAAGGACTCGACTCGTGGTATTTGATCCACCCGTCATGAGTTCAGCAAGAGTGGTTTCGAGCAAGTCGGGCATGAGGCCACTCACCTCGGGATCACCGAGAACAGAAGTTCCTTCGCGCACCACCGAATACTTAGTGCCTGAACTAGTAGCTCGCAATACCAAGACGCGTGACCGATCCGTCGATTGCAATGACGCAGCCACAAAAGCGGGGAGGATCTGCTCGCTATTCGCATTAAGAGGCGAAGGTGTAAGAATCTGCCAACCAATGCCGGTTACAATACTTATTAAGAGTGCGACAGTGGTCACAAGAGATTCAACATGTTGCTTTGAGAGAGGCAAATTTCTTAAACGATCACTCAATCCATCAGAAACAAGTGCTAATGCATAAATTGCAAGTGCTGTCGCCAATAGCACACCCGGACCGCTCCATACACGGCTAGGAACTGGCGAACCATATGGAGTCACCGTAAGTGCCGAGAGCAAGATTGAAATAGTGAGCACGGTAATGCTGAGATTGGCAAAAATACGAATGCGCGCGCGTCCACTTCTTATGACGACCAGTAACACACCTAGCAGAAGTGGTGCACCCATCCAGAAAGGCGGCGAATAAAAACCACCAGGATTAAAGAGCGTAAGATTCCATGCGTTGCCACTTTCAGGACCGAGTCCAAAGGAGCGAAGCCAGAGAGTGGGATGGAGTATCGCACTCACCGACCATGGGAGGAGAGCGAGGATCGGGGTGAGCACGAAGAGAGCAACCAAAATTCCTACACGCTTCCGGCCTTGTGTACGCGCCTTAAAGGTGAGAGCACCCACCCCAAGTAGAAAGGAAAATACGAGCTGTGGAAGCAGCGCGATCATAATTATGGCGACGAATATTGACCGCCATAGTTTTGCCTGCGAAAAACTCTCACGTTGAAGTACTGAACTGGCTCCACTCCACCAAATACTTAGCGCCCAAGGCAAGAGCATCGCGGCAAGGATCAAGGTGAGTTCCCCATCTGACATAGCGATGAGCAGAACTGGTGAGAAGGAGTAGATGACGGAGCCTGCGATCCGGATCCCACGATCATGAACATGTTTACCCAAGGCGCGATGCATCGCGATGCCAGTGATCGGCATCGCTAAAAAGAAGATAAGTGAGACGAGTACTTGTAGGTTTCCGAAGGTGATTATCGAGAAGAATCCTAGAATTAACATCCAAGGTGGGGCAGGGGTAGAAGTGCCAATCCCGATGGGATGCCAGGAATCAAAGTAAGTACTGATCAGGTCTGCGCCACTAGCGGGTGCTGGCAGGAGCGCGCCGCCTGAAAGATTGCCCCACTTGCCTCTGAACGCAACAAGGTTGATCAGTGCGAGAATTAAGAAGAGCGAAACTGCCGGAATTTTAAGTGCCCGCAATAAGAACGAATTGCTCTTCACTATCGCTTCATCATCTTCGGCAACGGCATAACGTGCGTCGGAAAAGGATGAAGACGGGTTTGACATAGGCGCTATGCCCTTAAAGACCAATTCCCGTAAAGATTCAAATGCCAATCGAATCTGTGATCCATCAGGGGCCAAATACGAAGAAACGGCGCTGGCCGGAAGCAATCTGGACTGAGCACGAACTCTACGAGCGGTGCGAATGAGGTCGGGGCGAGCAAGGATGAGTGCAAGTGCCGCTATTTCATCACCGGCATAACCCGGAAGTTTTGCGAAGAGATAACCGATCGTACGCACTACCGTCGAAACTACGAGTCGAGCCAGTACCTGCGGCAGACGCCAGCGTGATGAATTGGCCAATAAGACATAATTTGCGTTTCGACGATCAAGCAAGTGCGGGCGGTGCAAAGTGGCACCTTCGACATCGATTTCTCTTCGCTCCGTGGCCGCCGCTTCGGCGTGTAGTACGACGGCATCGGGGACGGCAATAACTCGGTGTCCAGCAACATTTACCCGCCACCCAAAGTCGACGTCATCGCGAAAGAGGGTGAGATGTGGATCAAAACCGGAGAGCTCTTGCCAGACATCAAGTCGAATGAGTGCACCAGCAGAACTCACTGCTAATACATCTCGCACACCATCGTGTTGACCCTGGTCACGCTCTCGGCGCTCTAAACCAGTCCAGCGTGCACCATTACCAGCAATGGAAACACCTACTTCAAGTAAGTGATTTCGATCGTGCCATCCTCGAATCTTGGGACCAGCCATCGCCACGCTCGGCGCATCGGCCAATGCGAAAACCAATTTCTCAAGCGCGTCTGGAAGGGGCGCGCAATCATCGTGCAATAACCAAATCCACGTTTTACTGGGATCTGTATCGATCTCTTCTGTAATCCAATCAACACCTAAATTAACTGCTTCACCAAATCCCGAATTGCGATCCGTACTTCGAAGAGGAATCGATGCTTCTTGAAGTAGACCAATACTTCGATCGAGAGAGCCTGTATCGATTGCTCGGATTGATTGGGGCGAGTAAGTCAGATCTGAAAGCGAAGAGATTAATTCAGGGAGCCAACGTGCGCCGTCATGTGTAACGACTAGTGCATGTATCGCCTGGTTAAATGGCGCGGCGCTTAAGCCTGCGTCGCTCGCGCTCAGAGAGGCCGCCCCAGATTCCAAATCGCTCATCGTGAGCAAGAGCGTAATCTAGACATTCGGAGCGAACATCACATGAGAGGCATACTCGCTTCGCTTCACGCGTAGAACCGCCTTTTTCCGGGAAGAAGGCCTCGGGATCGGTCTGGGCGCAGAGTGCACGCTCCTGCCAGGTCATCTCTTGATTTTCCGTGGTGGACAAGGGAAAACTCTCGCTCACAGTGAGCTCCTCTCAATCAAGCAAGATCGCCAGCCCCAGATTCCCAGCGCCCGGTCACGATGTATAAATCTAAATTACACCGTTGTAATGTGAGTATGCAACCCCTTCCACGGTTCAGAGTGGGTTAAATCAGACATTTCTTACCGCGTTGAGGGGGTAGCCCATGATTGACTTGCCCTATGACAATTTCTGATCGTGGCTCCAGGGCTCCCGCCGCAGCTGCGCTCAAGATTGTGGCTTTAGCCGGTGGCATCGGCGGAGCCCGATTTCTGCGAGGGCTCAAGGCCGCCGCCCCTGATGCCGAAATAACGGTTATTGGCAATACCGGCGACGATATCGAACTCTTTGGTTTGCAGATATCTCCTGACCTCGACACCGTCATGTACACCTTGGGAAATGGGATACATGAAGAGCAGGGCTGGGGTAGGCGCGATGAAACCTTTGTCGTGAAAGAAGAGCTTGCTATCTATGGAGTGGCGCCACAATGGTTTGGTTTAGGTGACCGTGACATCGCCACCCATATTGTGCGCACACAGATGCGTCACGCCGGTTATCCACTCTCACAAGTCACCGCTGCACTCTGCGATCGATGGAAGCCGGGCGTGCAACTGTTTCCAATGACAGATGACCGGGTTGAGACACACGTGGAAATCGAAGACGAAGATGGTCGTCGATTCATCCACTTTCAAGAGTGGTGGATTAAGTTTCGTGCGAGCACGCCGGCACTTCGGATCATCCCTATCAACGCGGAGAGCGCCACGCCAGCTCCCGGCGTCATCGAAGCCATCAAGAACGCTGATGTCATCCTCTTTCCGCCAAGCAACCCCGTCGTATCAATTGGAACGATTCTTTCAATTCCGGGAATTCGGCGGGCACTTATGGCATCGAAGGCACCATTGGTCGGCGTCTCGCCAATTATTGGTGGTTCACCTGTGCGTGGCATGGCAGATGCGTGCTTAGCGGCCATCGACGTAAAGAGTTCGGCCTTTGGTATCGCCGAACATTACGGTGCTCGTGCCAACGGCGGCCTTTTGCATGGGTGGTTGGTGGCCGAAGTCGACAACGACTGTGTCCTCGATGGATTAAAAGTAATTGCGCGCCCACTCCTTATGAAGGATCTAGAAACCTCTCGTGACATTGCCGCTGCTGCTCTGGAATTAGCGCTGTCATTCTCGTGATTACCATCCGCGGAGTAGCAGGTCTTCCACAAATTAACGCAGGTGATGATTTAGCTATTCTCATCTCTGCCCATACTTCAATTGTTGATGGAGATATCGTCGTCATCACCAGCAAAATAGTGAGCAAGGCGGAAGATCGCTTAGTTCCCGCGCTTGACCGCGTTGATGCCATCGCCGCTGAGGCTCAGCGTGTGGTTGCCCAGCGTGGACGCACATCCATTGTGGAAACACGTCACGGATTTATCATGGCGGCAGCTGGTGTCGACATGTCTGATGTTCCTCATGGCTTCGCCGCACTTCTCCCACTAGATCCAGATGCGAGTGCGCGCAAGATACGTGGGGATATTCAAAAAGCTCTAGGAATCACCATTGGAGTCATCATTACTGACACGTTCGGCCGTGCTTGGCGCGATGGACTGGTTGATATGGCCATCGGAGCCGCAGGTATCCAAGTTCTCAACGACTTTAGAGGGAGAGTAGATGATGCTGGCAACCTGCTTGAGGCCACTGTCATGGCGACCGTCGACGAAATCGCCTCTGCCTCTGAACTCGTACGCCAAAAGCTCACCCAAAGCCCAGTGGCCATCATCTCTGGCATCAATCATTTTGTTACTTCAGAAGATGGACCGGGAGTAAGCGCACTCATCCGTAAAAGTAAGGATGATTGGTTCCGTCTTGGGCACCGTGAGGCAATCACCACCAGACGCACTATTCGTGAATTCACTGATGAGCCGATTCCATTGGAAGTTTTTGAAATCGCAGTAGGAGCAGCACTGACTGCCCCAGCGCCACACCACACCCACCCGCTTCGCTTTATCCGACTCAATGCACAGAGAGAAGAAGTACTCGATCATATGTCGGCGGCATGGCGCAGTGACTTGGAAAAATCGGGTGCTGATACTGAAAGTATCGAGAAGCGCCTACGGCGTGGGCGCATTCTTTACGACGCACCCGAAGTCATTCTGGCCTTTGTTTCACTCGACGGAGCGCACACGTACGGGGACCAGCGAGATGGCTCCGAGCGGGACATGTTTATGATTGCTGGTGGAGCCGGGGTGGCGAACTTCCTGCTTGCATTGCATGGAGAAGGCGTAGGTTCGGCCTGGATTTCATCGACCATCTTTTGCTCACAGATCGTTCGCGAAACTCTTGGACTTAAAGATGAGTGGCAACCTCTGGGCGCGATTGCGGTCGGTTACTCAGCGCATTCGCCACACCCAAGAAGCGCACTTTCGCTGGAAGACTATTTCTCTACGCGCTAAGCCGTGCACCTTCAGGAACCGCACTTCCTTCATTGATATCTACGCCATCGCCCACTGCCACGTTTACTAGCTTTATACCTGAACCTATTTTTACGCCTCGTCCGACAAAAGAATTCTCTACATGCGCATTACTTCCTACCCGCGAGTCAGCAAGAATCACGCTTTGATGAACATATGCTGACTCATCTACTATGACACCCTTGTCTAAGAAAGTTCCTCCCGTAATTCGGGCGCTCGTTGCAATCTCTGCAGCATTTGCTAGGTACTCCATATTCAGAATTCCTAGGGCCGGTGAGTAAGCCCGACCGGTAATTAAATCTGCCGATGCCTTGGTGAATGCCTCGGGCGTTCCTAAATCGATCCAGTAATCGCTAGAAACATACCCTTGTACATGTTGCTTAACTAGCTCGGGAAAAATTTCGCGCTCAACGCTAATCACAGTATTTAACGGAATTACATCAATAATAGATCGATCAAATATGTAGCATCCAGCATTAATCAGATTGGTTACTGGATTGTCCATCTTTTCTAAGAACGCGTTCACTCGACCAGAATCATCTACGGGAACGCAGCCATACGCTCGAGCATCTTCCACTGGCGTCAAGTGCAGGGTGGCCACCGCGCCGAAACTTTGGTGAACTCGATACTGCTCTTCAAGTGAGTGATTTGAGATGACATCACCATTGAAAATTAATATGGGGCCATCGCCCTTAAGGAATTGCCCTGCATTGGCGATGGCGCCGCCGGTACCGAGTGGCTCGCGCTCCACCGCATAAACCAATTCGAGCCCAAGTGCTTCTCCAGCTCCATACTGTGCCTCAAAAACGTCCGCCAGATACGACGTAGCGAGCACGACTCGGGTAACCCCGGCAGCCTTGGCTTTAAGTAATTGGTGAGTAGTACATGCAACACCGGCGAGCGGCAATAAGGGCTTAGGAGTGGAGTCCGTCAAGGGGCGCAGCCTGGTGCCTTGGCCACCGACTAGCAGAATTGCTTCGCTCACTCATTCATAATATCGCGCGTAAGATCGGGGGATGTCCTTATCTGCGCTCTATCCCACGCTTCTTGGGGAGAAGAACGGAGCACGGCCACTCATCACGTACTACGACACCACCGGCCGGATCGAACTCTCTTACACATCAACGCGAAATTGGGTTTCGAAGAGCGCTAACTTCCTCACCGATGTGAGCAACGAAGCCCGCAGCATCTCCTTCAATCTATCAAACCATTGGCTTTCCGTCGTCTGGCTCCTCACCGCATCGGCGCTCAACTTAGAGATTGTGCAGCTCTCGACAGAAATCCACGTCTCCGATGCGGAGCCCACAACAGCTAGCGTCCTCAATATTCGTTCACCGCGAGATCTCTGGGGTCGCGCAGCTGACAGCACCTCAGATCAAATCGACTTCGCACGTGAGGTGCTCACCTTTCCGGACTTCTTTCAGAGTGAGAATCACACGAAGGCGGTAGCGACGGGAAAACAAGTGCGAAAGCTTTTCAATTCAACGGGTGCAGATTTTGATCTTTATGCAGAAGTGATCCTCGACGGTGGATCACTGGTGTTGGTAAATGGTCCTACCGATATTGACTCGATTGTTCGAGCAGAGAGAGTTGATTAAGCAATTGCGGTGAGCCGAGCCACCGCGGCATCGATACGTTCGTCGGTTGCCGTCAGCGCAGCACGCACAAAGTTCTTTCCACGTACGCCATAGAAATCTCCGGGCGCCACTAAGATTCCATGCCCGGCAAGCCAATCAGCACTCTTCCAACACTCTTCATCGCGCGTGGCCCAGAGATAGAGACCGGCGACCGAATCATGAATCGTAAAACCAGCAGACGTGAGTCCACGATGAAGTTCTGTGCGGCGCCTCAGATAGACAGCTCGTTGCTTCGTCACGTGGTCTGTATCAGCCAACGCAGCGATCATCGCTAACTGCACAGGGCCGGGCATCATCATTCCGACGTGTTTACGGATTTCTAGTAATTCCGAGATCACCGAGGGATTGCCGACAGCAAAACCCGCTCGGTAACCAGCTAAGTTTGAGCGTTTAGAAAGTGAGTGCAACGCAATGACTTTTGCATCCGCAGCTTCGGGAAAAGAGAGCACCGAGCGTGGTGTCGCTTCCCAACCAAGCTCGAGATAACACTCATCAGAGACCAAATATGCATCATTAGATGTAGCCCATCGAATCGCATCACGAACTGCTTGATCACTCATAAGTGCGCCAGTGGGATTTGAAGGCGAGTTGATCCAAGCAAAATCTGCAGCCGGCCACGACTTTGGATCTTCGCCAACCGGAATGGCTTCAGCTCCCGCAAGAACTGCACCCACGTGATATGAGGGATAAGCAATATCGGGATAGAGCACGCGCTTAGCGCGCAATAAGAATGGAAGGAGGGTGACCATCTCTTTCGAGCCAATACTGGGGAGCACGCCCACACTCTCGCTGGTACCTAGATGCTTGATAGACCAATCTCGCATCGCTTTTTGAAGTGCTGGAATGCCCGCCGTTGGCGGATAACCAGGGGAATCACTTGCGACGGCGAGCGCACTTTGAATCACTTCAGGAACTGAGTCAACAGGTGTGCCAATCGAAAGATCAACTATTCCGCCAGGATGTGCGCGCGCTTTATCTCCAAGTGGCGCAAGTCGATCCCAGGGAAATTCAGGAAGATCAAAAGTGGCGTTATCGCTCACTTTTTAAATCAGTGACCTTCGTGTTCTTGTGGTGGCAGCGCAGAAACGATCGCGTGGTCCTTCTCGTACATGCCGACTTTTGCGGCTCCACCAGGTGAGCCAATTCCATCGAAGAACTCGACGTTTGCTGCGGTGTAATCTTTCCACTGCGCTGGGACATCATCCTCGTAGTAAATAGCTTCCACTGGGCATACAGGTTCGCACGCACCGCAATCAACGCATTCATCGGCTTGGATGTAGAGCATCCGTTCACCCTCGTAAATGCAATCAACGGGACATTCTTGAATGCATGCCTTGTCTTTAAGATCGACACAAGGTTGGGCGATCACGTAGGTCATAGTCTCTCCATTTCGTTCGTGCCAAGCCTAGTATGTGAAGGAGCATATCGGGAGCGGAGTGGGTGAGTGCCTTGCCAGAACGAGCGCCGAACGACCTCCTTAGCCACGTGGGCAAACGCCTCTCCATTCGGATCCAAAGCGAGGAAGGTCACACTGAAGATGTGGTGGGCATCCTCTTGGCCACTGGGCAACTGGAGACCAAGAGCGGCTTGAAATCATTTGACACATCCAAGGTTGTTGCGTGGCGAGTAGTACTTGCCCCTCGGGGAACTGGAACGCCCGCGTCACAACGCGTCCTCGATATCGAATTAGCGAGCAGTGAACTGTGGAGCGGCCCTGAACACTTGCGGACGGCTCGCTGGCTCTTGCGGGCCGCTGATGGCTACACCCGTCGTGCCAATTCTATGGTGCCGTGTGCACCACCTTGGGAGAGCACAGTCTGGAATGAAAGTTCACTCGACCACGACATTGCCGAAGCAGATCGATTTTATCAATCCCGATCCTTACCCACCATCATCTCGCTGCCCATACCTCTCTTTGATGACGTGGCGTCTTCCTTGCATAAGCGCGGCTGGAAATCCAATCTCGATATCTCCGTCATGGTGCGTGTGTCGCGCGACAAAGTCATCACAGAAAATACCTTTAGCGAAATCCAAAGTGCGACAACTCCATCCGCTGAGTGGATCACTGCGCATGGTCGAGAATTGGGTACCCAAGGAGAACAGGTTCTCCTCAGTGGTAATCCACTCTTTCTGAGTTATTCCAAATTAGAAGAAGTGGTGGGTAGCGCCCGCGTAGGATTTGCGCAGAGTTGGAGCGCGCTGGGAGCGGTGCGAGTCAATTCCGATTTTAGACGGCAGGGCATCGCCCGGGCCCTTGTTGAATGCGCGATCAACAGTGCGAACGAGCATGGATATCCCTTTATGCTCCTGCAAGTAGATTGCCATAATCAGCCAGCGATTGCGCTCTACGAAAGCTTGGGATTCACCGAGCATCATCGCAATATCTATCTATCGCGCGAGTAGGTACCTTTAGATACATTAATAGCGTGCGACTTTACGACACGAGAGCCCGAGCAGTCGTTTCCGTGACTCCCGCCGGAGACGTCCTCAAAATTTACGCTTGTGGACCCACAGTTTATCGCTACGCACACGTAGGAAATCTGCGTACCTTTCTCTTGCTAGATCTCATCACCCGCCTTGCACATCTAAACGGCTGGAAGACCAGCGTTATTCAAAATATTACAGACGTGGGTCACCTAGTTGACGATACGCAGGTTGATGCGCAGGGAGAAGACAAGATTTTGGAGCAGGCAAAATTAGAGGACAAAGACCCATTTGCCATTGCACGCTTCTACGAAGAGGCATTTCACAAAGATCTAAAAGCGCTTAACGTGCTTCCTGCCGACGTATATCCACGAGCTAGCGAATCTATCCAATTGATCATCGACCTCTGTCAGAAACTTGAGGAAGCAGGTCACGCCTATGTGGGTACTGACGGCTCGCTCTTCTTCGATGCGAGGTCATTCCCCACATACGGTGCCCTTAGCGGAAACTCACTCGATCACTTAAAGCCCGGGCATCGGCTTGAAGGTAAGGGCGGTGAAGCTAAACGCTTCCATGCAGATTGGGCGCTCTGGAAAAACGCTGGCACTGATCGCGCGATGACTTGGCCATCTCCTTGGGGAAATGGTTTCCCAGGATGGCATATCGAGTGCTCGGCCATGTCGCTTGAACACTTGGGAGAGTCAATCGACGTACATCTAGGTGGGATAGATCTGCGTTTTCCACATCACGAAGATGAGCGCGCACAAAGCGACTCTGTAGCGGGCCGCGAAGTAGTCAAGCATTGGGTGCATGGCGAACACCTGCTTTTTGAGGGTCGAAAGATGTCTAAGAGCAGCGGGAATGTGGTGCTTGTGAGTGATCTCATCGCTCGTGGTTTTGATCCACTGGCGCTCCGGCTCTCATTTTTAGAATCCCGATATCGCACCCAACTCGATCTTTCGTGGGCCGCGATTGCCGCAGCACATAAGACGATTACACGATGGCGCTTGCAACTCACAACTTGGCGAAACCCGGAAGTTGTGATGACACATGAAACAAGTAAAAATATTGAACAAGGGATGGCGCTGCTACAAGAAGACCTCAATTCCCCCGCTCTCATTCAACTCCTCAGGAAGATCGAAAAGGATGAGGCGCTGCCATTAGACCAGCGGGCAATTCTCTTTGATTACTTTGATCAATTCCTCGGCCTCAACCTCACTCGCCAAGAGGTCAAAGAGGGCTCCCCTGAGGTCAATGAGCTACTGCGGCAACGAGAGGATGCACGCAGCCGTGGCGAGTGGAAGCGATCCGATGAATTGCGCGAGGCTCTCGCTGATCTGGGTGTTGAAGTACGAGATACCGCTACTGGACAGGCGTGGGAGTGGCGATCGCAGTAGGCGTCACAGTGGCTGTGGGGGTGTCTGACAGCGTGGGTTTTGGAGTCGCTTTTATTTTCGGTTTTGGTGGCGTGGGATTTCCGAAGACAGCTTCCGGATTAGTGCACGTCACCCGATCCTCGGGGATATAGCGAGTGTTAAACGGATTGCGTTTCACCTCAAGACCGTTGAGTTTTACAACTCGAGTCACCGTAATATCAAAACCTTTAACACCATCTTGCTGAATACAAGTGGGCGAATCATCATCGTAGATTTCAAAATCTTTAATATTGCGAAACAGGCCAGTTATCGTTTCAACCTCATACTTCTTCTTTCCATAAATAGAGATCGTTAAAGATGAATTGGTATAAGAAGTGTCGACCATGATGGGGGTATCAAAATCGTTGCGAAACCTCATATCGACCTTAGGCCAGGCCACTGTTGATTCGCGGCCCGCTGGATAGCGCGAAATGTAGAACGAGTGGGCCATGTGCGCCACGAGATCTAGACCGGAGAACCACGCCGCATTCCACATAGTGGTAGCAACTTGCGAGACGCCGCCACCGAAGTCCTTCTCAAATCGACCTTGACTAATAATAATGCCCTCGGCAAAGCCATTAGCGGCCGTGCGCTCACCCACAATCTTGTTAAGACTAAATATTTCACCTGGCTTGAGAATGGTGCCGTCAATGAGATCCGCCGCACGATGAATATTTTGAATACGATACGCAGCCGGTGGAAACTTCGTCGTGAAAGTTGAAATAACTTCGGTTATTCCAAGACCGCCAGCCATCTCGGTGGTCACCCTTGGTTCGACTAAAGAAGTCTGCACGCTCGCCACGCGAGCAGTACCCACTGCGCTGATAGCCGGGAGTAATGCTGATGTCAGTTCCTCATCTGAAACCGCCTGTCCTGGTGCACTTGGTTGCAACTTGGGAACTCCACCCACTTCTGAGAATTTTGCATTCAACGGCGGAGTCACCCACTTCGTCCATTTCAACCCTAAAACTTGAGTCATTAACTCACTTGAAAACATTGGTACGAGATTTCCAGATCCATCATTTGCAAAATCCAAGGCGTAAGCAATGTCAGAAACTTTAAGGTTAACGTCATGGCCATCCACGGTGAGCAGCACAGTTCCGCTCACTGCATTCTTTGCCAAAGGCAGGGCGCTTTGGGCTTCTTTTGTTGTTACTTGTGGGGAAATTGACGGTGACTTGAATCTGAAGATACGCGACTCATTCCAGCTGGCGCGCACTGTTTTTACTGCTGCCTTGATGTCGAGTGCGCGCCCCGCAGCCGCGTCAATAGCCACCGGTTGAGCGCCAGAGAAGACGACGTCTCCCTCCATGGGTGCAAGATCAGTACGTACAGCAATATCTGATATCGCTCGCGTTAAGGTGCTTTCGCTAAAGGTATAGACCGGGTCGTAGGCGAGGCCACCAGTGAGCGCCTGGACGATCTTGATGGGGTTCGCGCTTCTTGATTTGATTTGATTAACGGTGGCTTCTGCATCGAGAAAAATTCCGAGATCCGAGTATTTCCGCTTGAAGACTCGTCCATCAACATCTACCACGACTCTGGACTTCGCCATCTGCGTGACATCGCGTGTGACTAGCTTCGATACTTGCTCGCGCGACATGCCACCAACATTGAGATCACCAGATAAATCATGGGAACGAACAATGGTGTTCCGAGGAATGTCGCCACCGACTAAGAGCCAACCACCTAGCCATAGCAATACCAGTGCGCCCACGCCAGCGCCAATGAGAATCACTACGCGACGAGACATGTTTATTTAGTGGGTACTCTCTTGATCAAGGGAAATAAGGCGGCTAGTGGACCCCCCAAGATTAGTAGATAGCCTTGGGTATTTCCCTGTATGAGGAACTCAGACGCGCGCGGAGTTGCTGCCAGATAGATGAGCCCCACCACACCCAAGAGGTAGCAAACATACGTACTGCGAGATTTTAAGTACCCCCGCACCACAATCGAGAGCGCAAGGAAACCCAATAAAGCAAGGACTATCCCGATAGGCGGATAGGCATTGTGCGTAAGTATGAGTAAAGCGCCGGCGCCAATTCCGAACACAAGCCCTACGAGATAGTTTTGAACACGCTTAATCAAGACTCACACCCGAGAAAAGCTCTGTCTCTCGACCGTTCTCGTCGAATGGTTCCGCGGCCACACCAAGTACCAATTGGTAATACTCCTTACCAAAGATGCCTTGACCCAACAGATTGGAGAGCGCAAAAAATGGCCCATCCACTGTTATCTGGGTTTCGTGCGCCTTAAGGGCATTCATTTTGGCATCGACATATGCCTCACCATTTACGACGGCCGTTACCAATTCATCTGGCTTAGCAAATGGCACATCTTCGATATTTTCTGCACCAAAGAAATCCGACTCTTGCTCTTTCATTGCGTCCATAGCAACTTTGAGAACAGATCGTGGCATCACGTTCCAGTACACCTTTGAAACTTCCCATCTCGCGAGGCCAACAGCTGCCATAGTGATGCGATGTGCCTGAATATGATCCGGATGACCATATCCGCCAAATTCGTCGTAGGTAATGACAACCTGTGGACGAATCTCTTCGATAACCGCTACTAGCTCTCCCACTACCTCGTCTAAGTCAGCTTTCCAAAAATTATCAGAGCGTTCGTTGGGAGCAGTACCTATCATTCCGCTATCGCGCCACCGCTTTGCTGGGGCGCCAAGAAATCGATGATCCCGCACTCCCAATTCGGCCATCGCATTGGCCAACTCCACCTCGCGATGCGTTCCTAATTCGTCTCTCTCGTGGCTCGCAAGGTGGGAGAGGGCAGGCACGAGTACTTCGCCCTCTTCGCCTCGAGTGCAGGTCACCAGGGTCACCCCGGCCCCAGCCGCTACATAAGCAGCCATGGTTGCCCCATTATTAATGCTCTCGTCATCTGGGTGGGCGTGAACCAAGAGAAGTCTTTTAGCAGGCGCCATGATCACAGGGTATGGGTTAGGCAAGAAGAGTCGCTAATCTTCCGGGATGAGCACTCCTGCCGATGGCGCAACTTTCCCCCGCCTCTACGCCCGCACTCTCCGCTTTTCCATGGGGGTCCCGCGCTCTTTCGCCATCTCCCCAGATGGCACCCGGCTCACCTTCCTCCGCTCCCCCAGCGGTGATGATCGGCGTAACGAGCTCTGGGCATTCGACACCACCACCGGTCTTGCGCGACGAGTGGTCGAGAGCGGAGCGAGTGAAGAACTTTCCATCCAGGAGAGAGCTCGTAGAGAGCGCCTTCGGGAAAGTAGCGGCGGCATCACCTCGTACACCACCGATGGTGATCACCGAATAGCGGTCTATACCGAATCGGGTGAGATCAGAGTCGCTGATTTGGTAAGTGGAAAAGTGAATTCAATCGCACACCCAGTCGCTGCTATTGATCCAAGGCCATCTCCAGACGGGTCTCGTATCGGATATGCCGCTGTTGATGGAAGTTTTCGGATAGCGCACATCGGTGAAGGAAAGGAAACTTTTACTCACGCTGATTCGGGAAAGAGTTTTGGGCAAGCTGAATTTGTGGCCAGCGAAGAGATGAATAGATACCGTGGATTCTGGTGGTCACCAGATTCACAACTGATTCTCGTGCAGTCAACCGATGAATCCGAAGTTCTCACATGGCACATCAGCGATCCGGCGCATCCTGAGCAAACTCCGCGTGAGATCAAATACCCCAAAGTAGGAACGGCTAATGCTGTTGTTTCACTCGTTCTCATGACGTGCGATGGCGATATCTCTCGTCAGATCGCTCTTCCCGCGGGATTCGAATATCTCGTGGAAGTTAATTGGAATCAATACGGTCCACCACTCCTTTACTGCATGGATCGCAGCCAGCGCACTGCGGCAGTATTTGCCTTAGACATGCACACAGGTGATTTAACAGAACTTGCCACGCAGCGCGATGACCATTGGGTCGAGATAACTCCCGGTGTACCCACTTGGTTGCCTTCAGGAGAACTCCTCCTTGCCCACGATGAAAGTGAGACTCGTGTGCTCACAATTAACGGACGACAAGTGACGCCAGATAGTCTGCAAGTGACCGGCGTAGTAGATGTCGATCGTTTCGGCATCACATTCACTGGAACTTTTGAGCCAACAGAGAGCCACCTATGGTGGTACGGATTTGGTGGCGAGTTAGATCAACTCTCACCTGTAGGTGGTATGCATACAGGCAGAGCGCGCAACCACACGTTAGTGATCTCATCGCGTTCACTAGATGAGTACGGCGTGAAGACAGAAATACATCGTGATGGAAAGAAGTGGGAGATCACCTCACACGCCTGGACTCCTAGCCACGATGCTACGCCCGAGTTCATTCGTCTTGGAAAAGACGAATTACGCGCTGCCTTACTGCTGCCGGAAAGTGGCGCATGCACCAACCTTCCGCTTCTTGTCGATCCTTACGGTGGTCCGCACGCGCTTCGGGTGGTCGCCGCGAAGAATGCTTATGCCGAGGCTCAATGGTTTGCGAATCAAGGATTTGCAGTATTAATTGCCGACGGCCGAGGTACCCCACATCGTGGTCCGGAGTGGGAGAAAGCCATCTCTGGCGATCTGGCAACTATTCCGCTGCAAGATCAAGTCACGGCTGTGGAGGCGCTGATTGCCTTGCGCCCCGGCCTTATCGACCCGGCCCGGGTGGCCATCCGTGGGTGGTCCTTCGGCGGCTATCTCGCAGCTCTTGCCGTCATGGATGCCCCTCATACTTTTGCGGCCGCCATTGCTGGTGCACCGGTGGGTGACTTTCGGCTCTACGACACCTTTTACACAGAGCGCTACTTGGGAATTACTAGCGAAGAAGCGGGTTATGAGATCAGCTCGCTTTATCCGCGAGCACACAAGCTCTCGCGCCCCTTGATGCTCATTCATGGATTAGCTGATGACAATGTTGTGGTGGCTCACTCGCTCCAACTTTCATCGCACTTGCTTGCGGCCGGAAGACCACACGAAACATTGATGCTGAGCAACGTGACGCACATGACCCCACAAGAAGAGGTCGCCGAAAATCTTTTATTGCTACAAGTGGAATTTCTTAGACGACATCTACAAGTGCCTGCCAAATAACTGGTAGTGCTGCCAGATCTGCCGGAAGCACATCTCCTGGCAAAATGCTTTGTTCTGTGATCCATGCGATCTGATCGTGTGAATGGTGCGTCACTTGTGGATCATGCTCTGCTGAAAGCAAGAAGAAGTGCAATTCGCGCTCAATAGAAAGCGCATAAGTGAAGTCCACTTTCCGAAGCACTCTTACGTCTACCAGGAACTCTTCATGAAATTCTCGAATTATTGCTTGTTCTGGCAATTCATTGGGCTCAACTAAGCCACCGGGAAACTCCCAGAAGCCCGCATGCGTAGTGCTCCTTCGCGCTAGCAAAACCTCTCGGCCCGCACGAAGGAGTACACCAGCAACTACAGATTCGATTTCTTTGCCCTAGAAGCGGTGCGTCCACGCTCGTTCTGATCCAGTACTAACTTGCGAATGCGCACGGTCGCCGGTGTCACTTCGATACATTCATCTTCGCGACAGAATTCGAGCGCTTGTTCCATGTTGAGAAGTCTAGGCGGAATCAAACGTTCTAATTCATCTGCGGTTGCAGAACGAATATTTGTGAGTTTCTTTTCACGAACTGCATTGACGTCCATGTCTTCGCCACGTGAATTTTCGCCGACGATCATGCCCTCATAAACTTCAGTACCTGGTTGCACGAAGATTATTCCGCGCTCTTGGAGTGAGAAGAGCGCATAGGAAGTTACCGCACCACGTCGATCGGCAACGAGTGAACCTGTGGGGCGCGTGCGCAATTCACCGTGCCAAGCTTCGTAGCCATCGAATACGTGGTGGAGTAATCCTGTTCCGCGAGTTTCAGTAAGAAACTCGGTGCGGAAACCAATGAGCCCACGGCTTGGTACCCGGTAATCCATGCGGACCCAACCAGTTCCGTGATTGACCATCTGTTCCATGCGCCCTTTACGAAGTGCCATCAATTGCGTGACAACACCAAGATAGTCTTCCGGAATATCAACAGTGAGTCGTTCCATAGGTTCATGCATCTTGCCATCGACCATTTTGGTAACCACCTGTGGCTTGCCAACAGTCAGTTCAAAACCTTCGCGACGCATTAATTCCACGAGGACCGCAAGCTGAAGTTCACCGCGCCCCTGCACTTCCCAAGTGTCTGGGCGCTCAGTGCTGAGCACGCGAAGCGAAACGTTACCTACGAGCTCGGCATCAAGGCGGTTCTTCACCAAACGAGCAGTGACTTTCTTACCGCTCTGACCCGCAAGCGGAGAAGTATTGATACCGATTGTCATAGAAATTGAAGGTTCATCCACCGTGATAAGTGGAAGTGCGATGGGATTCTCCGCGTCGGCGAGAGTCTCTCCGAGGGTGATCTCTTCAATGCCGGCAACGGCGATGATGTCGCCGGGACCTGCTGAAAGAGCTGGCACACGTTCCAAACCTTCGGTGATCAAAAGTTCAGAAATCTTGACCTTTTCCACGCTTCCATCAGTGCGAATCCAGGCAACTGTTTGGCCCTTAGAAATAGTGCCTTGGCGTACGCGACAGAGCGCTAGACGGCCGAGATAAGGAGAAGCATCAAGGTTGGTGACGTGCGCCTGAAGTGGTGCGCCCTCGGTATATGTGGGGGCTGGGATGGTCTCTTTGATGACGTCGAAGAGTACCTGGAGATCAGTCTCTTCTGGCATACCGCCATCAGCAGTTTGGGTGAGCGAGGCACGACCTGCTTTGGCACATGCATAAACAATAGGGAATTCAATTTGCTTCTCGTCTGCATCAAGATCGAGGAAGAGTTCGTATGTTTCGTTGAGAACTTCGGCGATACGAGCATCTGAACGATCGACTTTGTTGATAACCAAGATGACCGGAAGTTTCTTGGAGAGTGCTTTACGCAGCACGAAACGGGTTTGTGGAAGTGGGCCTTCAGAGGCATCCACCAAGAGCAGCACACCATCCACCATCTCAAGTCCGCGCTCTACTTCGCCACCGAAGTCGGCGTGGCCTGGGGTGTCGATGATGTTAACGGTCATGTCGCCACGCTTTACCGCGGTATTTTTCGCGAGAATAGTGATGCCCTTTTCGCGCTCGAGATCCATAGAATCCATGACGCGATCCTTACCTTCGCCTTGTTCCTTGTAAGCAGCGAAAGCACCGGACTGCCAGAGCATTGCATCAACGAGCGTGGTCTTGCCATGATCGACGTGGGCGATAATTGCTACGTTTCTTAAATCGTCTCTGCTTTGCACGGTCATCCTTTGGTTAGTGTGGGTCAGACGTTGAAGCGAAATTCGACTACGTCGCCATCCGCCATGACATATTCCTTGCCTTCCATCCGCACCTTGCCGCGCGCTTTTGCCTCTGCCATTGATCCAGCGTCAACCAGATCAGCGAAGGAGACAACTTCGGCTTTGATGAAACCGCGTTGGAAATCTGTGTGAATCACGCCAGCTGCTTCAGGAGCGGTCGCGCCTTTAGAAATCGTCCAAGCGCGCGCTTCCTTGGGACCAGCAGTGAGGTAAGTCTGCAAACCAAGAGTACTGAAACCTGCGCGTGCCAAGGTTGCCAATCCTGGCTCGGTAAGTCCGATGCTCTCTAACAATTCAAGTGCGTCTACATCGTCGAGTTCAGCAAGTTCAGCTTCAGTCTTTGCATCTAAGAAGATCGCTTCAGCTGGTGACACGAGCGCAGCAAGTTCGGCGCGCAATGCTGAGTCAGCAAGTTCGGCTGCATCCACATTGAATACGTATAGAAATGGTTTGGCAGTGAGCAGGTGCAATTCGCGCACAAGTTCACGAAGCTGCGGAGTTCCAGCAGCAAAAAGAGTCTTTCCCTGCTCCAAAAGTGCATTTGCCTGCTTAGCAGCTTCGAGAACTTCACCGCGGTCTTTTGAAAGTCGAGTCTCTTTCTCTAAGCGAGGTAACGCTTTCTCTAAAGTTTGAAGATCGGCGAGGGCAAGTTCTGTGTTAATCGTCTCGATGTCACTGCGTGGATCAACACGACCATCAACGTGTACGACATCCGGATCCGTGAATACCCGAATGACCTGGCAGATGGCATCAGATTCGCGAATATTGGCGAGAAACTTATTCCCCAGACCAGCACCTTCGCTGGCGCCCTTCACAATGCCTGCAATGTCGACGAACGAGAGAGCGGCCGGCAAGAGACGCTCTGATTTAAAGATGCCTGCAAGTTCTGCCAACCGGCCATCTGGCACGCCGACCACACCGACGTTGGGTTCAATGGTGGCGAAAGGATAATTAGCCGCGAGCACGTTGTTCTTCGTCAGCGCGTTAAAAAGGGTGGATTTGCCCACATTGGGCAGGCCGACGATTCCAATAGAGAGGCTCACAAGGGTTAAATCCTATTGCCCCGCCGGCCTCGCGCTGACCACTCTCCTCCCCTGCACGCTTAATATCGGCTGAGCTCTTCCTTGAAGTTCCTTCGCTTGAATGTCACCTCCGCGTGGCAAGATGCCTATATGTCCTCACAATTCGGCTCTCAGGTCACTTCGCTTAAGGCGCGGGCAGATGCCCAGCGCGCAACTCTTGGCCGAGGACTCACTGCTCCAGGAATCGCTGCCTTACCCTCAGCGCTGCTCTTTCTGTTGATGGGAATCGAAATTCTGATTCGTGATCATGTGGGTCTCTTCAGCGGTCTAGCGATTCTCTTGGTAAACGGTGGTGGCTCTTGGCTTGCAAGGCGTGATGCCAGGCGCGCGGCCGCCATCACACCACCACTTGCCACCTTGATTTCTTTACTCATCTGGTTGCCTATCGGGCCATCGACACTTTCGCCCAGCCGTTTAGCTATTGATCTTCTCTCTGCGCTTGCTTCACTTGCGCCCTACCTCTTAATCGGAGCCGCCTTTTCCTGGTTCCGCGTCTATCGCAAGTAACTAAAACTTTGAAACGAGTAAGGCGAGCAGTGGTGCGATAGCAAGGGCTGGCAACAAATCCCCAATCGGAATGTGTCGAATCTTGAGAAGGCGAAGAGAAATTCCAGCAAGCATTAACCCACCTGTAGCTGTCATAGCTGCAATTGCAAAATCACTCATCACATTTCCAAGCAACCATCCAAGGAGTGTCCAAGCGCCTTGGTAGAGGCCGACAACAATTGCTGAAGCAGCCACCCCCCAACCAAGTGAAGCCGCAAATGCCATGGAGGCAAAAAAGTCAAGTGTGCTCTTGAGGAGAAGTTGGTCGATGCCATTACCTAGACCATCACTCACACTTGCGAGAATCGCCAGCGGACCCACTACAAAGATCAGTGACGCAGTTACGAAACCTTCAACAAAATTCCCATTCTCCTGATTTCCAAACTTACTCTTCAAGGTTTCGCCAATGTTGTTGAGGCGATCTTCCAAGCGAAGCAGAGAACCGATAATGCCGCCGATCAATAATGCACCAAGCACAATCAGCAGTGCGCCGCTTCCTACCGCCTTCTTTAACGCAGGAGAAGCCACCGCTGAACCTGCACTGATAGCAACCACTGCGGTCACGAGCCCAAGTACGTCCGTGATGACATTTCGGGTGCGCTCCGGCAAACGCGAACCCAAACTCACTCCTACCGCGGTCCCCAAAAGGATCGTGACGATATTGATGACCGTACCCATACCACGGAACATGAATTACAACTTTCCTGCGGCCCGAAGGTCCTTGCGAAGTTCTGCAGGCAGTGAAAAGAGCAGAGTTTCTTCTGCTGTAGTTACCACTTCAACATCTTTGAAATCGTGCTCCTTCAATAAATCAAGCAGGTCTGTCACCAATATTTCTGGCACTGATGCTCCTGAAGTGATTCCAATGGTTGTGACCCCTACAAGCCACGCCGGATCGACCTCGGCTGCATAATCAACAAGATATGCAGCATTTGTCCCTGACTCTAAGGCCACTTCAACCAAGCGCACTGAATTTGATGAATTCTTAGAACCCACCACGATGACTAGTTCGCACTTCCCTGCGATTTCCTTAATTGCAACCTGGCGGTTTTGAGTTGCGTAGCAAATGTCATCACTTGGTGGATCAACGAGCAATGGAAATCGCTTGCGCAAGGCGGCTACAGTAATAAGAGTTTCATCAACACTTAGTGTTGTTTGAGAAAGCCAAGCCACCTTGCTCTCGTCACGAACTTGGATATCAGCAACGCCATCAACGCCATCAACCAGGATTACATTCTCCGGTGCTTCTCCGGCAGTTCCTACTACTTCTTCATGGCCTTCATGGCCTACAAGCAGAATATCGAAATCATCTGCCGCAAACCGACGCGCCTCGTGGTGCACTTTTGTAACGAGTGGACAGGTAGCATCAATCGTTTTGAGAGAACGCAGCTTCGCTTCTTCGTGGACGATTGGCGCAACTCCGTGGGCAGAAAAAACCACGATGGAACCTTCTGGAACTTCGTCGGTCTCTTCTACAAAGATTGCTCCGCGACGCTCCAGAGTTTCAACCACATGCTTGTTATGAACTATTTGTTTGCGTACATAAACGGGAGCGCCATGCACCTCTAGAGCCTTCTCAACTGACTGAACCGCGCGATCGACCCCTGCGCAGTACCCACGTGGGGCGGCCAGCAATATCTTTTTGCTCATTGTCACAGAGTACGGCCCTCTCACGGCTCTAGCGAACCCAGGCAAAGAGCCGGCGACGCATCAGAATCATGAGTACCCCGCTCATGAGCACAAGCAGCAGGCTTAAGGAGAGGGCACTCGCCGGATCGGCTTCGAGCGCGGCATAGATAGCTGTAGGCATCGTGCGCGTAAGGCCTGGGAGTGATCCTGCAAAAGTAATAGTGGCGCCAAATTCGCCGAGCGCACGTGAAAATGCAAGGAGCGCGGCAGCGGCAATGCCTGATGCTGCTGAAGGAATAGCAATACGCAAAAAGAGCACGCCTTCACTCGCCCCATCGGCCCTGGCCGCATCAATCAAATCACGCGGCACTTCCAGGAACGCACCTTCGGCCATGATGACCACGACGGGAAGCGCGACAAAGAGTTGCGCAAAGATAACCGCAACTAAGGTGAACGGAATAGAGAAGCCAAAGAAATTAAAGAGCGCACCGCCAAATAACCCTCGGCGACCCCAGGCCACCAACAAAAGTACTCCTCCGACCACCGGCGGCAGCACTAGTGGAATTGCCAGGATAGGACGAAGCTTTCCCCACTTATTGCTCGTTGCCATTAAGAATGCCAGCGGCAGTCCCACAATGAGTGAGATGACTAACGAAAGAATTGAAGTCAGGAGAGTGAGTTGAATGGCGCTCCAGTTTTCGCTCGTGAAGACATGAGCAAAAAAGTTTTGCCATTCAATACGAGAGAGCAGCGCGATAAAAGGCAAACCAACAAAGAGCAGTGCCACGACCGCAAGGACCTTAACAAGCGAGGTCGATACCGACTTACGCCGTTTCGATAACAACATTGGTCGACTTTATGGACGCAACGGCGCGCGCACCGGGGGTGAGTCCCAAATCCGTGATGGCATCGGCGGTGACCATGCTGATGATGCGATGTGGACCAGCCTGGATCTCAACGATGCCTACCAGGCCCTCTCTCTCCACTCGAGTGACCAGCCCCACGAAACGATTTCGGGCGCTGCTCTTATTTCTGCCAATCTCATCTGGCCCTTCACCGCGCGCAATGGCGGCCAAATCGACTCCAGAGACCGTCATCCGGCCTCCTTGATCTTTCTGAGCTGCAAGGCGCCCGGTATCTATCCAGCGCCGTACGGTGTCATCTGAGACCCCTAGGAGCGCTGCCCCCTCACTTATCCGATATTGCGTCATATCTAGCAGAATAGAGCCGCATTAGCGGCTTGTCACCTCGTTGCCGCACCGCGCCCAGGAGGGAATGATGTAGCCATGGGGAATTCTCGAAATCTTGCCTTCGAACTCGTTCGCGTCACGGAATCAGCGGCTATCGCCGCCGCCCGCTGGGTAGGACGAGGAGATAAGAACACCGCCGACGGCGCGGCAGTCGATGCGATGCGCCGGTTAATCAGTTCAGTATCCATGGATGGCATCGTCGTCATCGGTGAGGGCGAGAAGGATGAAGCGCCCATGCTCTACAACGGCGAACGTGTGGGCGATGGCGTTGGTCCAGCGTGCGATGTTGCGGTCGACCCCATCGATGGAACAACCCTTACTGCAAAAGGAATGAATAACGCCATCTCTGTGATTGCAGTAGCAGAGCGCGGCGCTATGTATGACCCTTCCGCCGTTTTCTATATGGAGAAACTTGTAACCGGCCCAGAAGCAGCAGATGTTGTTGACATCACTGCACCAGTGGGAGAGAACATTCGCCGTGTTGCAAAAGCCAAGCGGCTCTCTCCTTCTGAAATAACCGTAGTTATTCTTGATAGACCACGCCATGAAAAACTTGCGAGAGAAATTCGCGAAGCTGGTGCGCGCATTAAATTTATTACAGATGGCGATGTTGCCAGCGCAGTGGAGGCGGCGCGCGAAAATACCGGTATCGATCTCTTGATGGGCATCGGCGGTACTCCAGAGGGCATCATTGCTGCGTGTGCCATGAAGTGCCTTGGCGGGGTTATCCAAGGCCGTCTCATGCCACGCGATGATGCCGAACGGGAAAAGGCCATTGCCGCCGGACACGACCTCTCAAGGGTGCTCTCCACCAACGACTTAGTCACCGGCGACGACGTCTTCTTTGCCGCCACCGGAATCACGGACGGGGAGCTCCTGCGCGGAGTTCGATTCGGTCCGCGAGGGATGACCTCACACTCTCTGGTGATGCGAGGAAAATCTCACACTGTTCGACTTATCCAGAGCGAGCATCCCCTAGAGGCGTAGGCTCTTATCCATGCCTGAATTCTCCTACTCCGACCTGCTGCCCACCGCGGCCGACAGCACTGAATATCGCCTTGTCACCACTGATGGAATTCGAGTGGAAAAACTTGGCGATCGCACCTTTCTTATGGTGGAGCCATCTACGCTCACTACTCTTACGGAAACAGCTATTCACGATATTTCGCACTACCTTCGCACTGCCCACCTTGAGCAACTCCGCAGAATTGTTGATGATCCCGAAGCGTCAGCTAATGATCGCTTCGTAGCAATCGATTTATTGAAGAACGCAAACATCTCAGCTGGCGGCGTGCTACCTATGTGCCAAGACACCGGAACCGCCCTTGTGATGGGCAAGCGTGGGCAGCAAGTACTTACTCAAGGAAATGACGAAGAGGCAATTTCGCGCGGCGTCTACGACGCTTTCACCCGCCTTAATCTTCGCTATTCACAATTGGCTCCTATAAACATGTGGGAAGAGCGCAATACCGGAAACAATCTTCCAGCTCAGATCGAAATTTATGCTGACACCAAAAGTGGTCACGAAAATGAGTACTCCTTTCTCTACATCGCCAAAGGCGGAGGTAGCGCAAACAAGTCATTTCTTTACCAAGAGACGAAAGCCATTCTTAATCCGGCTGGGTTACTTCGATTTCTTGACGAGAAACTTCGCTCATTAGGCACCGCTGCCTGCCCTCCTTATCACCTGTCAATTGTTATCGGTGGAACCAGCGCTGAACACACACTGAAAACCGCGAAGTTAGCAAGCACTAAATATCTCGACACTTTGCCTCTTCAAGGAGATGCCAAGACGGGACACGGGTTCCGCGACATCGAGATGGAAGCCGAAGTCCTCAAACTCACTCAAGGCTTTGGCATTGGCGCCCAATTCGGCGGCAAGTACTTTTGCCACGATGTACGCGTGATTCGCCTCCCCCGACATGGCGCCTCGCTCCCGGTCGCCATTGCAGTTTCGTGCTCTGCCGATCGCCAAGCGCGCGCGAAGATCACTCCCGAAGGCGCTTTCATCGAAGTATTGGAGCGCGATCCAGCTCGCTTCCTACCCGAGCCCAGCACTGAAAAACTTGGTGACTCGGTGGTGCATGTGGATCTCAACCGACCTATGAGCGAGATCTGCGCGATGCTTTCCAAG
>NSHZ01000010.1 GCA_002737595.1 Actinomycetota bacterium | reverse complement strand
TACACTCGTTGTCGAAAGCCACTAAACCTTGCGCTGATCGGGTGATCACAAAACCTTTAGATCGACCGGAAGAAGTGCGCATCAAAAATATCTTGCTAGTGCCTTCTGCCACCTCGCTACTTGCACCCACAATCACCTTGCCAGTGGCATTCGTTGCTGATGGAGTCGCGGTTGCGGTAGGCGTAGAAGTCGGGGCTGATGTGGGGATAGTTACACCTTTATTCCACACAATCTTCTTGCCTGATTTGATGGCGGTGTATTTCTTCCCTCGCCACACAATCGTCTGCCCGACTTTCTTGGGCACGAGGGTTGGGCCCGTGGCAGCCAATGCTGCTCCACCTATTAAAGAGGTGAGTGCTCCGGTTACACCCGCCAGTATCTGTCGCCTCGAGATCATGGGATAAAAGTACAATGTGAAGCCAATTTCGACCAATTAAATCCTCGTCTTGCTGAATTTCGCACATATAAATAGACTGAAAATACAAAGTCTGAAATTTCTGAGGATGGTTTGTAATGAAAGCGCTCGTTATCGGCGCCGGTGGAGTAGGGCGAGCGATCGCCAATATTGCTTCTCGCAGGAAATTTATCACTTCCATGATCATCGCGGACAAGAATTTGGCTCGCGCAGAGTCGGCCGTCGAGCGCCTCAACGACTCACGCTTCTCAGCTGCCATGGTTAATGCGGCGGAACTTGAAGATATTCGCGAACTCATTCGAAAGTCAGCTCCGGATGTAGTAATCAACGCGGTTGATCCGCGTTTTGTGATGCCGATCTTCCTTGCGTGCGAAATCGAAAACCGGAATTACATCGACATGGCAATGTCGCTCTCTCGTCCACACCCGCACTACCCCAACACCGAGACTGGTGTGAAGTTAGGCGATGAGCAATTCGCACGTGACTGGAATTGGAGTGAGCGCGGTATCTACGCACTTGTTGGTATGGGCATTGAGCCAGGCATGAGTGATGTGCTCGCGCGCTATGCTAACGATTATCTTTTCAGTCGTATCGATTCCATCACTATTCTCGACGGTTCTAACATTGTCGTCGAAGGCCACAACTTTGCGCCCTCATTCTCTATCTGGACCACCATCGAAGAGTGCCTCAACCCACCCATCATTTGGGAAGATGGCCGCGGTTGGTACACCACCGAACCATTCAGCGGTATCGAGATCTTTGATTTTCCTGAAGGTATTGGCCCAGTCGAGTGTGTGAACGTTGAACACGAAGAAGTCATTCTTATTCCGCAGAAGATCGACGCTAAAAAGGTTAACTTCAAGTACGGTCTTGGCGCGCAATTCATCACCACACTCAAAACCATTCACATGCTCGGCATTGATCGCAAGGAAACCGTTGACGTACAAGGTGTAGCAGTCTCTCCGCGTGATCTCCTCACCGCATCTCTGCCAGACCCCGCCACTTTGGGGGAGCGGATGAAGGGTAAAACCTGCGCCGGCGCACTTGTGAAGGGACTTAACAAAGAGGGCGAGCCATATGCCTGCTACCTCTACAACGTGGTCGACAACGCCTGGTCGATGAAGGAGTACGGCGACCAGGCCGTGGTCTGGCAGACGGCGATTAACCCCGTTATCGCAATGGAATTAATTCATACAAAGGTGTGGCAACCATCTGGTGTTGCGGGTCCCGAGTGGTTTGAGCCGAAGCCATTCCTTGATTTGCTTGAGTCGTATCAAACATCGTGGAATATCCGCGAAGAAGACTCCTCGGGAATCGTTAAATAACTTCGCTGAAGTCTGACCATGCTTGGCTCTGGCCGGTGGTGATCTTCTCCACCATCGCGCGGCTGAGGAGTGCGCCCACTACATTTCCGGTGCCGCAGTAGGCCCCGATTGCATAAACACCTGGCATCACCTCGCGGGCGATAGGGAGCCCCGATTTCGTATAGCTCACCGTCGCTGCCCACCGGTGTTCTACGGGAGCAGTGATCCCTAAGCCTTTGATTCTTTCGTCTAAGAAGTTTTGAACCTCGTTCGTGATGCGCACCTCGTTTGTGTCTTCTTCCACACCACCGATATCTCTACCGCCGCCGATGCAAATCCTTCCGTCGGTAAGTTGTTGCCAGTAGTCGTATGCCCCACGCGTGTAGACCGGAAGAGGAAAGTGCACTCCGGGATCAGGCGATGTTGAAAGCATTTGTAAACGCACAGGGTAAACATCACCGCTCAGTTGTGGCAAGAGTACTGAGATATTTCCATCGATTGCTACCAGAATATTCTTGGCCTCGATGTTCCCATGCGGAGTGCGAACTAAATGACTCTCCACACTCAACGCCTTCGTGTATGCGAAGAGTTCCGCACCACCTTTTAACGCTTGCTGCACTAGAGATATCGCGCGATTGAGGGGATGGAAGACTCCGTCTGTAGGAATGAGAATGCCTTGACCCTCTGGTCCGTCGTACATCTCTACCGGAAAGCCATCGAGCCTGAGCGCATCAAAATGTCTGTGGCAATCAACTAATTCTTCGTCGTCGAAGGCGACGCGTAACCCTCCGATGCGTCGAATGCTCTCAGGTGTAGCTCGCTCCATGAGCGCCATCTCGTTAAGAGTGTGCTGATACAGCGCACTTGCCTTCTCGCGCCCAAAGTTTACGACCGCGTCGTGATGGAACTCTGCGATACCAGCGAGAAGAAATCCACCATTACTCCCCGCGGCTTCACCCGCGATTTCACCAGCATCAATGCCAATGACTTTTAATCCGCGAGCGGTTGCTTCGTGTATCGCAGTAAGCCCGGATCCGCCCAACCCGATGACACAGAGATCAACCGTGCGGTCCTCTTTGAGTGGTGCAAAGTGCGGACGCTGGGCACCGATGTCCCAGACAGTCTTCATGAGAGTGAGAGGAGATTAATCCTTGCTCTTCTTCTCTTGCTTCTTAATGCGCTTCTCTTTGAGAGTGAGCTTTGCTTCCTTCTTCTTATTTGCATTTCCTTGTTGTTCTTTGTTCGCCATAACTACTCCTGTGTTTGTTGATCTACGTGATAAACCGATCTTACTGTTAAATCAGGGCGTGAATGTCTGCAATGAGTGAGAGCAAGTCCTTGTTTTCGTCTCCATCGAAGAGCTCGGGATTGGCGAAGGCATAGCGCCAAATCGCCCGCATTGTTGTGTAGGTAAGTTTCTCGTTAACCACCAGAGTCGCCATCATCATGGCCTCGTAGCGGTATTCAGACTTGGGTGCCCCACGCGCAATTAGATCGAATGGGTCCCAATCGGCCAACATGCTGGTGATCGGGTGACTGAGTTCGAGGATGCCATTGGAGTGGTTGAGTCCCTTGAGGGCCTTCTTAAGGATTCCAGTGGGGTCACCTACGTCGGTGATCCGGCCTTTCGGCACGTCTTCCACCGAGAAGGCGATGTGCGGGGTTACGAGTATTCCCTCACCTTTTACGTCCATGTCGCACCTCTCCGATCGATCGGAAGTGATGTTCTGCGAGTGAGTTTACCGGCTGTTTGCCCAATAGGTCTGTGTTAAATGTCCAGCAGGAGATATGTTCTTTGAATGGCCCCCACTGCGGAAGAGCGTCTTCGGGTTGCCCGACTTTATCAACGTCTCGCTTTTGGCCCCAGGCCTGGAGAATTCGCCCAGGGTTTGAAGATGGGTTCAGCAGCACTTGCACAACAGTTACTCGCACCTTCACCAGGCGATGTGGGCATTAAGGCTGTTGGGACGCCAGTTATCACTGACCTCGGCCCTTTTCCTGATATTAGGAGTGCTGCGCGTGCTGCCTTTGTTTTGAACTTGGTTTCGCAGCGAGTCACTTTACAAATGTGGTGGCTGGATCGCATGGCATGCGCAATCAATCCCATCGAAGAGCGGATGACGTGGTTTTGGCACGGTCATTGGGCAACATCAATTTCTAAAGTCGAATACGCACTTCCCATGTACAAGCAGTACGTGACGATGCGCGAGAATGCCTTGGGATCTTTTGTGAATATGTCGCAATCGATGGTGAATGATGGAGCTTTGCAATTTTGGCTTGACGGAGGACAGAACACCGTAAAGTCGCCGAACGAGAATCTTGGAAGAGAATTAATGGAACTCTTCACACTAGGTGTTGGAAACTATACAGAAGACGACGTGAAGGCGTCAGCACGAGCGTTGACAGGAATAAAAGTAGTGCGTTCCTCTGGGATAACAACGTACAAAACGAAAAACCATGACTCCGGGTTAATGAAAATACTAGGCAAGAATGCAAATTATAATTATTCATCTCTCACAGAACATCTTGTGAAACAGCCGAGATGTGCAGAATTCATCGCAGAGAGATTATGGTTTCGATTTCTCTCGACAGGCCAGCCCACATCAGAATTAAAGAATATAACGGCATCGCTTGGTTCAACTTTGGATATCGGAAATGCTATGCGGGCATTAGTTAATTCTTCTGCTTTCGGTAATGTCTCTAATGAACAAGTAAGAGCTCCTGTTGATTGGTTTGTCGGAGCAACGCGTGCGCTCAAAATTGTTCCTTCAGGCTTTAGCACCAATCAAAAATTACTACGACTATTGATGGCTTTAGGTCAGGTTCCATTTGATCCTCCGTCAGTGGGAGGGTGGCCGGCAGACGAGGCTTGGTTAACATTGGGCAATGCGCAAGCTCGAATCACGTTAGCGCAAGCACTCGTTAAATCAGGAAGTCTCACTCCTATTTCCACATTAGCCGCAAAGGATCGTGTGAGTGGAATTGCTGATCTCTTTGGAATAGCCCGGATGAGTGATCGGACCGCGGCTGCGTTAGATGCCGTGAAGAACGATGTACCAAACATGGTGGCATTGGCACTAATCAGTCCAGAATGTGTGGTGAGTCTCTGATGGATACATTAAGTCGCCGGAAATTTCTTCAACTGACTGCAGGAGCTGCGGGTAGCGTGGCTCTGGGGCTTTCGATGGAGGATGTGGCGAGAGCTTCGACGTTACGTCCGTTACCCGACGGGACACCGATACTTGTCATTGTCACTCTCTACGGAGGAAATGATGGTCTCAATACATTGGTGCCGTACAAAGACTCTACTTATTACTCCCTTCGCCCCGACATTTCTTTTAATGAATCAGAGGTGCTACCTCTCGGGGAAGGCTTGGGACTCAATGGATCAATGACGGGAATGAAAACACTCTGGGATCAAGGGAAAATGGCCGTAATCCGTGGCGTCGGATATCCACAATCAGACCACTCACACTTCAGATCCATGGCTATTTGGCAAAGTGGTTCGCCGGTGAATTCCACATCTACCGGGTGGATTGGCCGCTGGCTGGATACTCAACCCACAGATCCGATGACGGCGATTAACCTCGGATCAGTGTTGCCACCGCTTTTTATGGGAGCAAAGAAGAACGGTTCAGCCGTTCCCCTGACGGGATTAAATGTTCCTAAAGGATCGTTGGCTTTGAACTGCCAACGCCTTGCCAAAAGCTCAATCCAGGATTCTCCACTTCAAACGGCAGCAAGTGATTCACTTCGAAATCTCTTCTCGACTGGTGATCAAATATCTCCTATCCTCAAAACACCTGCTCCCGAAACGAGTGATCTTCCTACTTTGCAGGGTGGGAATGCTGGTGGTAATTCCGCACTCTCTGCGCAATTAGATATTGTGGCTAAGTTTGTAGAAGCTGGTGCACCTACCAAAGTATGGAGCGTATCGCTCGGAGGATTTGATACACATGCGGACGAAAAAGGTGCACAGTCAACACTTATCGGTAGCGTCTCTTCCTCAGTTTCAAGATTTCTCTCACAAATCCAAAGTACAACGAGAAAAAATGATGTAACTATTTTGGTTTATAGCGAATTTGGCCGTCGAGTAAAAGCAAATGCATCGCAGGGTACAGATCACGGCACTTCTGGCCCTGTTTTCGTCATAGGAAATAAAGTGAACGGTGGCTTCTATGGCGATCAGCCATCTCTGAACAGTCTTGACCAGGGGGATCTTAAGGTGACAACTGATTTCCGTACTATCTACGCCGACCTGGCTGAGCAAGTGCTGTTGACTCCTGCAGATAGGATTTTGGGTACTTGGGCTCCGAGGTTTAACCTGCTGGGAAAGAAATAGAGATAGTTTGGGTCAGAACTAGTTTCTTTTGATCTACTCATCGGTTAGATTCCATCAGGCACCTCACCGCGAACAAAGGAAGTACCGTGACTGATTTTGGCCTCATAGTTGAGCCTTCAGCGACGTACACCGCTCCGCTGGCAAAGCGCATCGAAGCCATGGGTTTTGGTTACTTCTTAGCCCCTGATACACAAAATCTCTGCGCCGATCCTTACGGCCAACTCAATCTCGCGGCTGTTGCTACCACCATCCTTCGCATCGGTACCGGCGTCACTAATCCAATCACGCGCGACTCGGCAGTAACTGCGGGCGCACTTGCCACCATGCAAGTGGAATCTGGTGGGCGGGTGATTTGTGGAATCGGTCGCGGGGATTCTTCCGCTGCGCACATTGGCAAGAAACAAGCCAGTGGAAAGCAAATGGCAGAGTACGTACACGCGATCCGTACCTACATTGCTGGTGGTGTTGTTGATCGTGATGGCACTCCTTCTGCAATCCGATGGATTAAGCCAGGAGATATTCCACCAGTCATCATTGATATGGCGTGCACTGGACCCAAGACCATTCAACTAGCCGCAGACATCGCAGACCGCGTTTCCTTTGCCGTGGGTAGTAATCCTGAGCGCATTCAATGGGCGATGGATGTATTCAACGCGCGCATGGCAGAGAACGGACGCGATCGTAA
The DNA here is from genome assembly GCA_002737595.1 of Actinomycetota bacterium. The sequence continues at coordinate 19,509 of NSHZ01000010.1, read as the reverse complement.
TTCCGTTTCGGTCGGTGCATATGTGAACTTGGTGTGCGACAACGACAAAGCACGTGCGATCAGTCTTGCCCGCACGTGTGCTGGCCTGGTGGCACACTTCTCCGGAATGGAACACTCTCCTACCGATCACCTTCCTAGTGAAATTAAGGGATACGCCAACACGTTGAAATCGCAGTACGACATGGCACACCACGGTCAAGAAGAAGGCACCCACCTTCAACTTATTGACGAAGATTTCATTCAATGGATTGCAATCGTCGGCGGGCCTAATGAGTGCATCGACAAGCTCGGTCACCTGATCAACGACATTGGTCTGCAACACATTTCTTTGCTCGGTGGCTCCCCAGTGGCGCAACCTCATGGTCCACGCGTCACCGGTGCCGTAGACACGATGGAACTCTTCGCCGAGAAGGTCCTCCCGGTCTTCAACTCCTAAGCAAGGGCACCTAGACTTGCCCCTATGAGAGCAATTCAGATCACCCAGCCCGGAGGCCCCGAAGTACTCACCATCAGTGAGATCGAGCGCCCCAGCGCGGGCCCAGATCAGGCGGTCGTAGAAATCTCTCTTGCTGGCGTGAACTTCATCGATGTTTATCACCGGATTGGGCGCTATCCGAAACCTCTTCCCTTTGTTCCTGGAGCTGAAGGCGTGGGGGTCATCTCCGAACTCTGCCCCGATGCGCCGAGTGATCTACGCATTGGTGATCGTGTGGGTTGGGTGATGTCAACCGGTGGGTATGGCGAAGCAGTAGCGCTTACCGCCAATACTTTGATTCCACTTCCCGATGACATCTCGGATGAAGATGCGCTTGCACTTCTCTTGCAGGGAATGACGACGCATTACCTGGCGCACGATTCGTACACGATCACACCTGGTGATGTTGCCGTGGTGCACTCCGCCGCGGGTGGCGTGGGTTTACTCCTTACTCGTTACGTCAAATCTCTCGGTGGAGTAGTTGTGGCAACCGCATCCACTCCTGAGAAACGAGCGCTCGCGCTCGCAACTGGCGCAGATATTGCCATTCCATACGAAGGCTTTCGCGATCAAGTGATGGAAGTAAGCCACGGCGCCGGTGCACATGTGGTCTATGACGGCGTTGGCAAAGATACGTTCGATGAGAGCCTGGCCTCACTCCGCCGCCGTGGCACCATGGTGCTCTACGGCGCCGCAAGTGGTCCCGTCCCAGCATTTGAACCCACCAAACTCGCAGTTGGATCTATTTTCTTCACGCGACCTTCATTAGGTGACTTCGTTGCCAATCGTTTAGAACTCATCTGGCGCGCGAACGAAGTTTTTGCGGCCTTTCGCCGTGGAGCAATGCAAGTGGCAATCGGTGGACGTTACCCACTGGCTTCCGCATCGCAAGCACACATTGATCTTGAGGGACGCAAGACCACTGGAAAGCTCGTGATTCAAGTTCGATAAGTACGCGAGCGAAGTCATCTTCGATGACTGATTCAGCTCTCCCTTATTTGATTACCAAATACGAACGCGTTCAGACTCTGCGAGCCAGAGAGCATCCTTCTCAGTTACGTCAAAAGCCTCGTAGAACTCGTTGAGATTGCGCAGTACCGCATTGCAGCGATGCTCATCGGGTGAGTGTGGATCGGTAGCAATGCGTTGGATCGCGGCTTCTGGACGATTCTTACTGCGCCAGACTTGTGCCCAGCCGATGAAGAGACGCTGATAACCATCGAATCCATCGAGTGCGGGAGCGTTCTTGCCACTCAATGAAATTTGATAAGCCTTATGGGCGATCGTGAGACCACCCAAGTCACCGATGTTTTCGCCGATGGTGAGCGCACCATTTACATGGTGGCCCGGCGCTGCGATGGGCTCGAGTACGTTGTATTGATCGATCAATTTTCTTGTGCGTACCTCGAAAGCTGCGCGATCTGCTTCGGTCCACCAGTCGGTGAGATTCCCATCGCCATCAAATTTAGAACCTTGATCATCGAATCCATGCCCGATCTCGTGACCGATTACCGCCCCGATACCGCCGTAATTAACGGCATCGTCGGCGTCGATATCAAAGAATGGCGGTTGCAGGATCGCTGCTGGAAACACAATCTCATTCATTGTGGGGTTGTAATAGGCATTCACCGTTTGCGGAGTCATATGCCATTCGTTGCGATCTACTGGCTTTCCGAGCTTGGTGATGGCGCGATCTACTTCAAAAGCAGTTGCGCGGTAGACGTTTCCAATGAGGTCATCTGCGGTGATCTCAAGTGAAGAGTAATCGCGCCACTCGTCGGGGTAACCGATCTTTGGAGTGAACTTCGACATTTTCTCGAGCGCGCGCTTCTTTGTCTCCGCGCCCATCCAGTCGAGTTCAGAAATATCGATGCGATAAGCCTCGATGAGGTTAGCTACCAACTCTTCCATGCGCTTCTTGGCGGCGGCGGGGAAGTGGCGCTCTACATAGAGCTTGCCGGCAGCTTCGCCGAGTACGCCTTCGATGAGTGAGACCCCGCGCTTCCAGCGATCGCGCAATTGTGGGGTGCCGTTCAGGGTCGTTCCGTAGAAATCAAAGTTGGCATTCACAATTTCGCTAGAGAGGTGGGCAGCCATGCCGCTGAGTGTGTGCCAGAGCATCCACTCTTTCCACACCGAAATCTTCTCCTCCGTCAGGAGGGTGTTAAGACCTTCATTGAATTCTGGTTGGCGAACAACTACGTGCTCAAGAGCTGATGCTGGAACATTGCCCGCTGCTAACCAGACATCCCAATCAAAATTCGAAAGTAAAGTGTTGATCTGCTTACGTGTCATTTTGTGATACGTAAGATCCATCTCGCGGTTCTTGACTACGTCGTAGTGGAAGTTGGCGATTGCCGATTCCAATTCAAAAATACGCTTTGCCGCTCCGGCGCCATCGGGAAGTTTGGCAAAGTTAAACATCCGCTCGATATGCGCCACGTACTTTTCGCGTATCTCTGCGTATTGATCCTCTTTGTAATACGACTCATCAGGTAAACCAAGCCCGGATTGCTCTAAGTAGACGATGTATGAGTTGGAATCCTTCATGTCTACTTCGATGAAGACGCTCATGGGTGTGCTCACACCACGTCGTCCAAGCTCGCCGAGTAGTCGAGCGAAGTCCTGCTGAGTCTTGATACCTTGAATCTTCTTGAAATCTTGCGCGAGCGGGGAGACTCCGAGCGCTTCGATCTTCGCCTCGTCCATGAAAGAGGCGTAGAGATCTCCGACCTTCTGGGCCTCTGTTCCAACCGCTGCCTTGCTAGCGGCGGCTTCCTCGATGATGGTTCGAATGTTCTTCTCAGATTTTTCGCGTAGGTGATGGAAAGCGCCATCGGAGGCACGATCGGCGGGAATCTCATGAGTATCGATCCACTTACCGTTTACATGTCGAAAGAGATCATCCTGGGGACGAACATCGGGGTAGCCGTGGGATAGATCTATTCCGCTCTTCATGATTCTCCTTTATGGCCGACTCTTAGAGAGCGGCGAGGGCTTGTGCTGCAACTGCATTTAACTCTGAGGTGAGATTACTCGACTTTAAATCGCGGCACATCTTGGGTGTCCAGAATGAGTGGAGATGCTTAACCACTGCAGCCACCGGATCATGGGCGCCCATGGAATTAGCCGCAATCTGGTTGATCATGCGCACCAGTGAGTCGCTAGAGCTACTCATTTACTAACTCAAGCCCCAGATCGGCGGCGGCCATTCCAATTTCTTGTGGAGGCTTAATCGATGGGCGAAGCTCTACTGCAGTCACCTTGTACTCAGGGCAATTTGTTGCCCAATCTGAATATTCAGTAGTGACCACGTTTGCACCACTTGTGGGGTAGTGGAAGGTGGAGTAGACGACACCCGGTGGCACGCGATCAGTAATTGATACCTTCATAACTGTCTCGCCGACACGGCTGGAGAGAGTAGCGAAGGAGCCATCGACGATGCCGCGAAGTTCCGCATCGGATTCATGCATCTCGAGAAGATCTTCTGGGTACCAATTCACATTCTCGGTGCGACGAGTCTGCGCACCTACGTTGTATTGCGACAAGTCGCGCCCAGTGGTGAGTAGCAACGGGAATTTACGGTTGCTCTTCTCCTCGGTGGCTACGTAAGGCGTCACCATGAATTGTCCGAGTCCGCGCACGAAACCATCTACGTGCATAGTGGGTGTACCCCCGGGATTTTCTTCGTTACAAGGCCATTGCACGCTGCCTACCTTGTCGAGATGAGCAAACGAGACACCAGCAAAAGTAGGGGTAGAGGTAGCAATCTCATCCATAATCTCGGCCGATGAGCCGTATTGCATGGGGTAACCCATTGCTTGTGAAAGTTCGGCAACGATTTCCCACTCGTGCTTACCGGTTTTAGGAGGTTGAATCGGGCGCACGCGGTTAATTCGCCGTTCGGCGTTGGTGAATGTTCCGTCCTTCTCCAGGAAGGAAGTACCTGGGAAGAAGACGTGCGCAAATGCTGCGGTTTCGTTGAGGAAGAGATCTTGCACGATGACGCACTCCATCGCACCTAATGCGGCTTTCACGTGCTTGGTGTTGGGATCTGATTGCGCGATATCTTCGCCTTGAATAAAGATTCCCTTGAATTCACCATCAATGGCTGAGTCGAGCATGTTGGGAATGCGAAGGCCGGGTTCTGCTTGCAAAGAAGTGCCCCAGAGCTCCTCGAATTGGTGGCGCACTGTGTCATCTGAAACATGTCGATAGCCAGAGAACTCATGTGGGAATGAACCCATGTCACACGCGCCCTGCACATTGTTCTGGCCGCGTAGTGGATTAACACCGACACCTTCGCGACCAATGTTGCCGGTAGCCATGGCGAGATTGGCCATACCCATCACCATGGTGGAACCTTGCGAGTGCTCCGTTACACCGAGTCCGTAGTAGATCGCGCTGTTATTTGCGGTGGCAAAGAGACGGCCGGCTGCGCGTAGCTCACTTGCTGGCACTCCAGATATGGCTTCTACAGATTCGGGAGAGTTCTCTGGCTTCTGAATGAATTCAAACCAATCCCGAAATGCCTTCTCCTCGGTGCGAGTTTGGATGAACTCTTCGTCAAGCAATCCTTCGGTCGCTGCTACGTGGGCTAATGCGTTAACGATCGCCACGTTGGTACCTGGAAGTAATTGGAGATGATGCTCGGCCTTGATATGTGCGGTGCGTACCAAGTCGATACGGCGGGGATCGACCACGATCAGTTTTGCACCTTGGCGGAGACGTCGCTTCATTCGAGATGCAAATACTGGATGCGCATCGGTGGGGTTGGCACCGATCAGAAGGATCACATCTGCCTTGGCAACTGACGCAAAGTTTTGAGTGCCAGCCGAAGTACCGAAAGTCTGCTTCAGTCCATAACCAGTGGGCGAGTGGCAGACGCGTGCACACGTATCAATATTGTTATTACCGAATGCTGTGCGAACCATCTTCTGGACTACAAAGACCTCTTCATTTGTGCATCTTGAAGAACTGATGCCACCAATAGATTGTTGACCATACTTAGCCTGTACTTCCTTGAGGCGCGTAGCAGCGTACGTAATGGCTTCTTTCCATGAGACTTTGCGCCAAGGATCAGTAATGGACTCGCGCACCATTGGTTCGAGTTGGCGATCCGGATGGCTGGCATATCCCCAAGCAAAACGGCCCTTCACACATGAATGGCCTTCGTTAGCACCGCCACTCTTCAGCGGCACCATGCGAACAAGTTCATTACCTTTAAGTTCGGCCTTGAATGAACAACCAACGCCACAGTAAGCACATGTGGTTTCCACGGTGCGAGTAGGTACACCGATTTGAATGACGGTCTTCTCTTGGAGAGTGGACGTGGGACAGGCCTGCACGCACGCCCCGCAGGAGACACAATCACTTGACATGAAGTCGGTGCCGCCGGGGGAGACTTTGGAGTCAAATCCACGGCCTTCAATGGTGAGTGCGAACGTTCCCTGTACTTCATCACAAGCGCGCACACAACGCGAGCAGGCAATGCACTTACTCTCATCGAATGAGAAGTATGGGTTGCTGTCGTCAGTAGGTGCATCTAAATGATTTGCGCCCTCTAATCCATAGCGCACATCGCGTAGCCCCACCACACCAGCCATGTCTTGCAATTCGCAATCACCATTAGCTGGGCAGGTGAGGCAATCGAGTGGGTGGTCGGAGATGTAGAGCTCCATGACGCCACGACGCATCTTCTCGAGCTTGGGAGTTTGGGTGTGCACCACCATCCCGGGTTCACATGGTGTGGTGCAAGAAGCGGGAGTGCCTTTCTTGCCGTCGATCTCTACAAGACAGAGCCGGCATGAACCGAATGCTTCGAGACTATCGGTGGCGCAAAGTTTAGGAACTGCGGTGCCGAGAAGTGCAGCGGCGCGCATGACGGAAGTGCCAGCAGGGACTCGAGTGGGCATGCCGTCAATAACGAGCTCTACCTCAATATCGCTTTTGACTGCGGGAGTTCCTAAATCGGGCTCATGTAAGAGCGTCACTTGACTACCTCCTCGAGTGGAAAGTGTACAAGAGCGCTGCGTACAGGAAGCGGTGTGAGCCCACCCATCGCGCAAAGTGAGCCTTCGGTCATGAGATCGCAGAGGTCATTGAGTAGTTCGAGGTTCTTCTCGCGCTCTTCGCCGGCAATAATGCGGTCAATAACCTCGACACCACGTACAGCTCCGATGCGACAAGGGGTGCATTTGCCGCAGGACTCCTCTGCACAGAATTCCATCGCAAAGCGTGCCTGCTGCAACATATTTACGCTCTGATCGAATACCACAATGCCACCGTGACCGAGCATCGCACCCGCTGCTGCAAGTGATTCGTAATCGAGTGCTACATCTAATTGGTCTGCCGAGAGATAGGCACCGAGCGGGCCACCGACTTGTACTGCTTTCACTGGGTGGCCAGTGAGTGTGCCACCACCAAAACGAGTAATCATTTCGCTCAGTGAAATTCCAAAACCTGTTTCTACGATACCGCCGCGCGCAATGTTGCCAGCAAGTTGAAAGACTTGGGTTCCGCGCGAGCGATCGATGCCGCGATCTTGGTAACTCTTCGAGCCATCTTTCATAATCGCGGGCACTGAAGCAAGCGTGAGAACGTTGTTGATAACTGTGGGCTTTCCGAATAGCCCAGATATTGCTGGGAGTGGAGGCTTGGGGCGAACCATGCCGCGCTTGCCTTCGAGACTCTCCAACATCGCGGTCTCTTCACCGCACACATAAGAGCCCGCGCCAGCGCGCACTTCTAGATCGAAGCTCTTATCGCTGCCGAGAACGCTCTTGCCGAGAACTCCCGCTAAACGTCCCACGGCAATCGCCTTATTCATGGTCTCGATGGCGCTCGGATATTCAGAGCGTATATAGATGTATCCATAGGTGGCTCCTACTGCGATACCAGCAATAGCCATACCCTCAATGAGTGTGAAGGGATCGCCTTCCATCAACATGCGATCAGCAAAGGTGCCGCTATCACCTTCATCGGCATTACACACTACATATTTTTGATCACCAGCTGCTTCGAGCACAGTGCGCCATTTGATTCCGGCCGGAAATCCAGCGCCACCGCGGCCACGCAACCCAGAAGCCAGTACTTCGCCAACTACATCGGTGTGTGCAAGCGCGGTACGCAATCCTGCGAGCCCACCATGTGCCTCATATTGTGAGAGCGAAAGCGGCTCGATGATTCCTACGCGGGTGAAGGTGACGCGATCTTGCGTGGCTAACCATTCGATACTTTCAGTCTTTCCGAGAAAAAGCGGATGTGCACCAGCGTTGAGGAAGTTGTTTGCAAAGAGCGAGTCCACATCTGCGGGAGTGACCGGTCCGTAAGCGAAGCGACCATCTCCATTATCTACCTCGACAAGTGTTTCTAACCAGAGTGCACCACGTGAACCATTGCGACGTAACTCAATATCAATTCCGGCTTTAGCAGCGTGTGCTGTGATGAGTGCAGCAACTTCGTCAGCGCCAATAGATCGAGCCGCGGAATCTCCCGGGACATAAACGATTGTCATGAGGTCACCTGTGCAACAAGTGATTTCGCAGAAACGCGGCCACAGAGATTTCCATCGACTAGTGCAGCTGGTCCTAGTGCGCAATTTCCAAGGCAGTAAACACCCGACACGTCAGTTGCTCCATCCTTGCTACGTTCCCCGACTTCGTATCCTGCGGCGGCAAGTTCCTTCACCACATCTCGAACACCGAGCGCCTGGCACGCTTCCGCTACACAGAGATGAATCTGACGCGATGCTGGGGGAGTCGTACGAAAATCGCTGTAGTAGGTAAGCACGCCATGGACTTCGGCGCGGCTCACGTTGAGTTCCTTCGCGATGCTTGGCAGGAGTGAAGTCTCTACGTAACCGAAGCGCTCCTGGAGAGCTTGCAGAGTAAGAAGCATCGGTCCGGGCTTTTCGGCGTGCTCCCTCACCACCTCCAGGGCGGCCTCATCTGTCCAGGTCAGGTACTTCATTGGAGACTTAGAGTCCCACGCTTTAGAAGAGACCTACAACTTTCCCGTCTACCAGGTCGATCTTTTCGCTGGAAGGCACCTTGGGAAGACCAGGCATCGTCATAATCTCTCCACAGACGACTACTACGAACTCCGCGCCCGCCGAGAGGCGGATCTCGCGCACATCGAGGGTGTGGCCCGATGGCGCGCCCTTGAGGGTGGCGTCAGTGGAGAAGGAGTACTGCGTCTTAGCGATGCAGACTGGGAAGTGGCCGTATCCGTTTGCCTGCAGTTCATCAATGCGCTTCTTTGCTTTGCCATCGAAGTTCACACCAGCGGCGCCATAAACGCGCGTAGCCACCGCATTGATTTTTTCTTCCAGTGACATTTCGTCTGGATAAACGAAAGTGAGCGGCGTGGGGTTATCGCATGCCTCAACCACCGCATGCGCGAGTTCGATAGCGCCATCACCGCCATGAGCCCAGTGGGTAGCGAGCACGATCTTGGCGCCAAGTGCAGTGATGCGCTTCGTAAGCAGTTCAACCTCAGCATCAGTGTCGCTAGTAAAGTGATTGATAGACACGATGGTGCGAATGCCGTAAACGTCGCACACATTACGGATGTGACGTTCGAGATTTACCAGACCGGCCTCGAGAGCCGCGAGGTTCTCCTTAGTGAGCTCATCTTTTGCAGCTCCACCGTGGAACTTAAGTGCGCGAATGGTGGCCACAATTACGGAAGCTGATGGACGCAAACCAGATTTACGACACTTAATGTCAACAAACTTCTCTGCACCAAGGTCTGCACCGAAACCTGCTTCCGTCACTACGTAATCGGCGAGCTTCATCGAGGATGTGGTGGCGATGACGGAGTTACATCCGTGCGCAATATTTGCGAAAGGTCCGCCGTGCACTATTGCTGGAGTGTTCTCGAGCGTTTGCACAAGGTTGGGAGCAAATGCATCTTTGAGAAGTACGGTCATCGCACCGTCTGCATTGAGATCGCGTGCTAGCACTGGTTTCTGCTCGCGGGTGTAGGCAACTACGATATTTCCGAGGCGACGCTTGAGATCCTCGAGTGATGTTGCTAGGCAGAAAATTGCCATCACCTCTGATGCCACCACGATGTCGAAACCATCTTCTCGTGGGTATCCGTTTCCTGGCCCACTAAGTGAGACCACGATGTCGCGGAGTGCCCGATCGTTCATATCAACCACGCGCTTCCAGGTGATTCGGCGAACATCGATGCCGAGTGCATTGCCATGGTGAATGTGATTATCTAAAAGTGCTGCTAGCAAGTTGTTAGCCAGTGCGATGGCGTTGAAGTCGCCAGTGAAGTGGAGATTGATATCTTCCATCGGCACAATTTGTGCATAGCCGCCGCCAGCGGCGCCACCCTTCATGCCGAATACCGGACCAAGTGAAGGCTCGCGCAAACAGACGAGTGCGTTCTTGCCGATCTTGGTGAGTCCATCGCCTAAGCCCACAGTCGTCGTGGTCTTTCCTTCGCCTGCTGGAGTGGGGCTAATGGCGGTGACCAGGATGAGCTTTGCATGGGGGCGCGAAGGTAACTTCGCCAAATACTCCAACGAGATCTTGGCTTTGTAATGTCCGTATGGCTCGAGCGCTTCTGCTGGAATTCCAAGTTTCTCACCGATCTGGTTGATCGGGAGCATGGTGGCAGCTTGAGCAATTTCGATATCGGACATATTTAGCCTTTCGCGGCTTGTGTGGCCGCAATGATCGCGGGAAGGATTTGATGCAAGTCGCCCACAATTGCGTAATCGGCGTACGACATGATCGGCGCATCGCCATCGGTATTGATGGCAATGAGCGTCTTACTATTTTTACATCCAGCGATGTGTTGCGTAGCGCCACTGATTCCGCAGGCGATGTAGAGATCTGGTGCGACTTTGGTCCCGGTCTGCCCTACTTGCTCGGCATGTGGACGCCAACCGGCAGCGGTAACCACGCGCGAGCAGCCAACCGCGCCACCGAGTAATCCCGCAAGGCTTTCGATGAGCGTGAAATCTTCGCCGACTCCGCGACCGCCAGAGATAATGACTTTCGCTTCGGCAAGTGTGATGCCACCAGCAGCCTCGCCCGCGCGATCGATAATCTTTACCAATGTGTCTTGGGCAGTGAGTTCCGGTGTGAAGGTGATTACCTCTGCGCTCACCGGGGCTTTAGTGGCGGCGATCTGATGAGGAAAGATCGAGGCAATCATCATCGAGGTATGCACCTTGGCGTGCTCGATGAGGTTTCCACCCCAACGCATCCGCTTCACAGTGCTAGCTCCCAAATCGATCTCCGAACAATCAGCGACCACCGGAAAATCGAGCATGGCGCCCACGTGTGCAAGCACCTCATTACCTCGAGGAGTACCGCCGGTAATGAGCGCGCTAGGTGATGCACTCTTCACCACCTCAGCAACAGCGCGACCAACTGCCTGCGGGGTGTAATCCGCAAGCGATGCATGCGTGGCGTGATGAATTTTGGTGACGCCGTACTCACCAAGGAGCAGAGCATTTGCCTCGCCGCCCACCACAACTGCTTCGATGATTGAATCAAGTGAACGAGCAAAAGTGATTCCTTGTAAAGAAATGTCGTCGATAACTCCGCGATCGTGATCAATAAATACCAGGATCATGAGAGGACTCCAATCTCACGGAAGATCTCGACAAGCTTTTGCACACCGTCGGCATCTGCAGAGAGCATGGTGGCGCCCTTAGCTTTCACAGGAGGCAACTCCAATTTAACTTTTTCAATGTTTGCAGCAGGTTTTTCAACTGGGAAAACATCCATGGGCTTCTTACGTGCCTTGATGCGACCCGGAACCGATGGATAGCGCGGGATAGCAATGCCATCTCTTACCGTAAGCACAGCAGGAAGGGGCACCTCGTAGATCTCACGCATATTTCCGACTGCGCGCTCGCAACGAGCAATGCCATTTTCTACTTTGAGTCCCTTGACGTTTGTGACGATTGGCAGGCCAAGAGCGTGAGCAACTCGAATACCTGTTTGATATCCAGCGGTATCGGCAGATTCCGATCCGAAGATGATGACATCAAACTTGGTCTCCTCTTTCTTAATTGCTTCGATGATGGCATTGGCAGTTGCTTGAGGATCCCATTCACTGCCATCGGTCTCTAACACAATGGCTCGATCGGGACCGATCGCCATCTGGCTGCGAATCTGCTCTTCTGAATTCACGTGTCCCAAAGTGAGAAGTGTGGTGGTGCCACCGAACTCTTCATTGAGCCGAACAGCGGCTTCCACGGCTGACTCCTCATGCGGGCTCAGCGTGTATCCAAGGTGGCGAGTATCGATATCTGTGTGATCCTCGTTGAGGGCGAAAGTATTGCCCGCAAGAATCACACGCTTAATACAAACAAGTACTTCCATCAGGACATGATCCGTTCATTTTTAGCATCGAAGAGTGGCGTTGATGAAACGCTGGCAACTGTGACGGGGTAATGCTCACCGAGGTATTCCACCACTAGCTTCTCGCCGATTTTGGCGTGCTGAGGTGGCAGGTAAGTGATGAGTACGTGCTTACCAAGTGATGGGGCACTTCCTGCACTGGTGACGTATGAACGACGACCATGTGAATCGGTGATGATGCTGCCATCGGGAGTAAGGATGGGCTCGCGCCCAAGCATGTAACGCTTCTCGCCATTCTTGCTGGTGTGATCATCAACGGTGAGCGAGCAGAGAATTGCAGCGGGATCTTCTTCGCGGTGCTTGAGGTGGGCTGCCTTACCCACAAAATCCTGTGCTTTAAGTTTCGCTGTCTGCATTCCGGCTTCCACGACGTTGTACTCCGTTTCGAGTTCGGCACCGTAGGCACGGTAACTCTTCTCAAGACGTCCGGTGGTGCCATAGACACCAATACCTGCAGGTATGAGGCCATGTGGCTTTCCGGCATCCATGACGAGGTCCCAGAGTTTTGCTCCCTGTTCCATCTGTACGTAGAGCTCCCAACCGAGATCACCTACGTAAGAGATACGTGAAGCAAGTACTCGTAGTGGTCCCATCTCGATGATGCGGCAGGTCCCGAAGGGGAAACCTTCGTGTGAGAGATCATCTTTAGTGAGCGTGCTGAGAATCTTGCGGGCATGGGGACCCCAGATACCGAGCGTTGTGTAGGCGGTAGTGAGATCGTTAATTTGCGCGCTCCCATCGGTGGGGAGCAAATCGCTAAACCACTTCTTATCTGCCATGCCGTGTGCACCACCGGTGACTACGCGGAATTGATCGTGTGCGAGGCGCATGATGGTGAGGTCGGACTTAAACCCGCCGCGCTCCGAGAGAATAGGTGTGTAAATAACTTTGCCGATGGCCACATCCATTTGGCGCACAGCTGCGCGTTGCACTACGTCGAGCGCTGAAGGACCAGTGACATCGAAGATAGTGAACGCGGTGAGATCGACAAGGGCGGCGCTTTCGCGCATCTGTAGGTGCTCGGCGTTGATGATCGGTGACCACCAACGTGAATCCCACTCTGCGGTACGTGGCATGACAGCATCGCCAAATTTTGCAAGAAGATCCTTATTGGATTCATACCAGAATGGACGCTCCCAGCCGACAGTTTCAAAGAAGACCGCACCAAGTGCCTTTTCGCGCTCGTAGTATGGCGAGAGGCGAACATCGCGATTGCTAGACCATTGCTCAGCTGGGTGCACGATGCCGTAAGTCTTATTGAAGCCTTCGGCAGTGCGTTCCTTAATGTGGAAGGTAGCTTTTTGGTGTTCGTGGAAACGAGCGATGTCAGATGAGTGCATGTCGATCTCTGATTCGCCGAGCACCATCCACTCTGCAAGTGCCTTGCCTACTCCTGGTCCTTCTTTTACCCAGACAGCGGCCGCACTCCACAAACCCTTTACCTCAGGAGTTTCACCGACGATGGGCATGCCATCTGGAGTGAGCGAAAGGATTCCGTTGATGGCGTACTTCTCGCCCACCGACTCATCGCCCACAATTTCTGGCATTAATTCAAGTGCTTGTTCATCCTGTAGATCGAAATCTTCTTGGGTAAATGGGAATTCGGTAGGTGAGAGCGCAGCTTGCGCGTTAGATGGCAAATCTTCAGGCGTATAAAGAATCGCGCGGTGGGCGTATGAACCTACTTCGAGGCCAGAACCATGTTGACGCTCGTACATGTTGGTATCCATGTCGCGCACGATGGGGTGCTCGATATCTCCCTTGGCATCTTTGAAGCGCGGCACTGGTCCGATGTCCTTCATCTGGTGCACTGCTGGAGTGAGTGGAATAGAAGCGCCAGCCATGGCAGCAAGCTTGGGGCTCCAGCATCCGGTAGCGATGACTACGAAATCGGCTTCAATCTCACCCTTATCGGTAATCACGCTCTTAATACGGCCGTTCTCAACCTTCATGCTGAGCACTTCGGTATTACCGAAAGATTGCAGGGCACCCATTTCTTGTGCTCGCTCGCGCATGATCGTGCCACCGCGTACAGAATCTACGACACCAACTGAAGGCGTATAGAAGGCGCCGAGAATGACGGTCTCATCGATATAAGGAACGAGTTCTTTCACTTCGGCAGGGGTCACGATACGCGAATCGTTCACTCCCCAAGATTTTGCAGACGACATACGTCGGTGCAGTTCTTGCATGCGCTCCGGGGTGCGAGCCACTTCGAAGCCACCGCACTCAGTGAAGACACCAAGCTCCTTGTATTGCTTCATGCTATCTAGAGTGATGTGTGTCATCTCTTTTGAGTGATCGGTAGGAAAGATGAAGTTTGATGCGTGACCCGTTGAGCCACCTGGATTAGGGAAAGGTCCCTTGTCAATCTGCACTAGATCGCGCCAGCCCAGACGCGCTAAGTGGTAGACGATGCTGTTGCCGACAATTCCGCCACCGATGACGACGGCTTTTGCTTTGCTTGGCAGTGATGACTGAGCTGACATGCGTGTGGCCTTCCCTCTGTTAGATAACTTTCCGAAGTGATGCTTCAAAACCATTGATATGTGTGGACATTTCTTTCGCTGCGCGATTTGCATCGCCATCTCGAATTGCTTCGAGTAATGCTTGGTGTTCTAGTACTGCTTCTGCCAGATTTTCAACGCGATCAAGTGCAAGAAACCAGATGCGGAGCGCATGCATGTACTGGCGTTCACACATCTGAGCGAGAAAGTCATTGTGTGCGCTTGCATAGATGTGATGGTGAATCCGTTGATCGAGTTGAATCAAGTTGCGGTGATTGGGTTTACCGCTGAGGTGTGTGAGTTCGGCGAGGAGTGCATTCGTTTCAGCGCGATCACTCTCGGTGGAGCGCTCGGCGGCGTAGCGAGCAGCCTCAGGTTCAAGCAGTGCACGGATCTCCGAAAGCGCTCGCAGGTCTCGGGTATCTATCCCGGCGACAAATGCTCCGCGGCGTGGGTAGACATCGATGAGATGTTCGTGGGCCAAGGTGCGCATGGCTTCTCTGATGGGGGTACGTCCCATGCTGAGGCGTTCCATCAGAGCGGCCTCACTGATTACCGAACTCGGGGCGAGTTCCAGCGTGACGATTAGTTCTCGAATGGCGAAGTAGGCCTGGTCAGCGAGGGATTCCGCACCTTCTCGACCGGGGGAGACCAGTATTTGGTCACCGAAGTCAGCGATGGAGAGGGACATACCTCGATCGTATATCAGTCGTCATATTACGCACAATCCCCATGTGGCAAAAAAATGAGGGCCGAGCATGAGCCCGGCCCTCATTTTCCAACTTCTCGCTTATTCGAGCGGACCGATCACGATGGCGTAGGTGCCATCTGTCGGAGTCAACACCGTGCTCTTGGCAGGGTTGACGCGGATTCCCACAGTGGGATTCGTTGGATCACTCGCTTCAGGTTGGCGGTAGCCGATGACAACTTCGCCACGGCTACGACCGGCAGCTACCAAAGTCGCAAACGTGGTCTCGACGTTGAGCGGCACATAACTCTGAATTGGCTTAGAACTCAGGAATGTTCCGGCTGGTCCGAAGAGCTCCTCGAATACGTGATAGAGACCAGGGGTCTCAGAGAGCTGGGCCATCATGAGACTGCCGAGGCGATCGCTGACAACAAGATCATCCACAACGACAACTCGAGCGAGGTCAACATTATTACTGTCTTGAATCTCCGCGATCACACGTGCCTTTGCTATTTGTGAACCAGGGAGATTCTTGACGTGATTCACTTCGAGCATCGTGAGCAGCGTCAAGGCATCTGACTCAGCTGGCGTGATGGTTTTTCCTCGGTAACCAAAAATGACGATGTGATTGAACTCTTGCGAGTTAATAACCTCAATAAGTTCGTCGATGTCGCCGGTTGTTCCCTTGGCGGTGACGGTGAGGTTAGTTGTTTCCAATCCTTTGAGTTCGTCAGCGGTTACTTTCGAAGTTTGCGCGAAGACAAGTGCAGTTGATCCAGGAACTCCGAAATTACCAAGTTCCAAAACAACCTGCTTGGCCATCGGGCTCCAGCCAATGATGAGGATTTTATCTGGAGTAGCATTGCTACGATCTCCCACTTGTGTGAGCGCTTTAATGCCAGAAAGATCCGAACTGTCCCCAGCCCAAAGAATTTTATCGTCATCTTTTGCGATCGCGATGATCTGATCGCCACCAACAATAATCGTTTCGGCTGGAGGCGTAATGTTTACCGTGCCGTCTGAGTGGCGAATGCCAATTGCGCTGCTTTCACCGAGTCCAGTGATGACATCACCGAAAGTCTTACCAATAGCTGCTGGAACGTTAGCGAAGTAGATCTCATCGCCTTCAAAATCTAGCAAATCTAGGTAGACAGCAGCCAAGCCGGGTTGGCGAATTGCATGTGCAGTCACTCGAGCGATGAGCTCCTCGGTGCGAACAGCAAGGACGTGACCCTCCGTTGTCTTATAGAGAGCTTCAGCTGTTGCTGCATCGTTAACGTCGGCAACGATAGTGACCTTGCTCGCCATCCCGATGTTTGCTAACACCGATAGAACCGAAGTTGTTGTTGCCGATGGGCCCTTGTTTCCAAGAATGATCACACTGCGAGAATTGTTGATGCTACTTTGAGCCAAAACACGAGGGCTTGCAGGATCACCATTTCTCGTGATGACCTTTGTGTTTTTCAACTCACCGATACGAACCTTTAGTTCGTCATCCATTTTTTCTCGTTCGACTAACGAAATAATGAGTGCAACGCTGGGCTTATTGGCATTTGCAACTTCTAATTGCTGCAAGATTGGAAAGATCTGTGGACCCCAGCCAAGGATGGTGGTGTGACCACTCTCGTATACCGGTCCCTTGCCCTTCTTCAATTCTGCAATTCGCTTATTAACGGTGGCAGTGATGAAGGCAAAGAGGGTGCTTGCGATTGCAAGGCTAAAAATCGTTACGAAAATTGTGAAGAGCCGAGCATCCCAGGTGTCTGTCTTAAAGCCACCCTTACCTAATACTGCGTAGAAGCTCTGCCAAGCATCATCCAGGGTGCGCAGAAAGCCTTTCGCGCCAGTCTCGTTGGAGAGGATGTTGTCGTGCGTTTCTTTTGGAATAATTTGAAGAGCAATGGTGAAAGGAATGCTCGCTATTGCCGCTGCGGCAAGGAGCCAACCAATCATTGCCTTGGCACCCTTAGTTAGGGTGTTATCGAAGAGATAGCGTTGTTTCCGCATAAATGTGGGTGGCTTTTTGAGCTCCTCAAGAGACTTTTGGTCAGGCCCTAATGAGCCGCCACCATAATTTCTAGGCATTCCAGTGTTTGTCATGGGGTATAGGTTATATCTAGGACACGGGCAGGGGAACAGAGTGAGCCCAGCTCGAAGATATTTTCCGCCCGGGGAAGTGAACGTTTGGGGCTAACCAGCACCTAACAAGCACCTAAAAGTGGGGTTTACCCAGCACCTCAGCAGAACTACAAGAATGTAATTTAAAATCCCCAAAAATATTTTTAAAATTTACCGTATTTCGCTTTACAAGTATGTGTAGGGCACTTACGTTTCCCAACAAGACGACGAAATTGGATCGTCAAAGTACAAGTATTATTAACAAAATATCGGGATCCATCCAACTACGGAAGGTAACACGGACATGGCAAAACGGGGACCAAGCGGCGGATCGTCAAGCAATCGCGCATCAAGTGGAGGCTCACGTAGTGCTGCCTCAAACAAGGCAGTATCGTCACAGGCAAGAGCTGCTCAAGCGTCAGCCTCACGCAGAATGCCCGACGCCGTCCGGAATGCAGCACCAGGAGCGAAGTCTCCCGCCAGTGCTGCAAGGGCCGTCCAGCTCAAAAACGCTGCCATCCAAGCTAAGGCGGCAGCAGCTGCAGAAGCTAAGGCAGCAGCTGCAGAAGCACGTGCAGAAGCGAAGGCAGCAGCTGAAGAAGCTAAGGCAGAAGCTCGCGCAGAAGCAAGGGAAGCTGCAGCAGCAGCAAAGGCAGCAGCCAAAGCTAAAGATAAAGATGATGATGCCAAGCCAGCCCCAGCCAAGGCCGAAGCCCAAGACCGCCTAGAAGCACTGGCTGCTCTTGCCAAGCCAATCGTCCCACTCGTCCCAATCGTCGACATCTCCAAGGTAGCCGACGGTGCGATTCTCACCGTCGCGCAAGCTTCCGACGGCACGGCCATTACTTCTGCCGTTGACCCCAATGGCACGGTATCCGCGCTCGCCACTGATCCTGAAGGCATGATCATCACCCTGGTTGCAAACCCTGATGGCACGACGTCCATTGCGGCTGAAATGACCGGAGCTACACTCCAAACAAACGTTTCTGCAGACAGAATCATCACTATCACTGCAGTCACCCCAGACGCAGTGACTGTAAAAACCGTTGTGGCAGATAATGCTGCTCCAGTCGTCACCGTCACTCCAATTGCTGCAAGAGATGTCCTGGATAGCATGGTTCTTGCTGATGGCACGACCGTTGTTCAAACCGCTAGCAACACCACTTTGGTAGTTGCTCCTAGTGGTTCCACCTCTGTCATCGCGCCTAGTGGCGAGAGCGCTTCCGCTACTCCAAGCGGCAGTGTTTCAGTTTCATCTGGTAGCACCACTACCACTGCATCAACTGATGGAAGTGTGAGCTCCTCTACTTCTAGTTCTTCCGGTACGTCAACGGTGACGGTCTCGGATACTGGAACTACATCGAGCACAACCACTGACACAGGTACAACTTCAACTACGGCCACCGATACGGGTACAACATCCACTGAGGTCACCGATACTGGTGTCACCTCAACGGTCACCTCCGATACTGGTACCACTTCAACGGTCACGACCGATACCGGTACCACTTCAACGGTAACTACGGACACCGGCACCAGCTCGACGGTTGACACTGGTAGCACAACTGATACCGGTACCACCTCGACGGTCACCACCGATACCGGCACGATCACTAGTGACGTCACGGCCACCGGCACGACCACCACTGAGATCACAGACACAGGTTCAACGACCACTGAGGTCGCCGATACCGGTACGACTTCTATCGTGGTTACTGAGACTGGTACAACTTCTATTGAGGTCACTGATACTGGTACCTCCACGAGTGAAGTTACTGAAACTGGTACGACGACTACGACGGTCACCGAGACAGGAACGACTGACACAGTCATCACCGATACTGGTTCAACCACAATCGAAACTACCGACACTGGTGTAGCGACAATTGAGATCACTGAGACGGGTACGACCACTTCTGAGGTCACCGACACTGGCTCAACGACGACCGAGACCACAGATACTGGTACAACCGCTGTTGATGTCACTGATACTGGTGTGACCGAAATTGTTATCACTGACACAGGTATTACTGAGACTGTCACCACTGAAACGGGTACTACCGAGACTATTGATACTGATAGCACTACTGAGACCGGTACCACTGTGGTTGAAGTTACCGAGACTGGTACGACAGAGACTGTGGTCACCGAGACCGGTACGACAGAAACTGTGATCACTGAGACTGGTTCAACTACTACTGAGGTCACTGAAGAGGGAACTACTTCTACGGTTGTCACTGAAGAGGGTTCAACTTCCACGGTTGTCACTGAAGAGGGAACTACTTCTACGGTTGTCACTGAAGAGGGTTCAACTTCCACGGTTGTCAC
>NSHZ01000001.1 GCA_002737595.1 Actinomycetota bacterium | reverse complement strand
AATATTAAAGATGCACATCCATGGGTGAAGGATGTCTGGCATCTCTGTGAAGAAGCGAAGGCATTAACTCTTGGAGCCTTTGATCCATGGGCAGTTTCAGGTGGCTTTGACCCGAGTGGATACGTCAAAGGTTGGGCAGCAGATCGAGCTTTAGAACTGATTCCAGATATTTCGCACGTGCAGATAAACGCCGGTGGGGATATCTCACTTCGTGGTGGCAATGCTCCGGGTGAGCCGTGGCGTATTGGTATTCGCCACCCGGATGATGCCACTCAGATTGCCGAAGTTGTTGAAATTTATGACGGTGCTATCGCCACTAGCGGCACATACGAACGGGGAGCGCACATCATCGACCCCTCAAACGGATTACCTGCTCTCGAAGCGCGTTCGGCCACTGTGGTCGCGCCCGATTCGGGGGTGGCTGATGCGCTCGCGACCGCACTCGTTGTTGCAGGTAGACATGGTGCTCACTGGTTTGTGGAGCACCCCACATGGTCTGCGTGGGTGGTGGATCGACATGGTGATCAGACCTGGGCGATCGGTCCACAATTCCTAAGGGATAGGCTCGAGTCATGACCTGGCGCACGCGGAACCTGAAGACTCTCTCCGCAGTCTCCTTTGCCCAGGATGCGGCGAGTGAATTGCTCTATCCGATTCTTCCGATATTTATTACGGTCACTCTTGGTGCACCAGTTGTAGTGGTGGGAATGATTGAAGGGTTGGCCGAAGGCGCTGCCGCAATCACTAAATTAATTTCTGGCAAAATCTCCGATGGTCGAGCACGCAAACCCATCATCTTTCTCGGTTATCTCCTTGCCGCTATCGGAAAACTCCTAGTTGCACTTGCTTTTGTCTGGCCAATTGCCTTACTCGGACGTGTAGTTGATCGGTTAGGCAAAGGAATTCGTGGAGCTCCTCGAGATGCGCTTTTAGTGATGGATATTCCAGTAGAAGACCGTGGCAAAGCTATTGGATTTCATCGGGCAGCAGATACTGCGGGCGCAGTCGTGGGTCCTTTGATTGGATTACTCATTATCCACTTTGCTCACGGATCACTTCGCACGGTGCTCTGGATTGCCTTGATACCTGCAGCACTCTCCGTCTTCTTTATTAAATTTGTGAAGGAGACCGTACCGCCTAAACGTGTGGACGCTTCAGCGGGACATGGAGTTCTGCCGGCTGAATTAAAACGATTAGTGCTTCTGATGGGCATCTTCGGTCTAGTGAATTTCCCAGATGCACTGATTTTGCTTCACTTGCATCAAATCGGGTTCTCTACCTTTCAAGTAGTAGCGCTCTATGCACTCTTTAATCTTTCCTATGCTCTCCTTGCATACCCACTTGGTGCCCTTGCAGATCGCATTCCCAAGCATCGAATCTTTGCTGGTGGCCTCTTTGCATTTGCAATCGCCTACATAGGTCTCTCACAGACCGATTCCAAGTGGATCTCAATACTCCTCCTCCTTGTCTATGGTGGATTTGCTGCTTGCAACGATGCTGTTGGCAAGTCTTGGGTTGCCAAAATCGCTCCGAATGACCGGCAAGGCAGTGCGCAGGGGCTCTTTCAGGGAGTGAGTGGTGGCGCAATATTGATCGCCGGAATCTGGGCTGGTCTCTCGTGGGGAGAATTCGGAAATCTCCCTCTATTGATCTCTGGAGTGGTGGCGATCTTCGTGGCCATCGCACTTTGGCGAGATATTTTGAAGAGCGGCTTGTCTCAGTAGGCTAGTGATATGGAAATTGACCGGGGAAGGCTTGCTCTTCTCACCAAGGGAGAGCAGCAGCGATTTCGCGAGTTACACCCCAAGAGCGGCCAACTCTCTTTCGAAGCGAAGAGTTCTATGCCTGGCGGCGTGCCCATGTCATGGATGACCAAATGGCCTGGTGACTTTCCGCTCTTTGTGCAAAGTGCGCAGGGTGCGCGCTTTACGGATGTTGATGGTCTGAAATACATCGATTTCTGTCTGGGTGATACAGGTTCTATGACGGGCCATTCGCCGAAAGCAACTACTGCGGCAATCAAGTCCCAGCTCGATCGTGGCATGACCGCGATGTTGCCTACTGAGGATGCTCTTGTAGTCTCCCGAACCCTTGCAAGTAGATTTGGTCTGCCACTGTGGCAATTTACTGTCTCTGCCACAGACGCCAATCGTCATGCCATTCGTTATTCACGACTGATCACTGGCAAGAGTAAAGTTTTAGTATTTGATCGCTGTTATCACGGAAGTGTCGATGAAACATTTGCAACTCTAGATGACGCATCAAAAGTGGTACCTCGCGAGGGAAATATTGGTGCGCCTGTCTCCTTGGATATGACCACGAGAGTTGTGCAGTTTAATGATCTTGAAGGCGTAGAAAGTGCTTTAAAGCAAGGCGATGTTGCGTGTATTTTGACTGAACCCGCGCTCACAAATGTAGGGATTGTCTTACCGACGGCTGGATTTCTCGAAGGATTACGCACTCTCGCAACCAAATACGGAACGATCCTTATCATTGATGAGACGCATACGATTTCTGCAGGCCCTGGTGGCATGACGGCGCTCAAAAATCTTGCTCCCGACATTCTTACTATTGGAAAATCAATCGGTGGCGGAATGCCCGTGGGGGCATTTGGCATGAGCGAAGAAGTTTCTGCACGTATTACTCGCCTGGTGCGTCGAGAATGGATAGATACCAGCGGAATTGGCGGCACGCTAGCTGGAAATGCGCTTTCACTGGCAGCAATGCGGGCAACTCTCCTTGAGGTTCTTACCCCAGCAAATTTCGTGAAGATGATTCTGCTTGCTAATGAGTGGGCCGATGGTGTTGATGCGGTCATCAAAGCATGTGCTTTGCCTTGGCATTGCAATCGCTTAGGTGCTCGTGCAGAGTACAACTTCTCTCCCCGTGCACCTCGCACTGGCGCAGAAGCTATGGCAGCAGGCGATTTTGCTATCGAGCAGTATCTACACTTGAAGTTGCTCAATGACGGATTCCTTCTCACGCCCTTTCATAACATGGCGCTTATGTGCCCAGAGACGACAAGTGCGGATGTGGCAGCGCATACAGAAGCCATGATGCGTACCTGCAAAGAGTTAGTTTCTTAATCCGTCTCTACCGACGGTGGCGTGGGCGGTGCTTCGAGGTAATCCACTTGGGTGACTACGCCAGAGCGAGAGTGAATAATCCAGGCAGCTCCGGGCTCTAAATTCTCTGTGGGAGTTTTAAAGCGCGAATCTTCAAGGGCGTATTCGAGAAGAGCTGGCAACACCAGTCGATGTGAACAGAGTAGAACCGTGCGGTCTAGCGTAATGAGGTCGAGTACTTTTGTGCGCGCAGGGAGCTTATCTCTCTTAAACGCGTACTCACTCACCGAAGGCTCAGTAATAAGTGCGCTCTGTCGCTCCCTCACCAAGGGTTGAAGAGATTGCTGAGAGCGAGTGGCATCCGAGGAGTGCAGTTCAACATCGGCGTATGCACGATATATATCCACAAGGCGGGCGGCTTGTCGTGCACCCTTCGCATCGAGAGGGCGATCATCATCATCATCGCCATCCCACGCTGAACGTTTGATAGCTTTGCAGTGACGGAGCAGAATAAAAGCATTCGTCCCGGTGCCAATTGTAAGAAATGAGTTGAGCACCCGTTGATCAAGTTCGTAGGTAAGCAATACTCTCGCCTCGCTGGGGGCGAGCCAGCGAACCTCATCGACTTCGCCGTCATCTACTCGCTGTGTGTACTCATGGGCTCTAGCCGACCAGAAACGAACTTTCTTATCGACACCTTCAGCGTCGTACTCAATTTCTCCGAGTTCTGGACCGAAGATAGCCTTGACGCCAGTCTCTTCGAGGACCTCTCGGTAGGCAGCAGCTAGATCATGTTCAAACGGTTCGACTTTTCCCTTGGGCAGGGTCCAATCGTCGTAACGGGGGCGATGTACCAAAGCGATTTCGAGTTTCTCTGGTTCAGTAGCTCGCCAAAGAACAGCGCCAGCCGCCCTCACTGTGACTACTTTCTTCGTCATTGTGATGCCTTCGATCGCGCGATCAAAAACTCCTGGAGATCTTGCAGCTGCTCGCCGATGGAGTCTTGTGTCTGACGGACCCACTCATTGCTCTCTTGGAGGAACCAAGCGGCAAATTTCCCAGAGGTGAGCTCATCTAACAAGACCATGAGTTTCTGGTGGGAAGTTGGCGCCACGATTCGCACAAGGGTTTCAACTCGGCGATCTAGATTGCGATGCATCATGTCAGCGCTACCGATCCACAACTCGTCGTGGCCTGCGTTATGAAAGTGAAAAATACGCGAATGCTCAAGGAAACGTCCGAGATAAGAGCGCACGGTGATGTTTTCAGAAAGTCCAGGCACCCCTGCCCGCAGGGCACAGATACCGCGGACAATGATTTCTACCTTGATCCCAGCCTCTGATGCTTTGTAGAGGGCATCAATAATATTTTCGTCCTCAAGTGAGTTGAGCTTCATCCGGATTCCAGCAGGTTTGCCAGCTTCGGCGTGTGCAATCTCGCGCTTAATTCTCTCGATCAAACCAGGTCGAAGTGTTCGCGGAGCTACCAGCAAGCGGCGGAAATCAGTTTGCGGTGCCATACCCGACAATTGATTAAAGAGTCGCGAGAGATCGTCGCAAAGTTCCGGATCCGCCGTGAGAATACCCAAGTCCTCATATTGGCGGGCCGTCTTCGGGTTGTAATTACCCGTGCCTATATGGCAATAGCGCATGAGTCGGTCACCTTCATCGCGCACAACTAACGAAAGTTTGGCGTGCGTCTTGAGGCCAAGAATGCCATAGACCACATGTACGCCAGCTTCTTCAAGTTTTCTCGCCCAACGCACGTTAGCAAGTTCGTCGAATCGGGCGCGCAACTCTACAAGTGCTAGAACCTGTTTACCGGCAGATGCAGCATCGATAAGTGCATCAACGATAGGAGAGTCTCCCGAAGTCCTATAAAGGGTTTGCTTAATGGCGAGTACCTTGGGATCAGCCGCCGCTTGCTCGAGAAATGAGACAACACTGGAGGTAAAGGAATCATATGGATGATGAAGGAGGATCTCTTTGCGTTTGATTGCTTCGAAAATTTCTCCGGTCACTGAATCTGTATCCACTTCCACGAGCGAGGGATGTGTACGCGACGAGAAAGATGGAAATTTTAATTCTGAACGATCGAGTCCAGCGATGCTGAAAAGACCAGTTAAATCAAGAGGCTCCGGCAGATGGAAGATCTCGTTAGCCTCAACTCCTAGTTCCTCACTCAGTCTATCTAAAATGCGCTTATCGATATCGCGAGAAACTTCAAGACGAACGGCGGGACCAAATCTACGTCGCAATAATTCTTGTTCTAAAGAATGCAACAGATTTTCAGAATCATCTTCCTCAACTTCAAGATCTTGATTGCGCGTCACTCGAAAAGAATGGTGAGCAATGATCTCCATACTCGGAAAGAGATCCGCTAAGTGTTCAGCGATGAGTGCTTCAAGTGGAAGGAATCGTCCCGTGCCACGCGGTAGTGTTTCGACAAATCGCGGCATCAGTGGTGGCACCTTCACTCGCGCGAATACGTCCTCACCGTTCTCTGGGTTCTTGACCAAAATTGCCAGGTTCAATGAGAGTCCTGAAATATACGGGAAAGGGTGTGATGGATCTACAGAGAGCGGAGTAAGGACTGGAAAAACTCGATCAGTAAAGAGTGTGCCTAGATACTCACGTTCCTCCGTCGTAAGTTTCTCCCAATCAACTATTTCAATCCCCTCATTGAGCAACTTAGGTGCCACATCAACGCGAAAGAATTCAGCGTGATCTGTCACTATGCTCTTCACTTGAGCCAGCACTGAAGCAAGCACCTCTTTAGGTTGCTCGCCTGTAGGTCCCTTGAGAGCGAGGCCAGTAGCGATCCTGCGCTTTAAGGTTGCCACTCGAACCATGAAGAATTCATCCAAATTACTCGCAAAAATTGCAAGAAATTTTGCACGCTCGAGCAGCGGGCTATCAGGACTTTTAGCCAACTCGAAAACGCGCTCGTTGAAGGCGAGCCAGCTGGACTCTCGTTCGATGTAAGGCATGACTGTTCAGTCTGCCATGTTTGGGTAAACAGTGGGTAACTAGATGCTGAACAGGCGATTTCTAAGGCTATTTCCGATACATCACGTCAATAGCCCACTCGGTAAAACCTAACGTCTGGTACATCTGGTTGGCTGCCGAATTATCGCTCTCCACATAAAGCATCGCGGTGCGTATTCCGTTGTTGCGCAGGTATGAGAGTCCGGCCACTGTGAGCTCTCGTCCGAGGCCACGACCTTGGGTGCTCGGGTCGACACCGATGACATAGATTTCGCCGATTGGCACGTGCCCATGACCACTAGCCAAACCATGAACTTTGGTCCAACAAAAAGCGATCATCTTTTCATTTTCAAAGGCGACTAAGAACCCATTCGGATCAAACCAAGGCTCTTTCATACGCAGATGCACGTCTCGTGCACTCCAAATTCTTTGTTCGGGATGATTTGCAAAAGCTCTTGAATTAACTTGCAACCACTCTTCAATATCACCGTCTCCGAATGCTCTTAAAGAGACTGAACCAGGAAGGGAAATGGTGGGAATCGGAATTTCTAAGGATCGTCGAAGTTGACGTAAAGTTCGCACCTTTTTGAACCCGAGCGTGCCAGCAAGAGTGGCGGCTTCTGCGAGATCACCATGCGACCAAAGGCGGAGATTCTCACCAGCGATGTGCAAGAGTTCGTTTACTAACATCTTTCCAACGCCTTGTTTGCGAGCAAGGGGGGAAACCACAATTTCTGCACTCGGTCCCTCTACTTGATCTGAAATATCTAGATGGGCATAACCAAGGATTTGCGAGTCTAATACGACCGTAAGATGTTGGTCGTGGTCATCACCACCTTCACGCAAGTGCAACGCGACGTGCTCGGAAAGTGGATTGATACCATCTTCGATAGCCGAGAGATTAGCAACTTGAAGGATCGCTGCGCTTTGACTTTCTGAAAGATGCGCGTGGTGCTGAAGTTTCATCAATCAATCAAGACCGGCAGTGAGTCTGCGTCTTGGATAGTTCCGCCAAGTACAAAGCGATATCCCACGTTTCGCACGGTTCCAATAATTGCTTCGTGCTCAGGACCTAATTTGGCGCGTAGTCGACGGATATGTACGTCGACAGTGCGAGTTCCGCCGAAGTAGTCATAGCCCCAGACTTCTTGCAAGAGTTGTGCGCGAGTGAAGACTCGCCCCGGATGTTGTGCAAGATATTTCAATAATTCAAACTCTTTGAAAGTGAGATCAAGCGCGCGGCCGCGAATTTTCGCAGAGTATGCGCCTTCATCGATCACCATTTCACCAGTGCGTATTTCGTTCACTGCATCATCAACCTGTGCGAGCGCGCTCTTGCTACGGGAAATACTGAGGCGAATGCGAGCCTCTACCTCTGCGGGTCCGGCGGTATCGAGGATGACATCATCCATTCCCCATTCAGCACTTACCGCTGCCAGGCCTCCTTCAGTGACGATAAGGATGAGTGGAGCCCCTAGGCCAGTACTCGCCAAAAGGGTGGCGAGCGACTTTGCGTGGGTGAGCTCGCGCCGGGCGTCAAGGAAGATGACATCTCCTGAAGGTGCATCAATCAGAATGCTCGGCTCGGCGGGGAGAATGCGTACCTGGTGTGAAAGTAAACCGAGGGCGGGAAGGACCTCGCTGGACCCGCCGAACGTGTTTGTGAGCAGGAGCAATTTCGCCATCTGCTCACCTCCGCTCGTTACGCAATACGTTCAATTAGGAGGAGAATACCGGGCATGAGTTCAGCTCTCCCAATCGGAACCCAGATTGAGGGCGTCCAAGTGCGGTTTTGGGCTGGCGCCAAGAGCGCCGCAGGTCGCAGCGAAATGGTGGTCGCCCCTGGCAGCGCCCGGCAAATCCTCACCCAACTACGCGGTGAGCTTGGGGAGTCCTTCTATTCCATCGCTGCCAATTCAAGCTTGCTCCTTGATGGTGGGTTCCTTCATGACCTGGATAGACCCTTACTTCCGGGAAGCACCCTTGAAATCCTTCCACCCTTTGCGGGGGGTTGAGATGGGAGCTTGGGGTCTAGGTCTCCTGCTAATAGCTTCCCTGGTCTTTGGCTTTGTCTATCGGGCAAAACGCGGACGAGTCCATCTGGCCAAGTCCCTCGCGCGAGATCGTGCGCCCAGCGCACTAGATCTCTCGCCACTCACTGTGGAGTTAGGGAGTCGGGGCAGCTTCATTCAATTCTCTTCGGCCTTTTGCACTCCCTGTCGAGCGACCCGACTCCTGCTTGAAGGCGTGGCAGCTGCCAACCCAGGCTTTATTCATCACGACATAGACGCAGAAGCTCATCTCGAGTTAGTCAGGCGCCTACACATTCTCTCCACGCCCACCACCATCATTCTCGATCGGAATGGTGTGGAAGTCGGTCGGGCCTCTGGTGCTCCTAAGCGAGACGACATCGAACGGGTGGTTGCTTCCCTTCGATAAATCAGCGCGGCTTGCTGCGTATGAGTTGAAAGTGCGAAGGGTTTGCAATTAGCGGATCTCTATACATGGCTTTACCATTTACTTATGTTTACCAACGAGTTGACCAAGAGGCGGACTATTGATTTCTGCCGTCTTACCAGCTCGCGCTGTTGTGCCTAATTAATTCAACGCAAGTAATTGCAATTAATTCTGCCCACGCCAGCGATGAAAGGTAACAAAAGATGGAAATCGATATCCGCGGTCCACGTTTCGGAGCGGCCCTCACCCTGGCAGTATTAGCAATCGCATTCTTTACTGGATCCGTATGGGTACTGGCTCTTCAGACGGTGGTATTTGCACTCGGTGCATCTCGCGGACCACATCGTTCACCTTATGGAATCTTCTTTGCGAAAGTTGTGAAGCCTCGGATCTCTCCCACCAAAGAGCGAGAAGATAGTCGCGCACCACAATTTGCGCAGGCCGTAGGTTTGTTTTTTTGTCTGGTAGGTCTCGTTGGAGGATTTAGTGGTATCGCGCCGCTCTTCTATGTAGCCACTGGATTTGCGCTAGCAGCATCCTTTCTCAACGCGATCTTTGGACTCTGTTTAGGTTGCGAAATGTATTTGATCATCAAGCGATTCTCGCGCACTAAAGAAAAAGTGGAGGCTTAAATGTCAAGGGAAACATCGTTAGTTAATTCAGATTGGGTGTCACTAAATCTCTCGACCTCTGGAGTCGTACTAGTTGAGGTTGATGAAGATACTGATGCCTACGAGAATGGCCACATTGCGGGGGCTGTAAAATTGCACTGGCGCGATGACTTGCAGGACAAAGTTCGCCGAGACATTGTTTCTAAATCTGACTTCGAGAAGTTGCTTTCGGATCGTGGTATTGCCAACGATGACACTGTGATTCTTTACGGCGGCAATAACAATTGGTTTGCCGCTTACGCCTACTGGTACTTCAAGCTCTATGGCCATAAGGATGTTCGCCTGCTGGATGGCGGGCGCAAAATTTGGGAGCTTGAATCACGCGAGCTGACGACAGATGTTTCTACTCGCCCTGCGAGTAAGTATGTGGCTACCGAACAAGATCACTCACTTCGCGCATTCCGTGACGAAGTCCTTGCCGCTATCGGTAAGTTAAATCTGGTTGATGTGCGATCTCCACAAGAGTTCAGCGGAGAGTTAGCGGCGCCAGCCCACCTGCCACAGGAACAGGGCCAAGTGCGCGGCCATATTCCGAGTGCTAAGAATATTCCTTGGGCGAAGAGTGCTAACGAGGATGGCACCTTCAAGAGCGATGCTGATCTTGCAGAGCTTTACAAGGGAGCGGGAGTGAATTTGGCAACCGACACCATTGCTTACTGCCGTATTGGCGAGCGGTCCTCGCATACGTGGTTTGTGCTTCACGAACTTCTTGGGATGAAGAACGTGAAGAATTACGACGGTTCTTGGACAGAATACGGCTCACTCGTCGGCGTACCTGTGGAGCTGGGCGCGTGATCACGTGCGGGGCAAAAGCTGGAGGTCCTTCTCTTGATGGGATCGATGTATCGAAGAGTGCGATAGTTCAGGGCATTGCACTTATAGGCGGTGCGCCAGTGAGCCGGGGGTATGTGCGTTTACTGGATGCTCAGGGTGATTTCACCGCCGAGGTACCGACATCGAGAGAGGGGCAATTCCGGTTCTTTGCCTCGCCAGGGCAGTGGAGCGTTCGACTCCTCACGGCCGGAGCCACCTGTGAAGCGAAATTCTCCCTGCGCATCGGTGAGCCGGTAGATCTCGTACTTGAAATAGCTTCCTGACCGTAGAATGCGCGTATGCCTGACGATGAGATTCGCGCTCGTGGCTTACGCCTGACCCCTCAACGCCAGTTGGTGTTAGACGCTGTTCGCGAATTAGGGCATGCCACTCCCGAAGAGATTGCCCAAACGGTGCGCCAAATGCACGCTGGTATCAACCTTTCTACGGTCTATCGAAACCTAGAGACGTTAGAAACTGCGGGATTCATCATCCATACGCATTTGGGACATGGTGGCGCCACTTATCACGCGGCCGACGAAATTACGCACCTGCACTTGGTCTGTGGCGACTGCGGAAAAGTTGATGAGTCCGAGCTAGAAGATGCCAAAGATTTTGTTGACCTGATTCTAAAGAAGCGTGGGTTTGCAACGGATGTAACTCACTTCGCTATTTATGGAACGTGTGCCGCATGCCAAGTGAAGTAATACGTGAAGTAACGAGTGAAGTGAGTAGCCGCGTGCTCGTTGAAAGTGGTCCTGATCAAGGCGCGCTCTGGCACTCTGGGTCATTTGTGCAAGAGCAACGCGCGCTTTATGAAGGGCGTGGTTGGGCTGATCTAGGTCACCGACCCATCATCACCGTGAGTGGGATAGATCGACTCACATGGTTGCACTCACTCACTACGCAAGATCTCGAGAGACTTGCTCCTCATCAATGGACACAGGCGCTGATTCTTAGCCCACACGGACACGTAGAACATCACTTACTGCTTGTAGATGATGGCGTGACCACGTGGATGCATGTAGAACCAGAAACCGTGGATGAGCTCGTCAACTACTTAGAGTCGATGAAGTTCATGCTGCGCGTCGAGGTCGCGCATGTGGGTAGTGAATACAAATGTCTTCGAATTCCTGGACTTCCTGATTTACTCGGCGGCCCTTTTCGAATTGTGAAGCGTGACGAAGAAATAGAATTGCCTGTTGATTCAGTTGAAGTAGGCATGTGGGCGATAGAGGCAGAGCGCATCGCGGCCGGACGCCCGCGCCTTAAATTTGAGACTGATCACAAGACTATTCCCAACGAAGTGAACTGGCTCAATAGTGCGGTGCACATGAACAAGGGTTGTTATCGAGGTCAAGAAACAGTGGCCCGTACCTTCAACCTGGGAAAACCTCCACGGCGTCTTGTGCAGTTACATCTTGATGGAAGTGTCGTCTCGCTTCCGCCGCATTGCACGCCGGTGATGTATCAAGATAAGCAGGTCGGCTTTGTTGGTTCATCAGCGTTACATCACGAGTTAGGACCGATTGCGCTCGCGGTTATTAAGCGAAATATTCCAGAGGATGCGCTATTACTGGCTGGAGATATCCCAGCTGCCCAAGAGCTGAAGCTCTCTTAACGGACATCATTTCTATGACAAACGAGAATCCAGATAGTGCTCTTGAATTTGCCCGTTCACTTGCACTAGATCTCGAATCGATCCTTACGGAAGACTTAGGTGAAACTCTTCCTATCTCATGGCCATGGGCAACTACCAGCGCTCAAGCCGGCGAGGGATTTAAACCATCTCATCCCGAAGGATCTGTCTTAGAGCTAGTAGATCGGCAAATTCGAAACGAAATCAGCGCAGTTGATTTAGTAAACGCGACTTTGCAAAAAATTGATGAGATTGATCCACGCATTCGGGCCTGGACGCATATTTCGCATGATGAAGCGATTAAAGCAGCGCAGGAAGCGGATCAAAAGAGATTGGCGGGAGTGCCGCTAGGCCCATTGCACGGAATTCCTATCGGCGTAAAAGATATCGTTGATGTCTTGGGCATGCCGACAAGTGCTGGATCCAAACATCAAGAAGGATTCTTTCCGCAACATGATGCAGGTGCTGTAAGAAAACTGCGGGCTGCCGGTGCGATCATTGTTGGGAAGACAAATACTCATGAGTATGCATTAGGGGGAACCACACCACCGACAAAGAACCCGTGGTCACACGAGCGAATTCCTGGAGGATCATCGGGCGGATCAGCGGCCGCTGTTGCAAGTGGGCAGATTCGACTTACGGTGGGCACAGATAGCGTCGGATCCATTCGCATTCCGTCAAGTATCTGTGGGGTAACGGGCATCCGTCCCACGATGGGACGTGTTTCAAGAACGGGAGTGCGGCCCCTTACCTGGGCAATGGATACGGTGGGTCCCATCGGCCGCACTGTGAGCGATGTTGCCGCTGGGCTCTATGCGATGAGTGGTCATGATGCCCATGATCCATGCGCAAGCTCGATGCTGGTGCCAAACTTTGGTGACTTAAGTATAGAGAATCTGCGCGGAACGCGAATCGGAATTCCGCGCAGTATGTATGAACCCGCGGAACCAGAGATTCTCACTGCAGTGGAAAATGCTATAGATATTTTTCGTGAGGCCGGAGCCCAGATCATCGAAATTGAAGTTCCTTATGTAGACATCACAACTCCGATCGGCATGACTATCTTCCTTGCGGAGTCCGCGGATTATCACCGGAAGAGAATTGATGCATCTCCACAACTATTCGACCCGGATACACTTAATTTTCTTGAGCTAGCGCAGGAAATTCCGGCGACTCTGTATATACGTGCACTACGCGTCCAACGACTTATTGCAGAGGCTATTACTGACTTGTTCCATCAAGTAGATGCGATCGTGGTTCCTACTCTTCCTTGCTCTCCGGCAAAATTTGGTACTTTGACAAACGAACTTGTACCAGTGGGAGAGGGAGAACTCACTCTCGCCCAGGCGCACTTACGAAATAATTTGCCTTTTGCTTTGGCAGGAGTGCCAGCGAGTAGTCAGCCATGTGGTTTTGATCGTTTTGGTTTACCGATCGGGCTTTCGATTGTGTCTTCGCCATTTAACGAGGCACAAATCTTGAAACTTATGCAATTATTCGAAAGTGCAACAGATTGGCACAAAAGAAAACCTAATTTCTAAGAGTTCTTATCAGTAGTGAAATGGAGATTCAATGAAGATAGTTCGCACGCGAGAGATGGAATGGCAAAATGGTTGGGACGTCATCTCCATGATGCCAGATAACTATAAAGAGAATTTGGGTCCCGCAGATCAGTTGGAGGCTGCATATTCCAAGTACCTTCAGAAGAATCTATCGATCGACCCCACCACAACTTTTCGTGGAGATTTTGTCGACTTACAACCGGAATTTGCAGACCTTACAGACGCCTATCACGACAGTGTGGAGGAGTGTTTTTTCATATCTGGCGATTGCACTTTAAGCGGTGAGCAAACTTTCTATAGTAAGCATTACTTTTGGCGTCCTCCTGGTTTTATTCATGCGGCTACCAGCGTCACTGGATTTAAGGCTTTACTTTTCTCGCACGGCGAAGATGAATCTGAGGGAAGCGGTGCTGCATCGCGGGTAATTAGACCCACAGAATTAGCTGGTACTAACGCTTTGACAGATGATTATGCGTCTGCACTTGGGCCACGAGGTTGGGTTAAAGTAGATACCGAAACTCTTTCTTGGCTTACTTCCGAAGAATTCAATGTTAAGTATGCCGAGTTGAACGGATTTAGCTTGGGTGCTCTTTCAATAAAGATACTTTCAATAAATCCTCAGACG
The DNA here is from genome assembly GCA_002737595.1 of Actinomycetota bacterium. The sequence continues at coordinate 108,913 of NSHZ01000001.1, read as the reverse complement.
CTTGCGATGAGCGCTTTGCTGAAGTTCCCAAAGGGTTACCGTTTACCAGTCGGTAACTGGGGAGCAGGTTTTCGAGCATTCATTCTCGATGGGGAATTAGTGGTATCCGAAGAATTCATGGAGTCGGAGACCTGGTTTGAGACGTCGAAGGGTGAAGCTCATCAAGGTATTGCCACCGAAGCGGGCGCCCTGATCTTTGCAAAGATCAGCGGAGACTCTAAGGAATAAGAGTTCCACCAAATATTTGCCAGGCAAGTGCCGACTTAGCAACTAAGCTCAACACGATGTAAACGCGTTCCCCGCGTAGGTAGTTGCTCCACTTTCCGCGACCGCGATATTGCAGTAGTTGCACGGCGGCAAACGAGTTGAAGAACGCAAAGAGTGAGATCACAATTCCGTAAACAAAACCAGGAGCCGAAACATCGCTTGAGGAACCAGGGGCGATGACATATAGCGCGACCGCAATCCATGGAACTATCCCGGTGATGCATCCGAAGATAAAGGGGAGCCACTCACCATTACCGGGCTGCGCATACTTTTCTTGCAACCATCCAAAGAGAATCATGGACGCATTCACTCCGAAGATTGCCAAGAGGGCTGTGACATCGGTAATACCGCAGATCTGCGAAATTAAAACGATCATCACAGATGAGCTAACGGAGTACTCAATCCAGCGGAAGTTATTTCGCTTAGCTGCCAACCCAGCCGCATAACGTGGGAAGAATTGCGGACTAGCAACGATGAAGTGTGCAACCGCTGAAATCCCTAAGAAGAGAGCAACTGCCGGCCCTATTAGCACACTAAATATAGGGATTGGCGCAGCAAAGGTAGATCCAGGAGGTCCCGACATGTACGTCGCGTTCACAGGCAACGAGAAATCGCTTGCGAGTGCAATGACGGCAATCATTTGCAGGAGATGGAAAAGCCCTGCGATGAGGTTAAACCGACGAAGGCGCGATGCGCTCAATTCCTTTACCATACCCACTCTTTCCGTTGAGTTATCTCTTTGTTTAGTAGACTAATGCCTGAACGGCAGGTTGAAGTATCTCTTCAACGAAGCCGCTTGCGCCCCGGATCTCAACTCCGGGAAGGAGATCTTCTTGCGTGAGATTGCGTCTTCCTAAGCATTGGGTGCAGGCGGTGAGTCGTCCCCCGATTCTTACCGCATCGATCAATTGATCAAAAGGAGCGCTCTGCTCTAATTCAATTCCCGCCGCAAATCCTGGTGTTGCTAGGCGAACCGCATCACCAGTGAGCCAGAGAGAGACGCCTGCACCACTAGCTAAGGCGGTGGCGCACACGTTGAGAGCCTGTGACATCTTCTCGGGTTCGACCGTGGTCAATTTCAAAACAAGTGTCGCCATGAGTGCACTCTACGACCCTCTAGGCTATGTACGTGGCATTCGAGATTCCAACAGACCTGCATCCAGACCTCCTCCCGCTTTCGTGGCTTCTTGGAACTTGGCGTGGTCGTGGCCATGGGGAGTACCCGGGCATAGCGCCCTTCGAGTTCGCCCAAGAGGTGGTCTTTGGCCATGACACCAGACCCTTCCTGACGTACTACTCACGGGCCTGGATCGTGGATGCAGATGGTGAAATTCTCCGGCCAGCCGGAAGTGAAACAGGATTTTGGCGTCCCAAGCCCAATAACACTTTGGAAGTAGTGCTCGCTCATGCCACAGGCATCTCTGAAGGCTGGGTGGGTCGCTATGACGGGGCGAAGATTCAGTTGGCCATGGATCATGCCTACTCGGCGCCGAGTGCGAAAACTCTCACCGAAGGACATCGTCTTTATGGGCTCGTCGAAGGCGAACTCTTCTTTGCTTACGACATGGGAACACCGGAGCATGAGTTGCAACCGCACCTCTGGGCTACTCTTCCGCGCGCATAGCTGATCATGATTGAACTTGCGCATTACATTCGTAATGGTTTTGTGGAATCAATCCATTATGGATCGATGGCGTTCTTTGATGGAAGTGAAATTACTGGGCTTGGGGATATAGATTCTGAAATATTCCCACGGTCGGCAACTAAACCTCTCCAGGCAAGTGCGATGGTGCGCCTCGGATTAGATCTATCTGATCGGCTCTTGGCTTTGAGTTGCGCGAGCCACTCTGGTGGCGAGATGCATCGCCTGGCCGCCAAGGAAATCTTGAACTCTGTTGGATTAGATGTCGATTCACTTCAATGCCCCACAGATCGACCTTACGGTGACGCCGAGCGACGTGCTTACGGAGACCAACAACCGGCACGCGACGTGCATAATTGCAGTGGGAAGCATGCATCGATGATCGCCACATCTGTTATTAACGGTTGGGACATCAATACTTATCGAGACCCATTTCACCCCTTGCAGATTGAGATTAAAAAGGAGTATCTGGATGCTTCGAGAACAACTTCGACGCATGTTGCTGTAGACGGTTGCGGTGCTCCCATCTTTTCAATGTCGCTCAAGGGGCTCGCAAAGGCATCAAGTGCGGTAGCCACTGGAAGTACCCCGGCACGCGCTCGAGTATTTGACGCAATGCGTGCTTTCCCAGAGATGGTGGGTGGTGAGAAGCGCTTCACGACTGAAGCCATGCGTCTCATTCCTGGGCTCATGGTGAAGGAAGGCGCTGAAGGCGTGGAGATTGCGGCGCTTGCCGATGGACGATCCGTGGCCTTCAAAGTGATTGATGGCTCAATGCGTGCCATTCCTGTAGTGCTGGTTGCGGCGCTCTCTCGAATCGGTGTGGATGTCTCTGCACTGCACGAGTTGGCCCGTACCCCAGTTCTAGGTGGCGGTCTCAAAGTCGGCGAGATCGTCGCCGCGATTGGTTAGACTCGTCACATGAATCTTCTCAATATCGGTTCCTCAATTACTGGAATTCTTTCCCTGCTCCTCTTGGTAGGAAACATTATTGCGTTGGTACATGTGATTAAAACGAGACCCGATGCCTTTGTTGCTGCGAACAAGCAGAGTAAGAAGTTTTGGCTTTGGCTGATCCTTGGTTCACTGGTTGTGACGCAAATATTTGGGCTCTTTAGCATGTTAGGGATTGTGGGCATCATCGTGGTAATTGTTTATCTCGTTGACGTGAAACCAGCGATCAACGAGATTCTTAGGCGCCCGCGCTACTAGGCCTGGCACATCAATCGGGTGCGATTGCGCTCCACTCAATTGTAAGTTCGCCTTCGCGATGTTGTTTATTTACGATGGACCAGGAATCACGAAGCGAGTTGACCGCTGCTCGCCATCTTTGATTGGGACCGAAGACTCGGTAACCCGAATGAGAATCCCACGACCTCGATAGATCCTGCAGGAATGCGTGGATGCGATTCCCCCGAGTATTTCGATGGATCAAAATTTTGGGCAATCGCTCAGCTCCTTCTGATGGGTCGCCTAATCCATGTAATCGTAAACCCAGAGAGAGAGTGAGAGGTCGTAAATTATCGAGCTCTATCCAGGTGGCACGACGGCCAATCTCATCACACGTACCTTCGATGATGCGACCATTTGGTGCCAGCCTCGATTGCATCATGGCCCAGTGCTTTGTTACTTCAGATTCGTCATACTGCCGTAACACGTTAAATGCCCTGATAATCAGAGGTTTTTGGGTTGTGGGAATTTCAAATCCACCAAGTTGGAAACCAATATGCGGTTGTGCACTTTGGTTCGCTACTTTTACTCGCTCAGGATCAATCTCAAGTCCGACAAATTCTAAATCTGCATATTTTGTTCGTAAACGCGCAGCCATCTCTAACGTTGTGATTGAAGTTGCTCCAAAACCAAGATCGACAACTAGCGAGTGAGTATTTCTGCGCAATAAATCTTCATAACGCCAGAGCATCCAACGATCTACTCTGCGCAAACGGTTTGGATTTGTAGTACCCCGAGTGATGTTTCCTATTGGTTCACCCACAAATTACGCTTTTCGGTGAACCTTATGTTGTGCAGCCTGCGCAAGAGGGCGAACGACTAGTAGATCGATGTTTACATGCGCAGGTAGCGTGACGGTCCACTTCACGATATGGGCAATGTCTTCGGCAGTCAGTGGCTTTTCGACACCTTGATATACCTTGGCTGCTTTCTCTTTATCCCCACCAAATCGTGTCACCGCAAATTCGTCGGTCTTGACCATGCCCGGCGCAATTTCACTGATGCGCACTGGGAGACCGTTGAGTTCGAGACGTAAAGTTCCAGCGACTGCAGCAAGTGCATGTTTAGCGGCTGCGTAACTTCCGCCATTTTCATAGACAACTCTTCCGGCAGTGGAACCCATGATCACGATGTGACCATTTCCCGACGCGATGAGCGCGGGGAGAAAAGCTTTGATGGTTCGTACGGTGCCCAACACATTCACGTCGTAGGCCTTCTCCCAAGAAGCAAGACTTGCATTGCCTACTTCTTCGGCATCGAAGGCGCCACCGGCGTTAGCCACCAGGACATCGAGAGTTTCAAATTGCGCAGCCAAAGCTTCGACGCTGGTATCGCTGGTCACATCGAGATGGTGGCCTATGACGCCAGAGAGGTCGGCGAGGCGATCTTCGCGTCTGGCAGCTCCGTGAACTTCATATCCGGCCGAGGAGAGGGCTAAAGCGGTGGCGGCACCGATTCCGCTGCTGGCCCCTGTTACTAGGGCGCGCCTTCTTGAGGTGGACTGATCTGGTGTCATAAGAAAGATTCTGCCCTGACCGACTCGCGTAAGCGAGTTCGATGAGTCATCCTTAGGTGGTGTTCTCCGTTGCCATGCTCATGATCCACACCTCCCCGCTCGAACAACCGGGCACTGGGGACGCTGGTGGCATGAACGTTTATGTGGTCGAAAGCGCCAAACGGATGGCTGCTACTGGCGTCAAAGTGGACATTTTTACCCGCGCTACCTCCTCAACTCTGCCAGCCACGGTGGAGATCGCCGATGGCGTTGAAGTCCATCATCTGGTTGCTGGGCCCTACCAAGGCTTGGCAAAAGAAGATCTTCCAGGGCAATTCTGTGCGTTGAGTGCTGCCCTCATGCGCGAAGAGGCCTTGCACGCTCAAGGACATTATCGACTCATTCATTCGCACTACTGGCTCTCTGGCCAAGTGGGCTGGGTGGCTGCAGAACGATGGAATGTTCCGCTCGTGCACACCATGCATACCATGGCAAAAGTAAAGAATGCCGCACTTGCTGAAGGCGATGTACCTGAACCCAGCGGACGTGCAATTGGTGAAGAGCAAGTTGTTGCAGCTTCGGATGCATTGATTGCAAATACTGAAGCTGAGGCTGCATCTCTAGTGGGTCTTTACTCCGCAGATCCGCAGAAGGTTCATGTCGTGTCGCCAGGTGTAGACCTTGAAATGTTTACTCCGGGCAATAAGAAGAGTGCAAGAAAGTTGTTAGGTGTCCGTGAGGATGCGATCTTGCTTAGCTTCGTAGGGCGGATTCAACCGCATAAAGGTCCAGATACATTAATTAGAGCAGCTGCAGAAGTGTTAAAGATCGAACCAAACCTTCGTTCACGTTTAGAAATTGCCATAGTGGGCGGGGCAAGCGGAAGTACGACGGAGCCTTCAAGGCTGCGGGAACTTGCTGCGTGGCTTGGCATAAACGACATGATCCGTTTTGTAGAACCCACTGATCGTTCACACCTTCCCGAGTGGTATCGCGCGTCAGATATCGTCGTAGTACCAAGCCATAGTGAATCTTTTGGATTAGTTGCGTTAGAGGCGCAAGCGTGTGGCACCCCAGTTGTGGCAACTGCGGTAGGTGGACTTCGCACCGCAATCCGTGATGGTATTTCTGGACTCCTGGTAGATGGTCACGATCCCAAGTCGTGGGCAAGCGTGCTCTATCGTCTCGCGATCGAAGAAGAGCGTCGCAGTGAATTGGGACGAGGCGCCCTCGAGCATGCCAGTCACTTTGGTTGGCAAGCCACGGCTGAGAAGATGCTCGCAGTTTACGATTTGCTGCTATCGGGCAGTGCAGAAGTACGATCGTTCGCGTGAGCTGATGAGCGCCGCAGATCTGAATTCTTTATTTGAGAGACATTGCACAGATGTCGGGATCGCATTTGAACGAGTAGATGATTCGACTTTTATTGCAACTCTTAAAGGTGAACAGAAGTTGGCCATTACGGTGGCGTTTAAAATGGGCACCTACGCGCTCGCGGTAAATATATTTGTGATGAGAAAACCCGATGAGAATGTCGAGCTTGTCCACCGATATTTGCTCGAAACCAATCTCAAGATATTCGGACTCTCCTACGCCGTAAACCACCTGGGTGATATTTACTTGACTGGACGCCTGCCATTGACGCTCAATGAGGACGATCTTGATCGCCTTTTCGGCGCAGTGCTGCGCTATGCGGATGAGAGTTTTAACAAGTTGGTAGAACTTGGATTCGAAAGCGCCATACGTCGCGAGTGGGCCTGGCGTGAGTCTCGCGGGGAATCTCTTGAAAATCTCCAAGCTTTTGCCCACATGATTGAAGAGTGACCTGCCAATATCTGGCAGGCTAGAGTCATGATCTCCACATTGATCTTGCTCCGACACGGTCAAAGCGATTGGAATGCTAAGAATCTTTTCACCGGATGGGTCGACGTCGCACTCACCTTGCTGGGTGAGCAAGAGGCCAAACGTGGCGGTGAGTTACTTGTAGAGCGTGGGCTCCTTCCGGACGTGGTGTACACATCTCTATTGCGGCGGGCAATCGCTACCTCGCAGATCGCGCTAGATGCATGTGATCGACAATGGATTCCAGTGCGTCGTGATTGGCGGCTCAATGAGCGCCACTACGGTGCATTGCAAGGTAAGGACAAGAAAGAAACTCTCACAACGTACGGCGAAGAGCAATTCGCATTGTGGCGTCGCTCGTTCGATGTGCCACCACCACCCATTGATGATGCTGACCCTTATAGCCAGGCAAATGATCCTCGCTACGCAAATATTCCCAGGGGTCAACTACCGCGCACCGAATGTCTTTCAGATGTGGTGAAGCGCTTACTTCCCTATTGGAGAGAAAACATTACTCCCGACTTAAAGAGTGGAAAAGTTGTGCTCGTCGTGGCTCATGGCAATTCACTTCGTGCACTTGTAAAACATTTGGACGGAATCTCAAACGAAGATATCGCGCGGCTGAACATTCCAACTGGTATACCCCTGCTCTATTCACTTAACGACGATCTCACACCAATTAAGAAGGGTGGAGAGTATCTGGATGCAGAAGCGGCTAAAGCAGCAATTAAAGCTGTTGCTAACCAGGGTAAGCATTAAGGCGCATATCCAAATTAGTTCTGAGGCGCTGCGTACTCTCCGGTGACCGAGTAGTAGAGACGCCTAGCAACAGATACCGCGTGGTCAGCAAAGCGCTCGTAATAGCGGCCGATCAAAGTAACGTCGATCGCAGTTTCAATTCCATGAGGCCATGATGGATCAAGAAGAGTGATGAAGAGTTGACGATGAAGGCGATCCATTTGATCGTCGTCGCGTTCAACTTGGAGCGCGCCTTCGATATCGCGATCCCTGATCACGAGCGCAGTTTTATTCACCAGGTCGCTGGCTACCCGACCCATTTCGAGAATAGTCATTTGTAGTTCAACGGGAACAGCACAAGCTGGGAAACGCATGCGCGCGGCCTTGGCAATATGTGCCGCAAGGTCGCCCATTCGTTCTAGGTCGGCACTCATGCGAAGTGAGGTGACCAAGACACGAAGATCGCTTGCTACCGGAGCTTGCCTAGCCATGAGGTCAACAGTGCGATTATCTAACTCATGTTGCACAGTATCGATAGCGGCGTCAGCCGCGATCACCTCTTCGGCGAGTGCCCTATCCGATTCGAGAAGCGACTTTGAAGCCCGCACGATGGCGTTATCCACCATGGCCGCCATTGAAACCAGGGTGGCGCTCACAGCGTCTAGATCGTCATGATAGGCATCGCGCATGGAGGCTAGATTATCCTGCGTAAAGCGCCTAAACGCCCATTTATCTGAACATCTCGTAACTTTTTGATGAACAGGGGGTGAGGAGAGACTCTATGTCGAATTCCCGCCATAGAGCGATCTACGATGGGTACATGGCGCGATTGTTTGGTAGGGCGGTCGAGCAAGTTCCCGCGACTCCAGATCTTCGTCTCGCTGCCGTGGTGAGCCGGATTCTCTCCCTGGTCCCTGAGAGTGCCTTGATCATTGCTCCTGGCGAGAAAGTCCTACTGGCAAGTGCTTCGGCCCGAGCACTTGGAATCGTGCGCGATGAGAAACTCATGGGTGAAGAGTTGGTGGCCTTGGTGCGCCATGCTCGAAAAGGGTTTGAACTCGTGGAGTCTCGTGTTGAGTTCAAACGTGGACGGCTGAGCTCCGGCACATTTGAATTACTCGTGCGCGCCCTGCTTATTCCTGAGCTTGGCAGTGGATCCGTTTTGGTACTCATCGCCGACGAGAGTGAATCCCGACTCGTTGATGAAGTCCGCCGCGACTTTGTGGCAAATATTTCGCACGAATTAAAGACCCCGATCGGCGCGCTCTCGATCCTGGCTGAAGCGGTCGTGGAGGCGAGTGATGATCCGGCTGCAGTCAAACGATTTGCCGAACGGATGGGCACGGAAGCGGTGCGGCTTGGGGACCTAGTACAAGAAATTATCGATCTCTCAAGGCTTCAAAGCCAAGATCCACTAGCTCATGCCAGTTTAGTGCAATTAGAGAATGTAATGAACATGGCGCTTGATAGAACTAAGTTATCGGCCGAAAAGCGAGATATCACGGTGGTGCCATCAAGTGCAGGCGGTTTGGCAGTGATGGGAAATCAAGAGCAACTTACGACTGCACTCACGAATCTCATTAATAATGCAATTGCTTATAGTCCGGATCACACGAGCGTCGGCATCGGTATTGAATCTCAGGCCGACATCGTAGAAATCGCAGTAAGCGATCAAGGAATCGGTATTTCCGAAGCTGATATTGAACGAATCTTCGAACGTTTCTACCGAGTTGACCCTGCACGTTCTCGAGCAACCGGCGGAACCGGCTTAGGTTTGGCCATCGTTAAACATATTGTTACTAATCATGGTGGAGATATACGCGTCTGGAGCATGGAAGGCTCTGGAAGCACTTTTACTCTTCGCCTCCCACTCGCAAGCAATAGTCAGGAATCCGAATGACACGCATCCTTGTAGTAGAAGATGAAGCTTCGTTTTCAGAAGCACTTGCGTACTTATTAACCAAAGAGGGTTTCGAAGTCACTGTTGCTGAGAATGGCGCAGATGCCATTACCAAATTTGCTCGTAATGGCGCGGACCTAGTGTTGCTTGACCTTATGCTCCCAGGACTTTCGGGGGTCGAAGTGTGCAGGCAGATAAGGAGTTATTCCCAAGTTCCCATCATCATGCTCACTGCGAAAGATGACGAAGTAGATAAAGTCGTTGGACTTGAAATCGGTGCAGATGATTACGTCACTAAGCCTTATAAGTCACGCGAACTTGTCGCCCGTATTCGCGCAGTGCTTCGTCGTCAAGGAAACAGCGAAGAAGTCTCCGAGAGCGTACTCACCGCCGGAGGTGTGAGTATGGATGTCGAACGACACATGGTTTCGGTGCGCGGTGCCAATGTGGCATTGCCACTCAAGGAATTCGAACTTCTAGAGATGCTTCTTCGAAATGCTGGAAGAGTCCTTACTCGTGGGCAGCTGATTGATCGTATTTGGGGAAGCAATTACGTAGGCGATACCAAGACACTAGACGTTCACATCAAACGAATTCGCGCGAAGATTGAAGAGGATCCAGCCGAGCCAAGCATTATTACAACAGTGCGTGGGCTGGGTTATAAGTACGAGTCCTAAGACTTGGGAGCAGTAACTGCAGCAAACTCTTCGCTGTTCTCGCGGACGAGTGCAGTCACCGTAAGGTCACCAGCGATTTCAAATGAGAATGTCACAGTTACATTTGAACCAGGTTTCACTCCTAATGTAGTGACAACAGCAGATGCATTTGACGCTGGACCAGAGAAGTTGACAGGTGCATTCACTTGCAACGTGGGTGCTGCAGGAGTCAACGTTGCAGCTTTGCCGTTGATGATGACTCCGGTAAGTCGATCTGGTGCACCAAAAGTTGTGGTGGTGGCATCGCTTGGATCAACCAAGGTAGCCGAGAGGATTCCATCGCCTTCGGCATTGGCTACGACAACAACATTTCGTACCGCAATTGAGGAACTCTCACCTTGCACGCCATCTGTGGGGGTGTAGAGCTGCGCGGTTTGCGCGTTCTGTCCAGCACCGCACGCGGTGAGCAAAAGTAACGATGAAAGGAGGACGAGGGCGCGCATACTTTTCACTAACTACTCCTTTTGAGGGGCCAAGCGGGAGCTTCGCCTTCGGTACAGGAAGTAAGGTTACCGGAGCAGAAGCAAGGCTTTATGTCAACTCCGATTTGGGTCGACAAAACCATCTTTGACCTGCAGAAACGCTTCAGATCTCGATTCGAAACGAGGGCTTTTGGCTGGTAGAATGGAGTTACACCGGAAGATTTTCAGTGGCACCTGAGTGTTACGTTCGAAAGGCCCATGAATGACTTTCAAAGTCGGCGAAACCGTTGTTTATCCCCATCACGGAGCAGCTCTAATCGAGGCTATCGAGACCCGCACCATCAAAGGCGAGGAGAAGCTTTACCTCGTTCTCAAAGTAGCCCAGGGAGATCTCACCGTACGGGTGCCGGCTGAAAATGTGGATCTTGTAGGTGTTCGGGATGTAGTCGACAAAGAAGGTCTGGAGAAAGTTTTCTCAGTGCTTCGCCAGCCATACACCGAAGAACCCACTAACTGGTCACGCCGTTACAAGGCCAATCTTGAGAAGCTGGCTTCCGGCGATGTCATTAAGGTTGCCGAAGTTGTTCGTGATCTTTTTCGTCGCGATAAGGAGAAGGGACTCTCCGCCGGAGAGAAGCGCATGCTTGCAAAGGCACGCCAGATCCTGATCAGCGAACTTGCCCTCGCCGAAAAGACAGATGAACTCAAGGCGGAGTCAATTCTCGACGAGGTTCTCGCCTCTTAATCCGATGAGAATCGCCGCGATCGTCCCGGCTGCGGGAAGCGGCGAGCGACTTGGCGCTTCGCTTCCTAAAGCATTAGTTGCTGTCGCCGGTCACTCCCTCATTTGCCGTGCCGTTGAAACCGTGGCGCAGTATGTAGATCTCATCGTAGTCGCGGCTCCTCATGGATATGAGAAACCAATCTCGGTCGCCGTAGAAAAATGGAGTACGAAAACTTCGGTCATCACTGGCGGTATTACACGTCGTGAAAGTGTTTCACTCGCTTTAGCAACGCTGCCAGATGACGTGGATTACGTGCTGGTTCATGATGCGGCACGTTGTTTCACACCCGGATCTGTTTTTCTTGAGGTAATTCACGGTCTAAAAGCCGGAAACGAGGCAGTCGTCCCACTTCTCGGCATGGTGGATACCATTAAGCGAATTGATCAAAATAAATTCGTTGTGCGCACGGAAGATAGGAATTTCCTAGGGAGAGTGCAAACGCCTCAAGGATTTTCATCGTCAACGTTAAGAGCCGCGCATGCCCGTGAATGCAGCGTTGAAGCCACCGACGATTCCATGATGGTAGAAGAGATGGGAAGACCAGTGCTCACCGTGCTGGGCCATGATCTCTCAAGAAAAATTACAACTTCGGCCGATCTTGAGTGGGCCGAAGCATTACTTGCAAGGAGAGCAAAATGAGAATCGGAATCGGCGTAGATGTTCACCGCTTTTCGAGTGACGAGAAGCGAGAGCTCTGGCTAGGTGGACTTCTCTGGAGTGAAGAAAGCGGACTCGAAGGGCACTCTGACAGTGATGTGGCTGCTCATGCCATCTGCGACGCCTTGCTCTCAGCCGCCGGCGCAGGAGATTTGGGAACGCACTTTGGCGTTGATCGTCTTGAGTGGAAAGGGGCTAGCGGGAGCCTGCTCCTTGCCGAAACCTTAAAGATCGTGCATGGCCTGGGATTTTCCGTAGGGAATGTCTCAGTGCAAATTATTGGCAACCGTCCACGAATTGCGCCTCGTCGAGTGGAGATGGAATCTGCACTATCCATGGCCATAGGAGGCGCCCCAGTAGCCGTCTCAGGTACGACAACTGATGGTTTGGGGCTTACCGGACGTGGCGAGGGCATCGCGGCAATTGCAACGGCATTAGTTAGTTAGTCTTACCCGGTGAGACTTTACGACACCGCTGCTAGGCAAGAGAGCGACTTCCAGCCGCTGATTGCGGGCAAAGTCTCTATCTATCTCTGTGGAGCCACTGTGCAATCCTCTCCGCATATTGGCCATCTCCGTAGCGCTATCAATTTCGATTTGCTACGACGCTGGCTAGAGCGTGGCCACGGATATCAAGTCACCTTCGTCCGAAACGTGACGGATATTGATGACAAGATTTTGCATAACGCCGTTCATGAGGGCGCGCCTTGGTGGGCCATCGCGATGAAGTATGAACGCGAATTTAATGAAGCCTATGTTTCACTCAACTGCATCCCGCCGACCTATGAACCACGGGCAACGGGTCATATCACTCAGATGATTGAATTAATGTCGGTACTTATTGAACGTGGACATGCATATGCGCCCGGCAATGGGGATGTTTATTTAGAAGTCCGTTCACTACCTGAGTACCTCACGCTCTCGGGACAGAAGTTAGATGATCTGCAGTCAGCGGCTGATAGCGATAATCCAAACGAAATTAAGTACAAGAAAGATCCACGTGACTTTGCATTGTGGAAAGCTGCCAAAGCAGGAGATCCCTCGTGGCCAACTCCGTGGGGCGCAGGTCGTCCAGGTTGGCACCTCGAGTGCAGTGCGATGGCCTACCAATACTTAGGCGAAACATTCGATATTCATTGTGGTGGTTTAGATCTCATCTTCCCGCACCACGAAAATGAGATTGCGCAATCGAATGCCGCTGGGTATGGATTTGCGAAGCGTTGGTTGCATAACGCTTGGGTGACTACATCAGGTGAAAAGATGAGTAAGTCGCTGGGTAACTCACTTAAAGTCTACGAAATTCTTAATATCGCACGCCCTATTGAATTGCGTTGGTACCTTAACTCGGCGCATTACCGTTCAATGTTGGAATACTCACCAGATTCCCTTGCAGAATCAGCAATTGGCTTCCAACGTATCGAGAACTTTATTGATCGCGCCGAATCTATCTTGGGCGAGAGTGCGATATCTGCAGATGTTCCACAGGAATTTCGCGCTGCGCTTGATAATGACTTGGCTGCGCCTCAAGCGCTCGCCGTTCTTGCTGATGTAGTGCGCGAAGGTAATACCGCACTCACCTCAGGGGATAAGAATGCGATACGTACTTCACTTGGTGATGTGCGCGCGATGCTCGAAGTTTTTGGTTGCGATCCACGCACTGGTCCTTGGGCTAATAGTTCAAGTAATCTCACCGGTGTTGTTGATGAACTCGTGAAAGTAGTGCTCGAGCAACGCAATTGTGCTCGTGTTCGCCAAGATTGGGCTGCCGCGGATGCAATTCGCGATGGGCTCGCCGCAGCGGGAATCGCTGTGGAAGATTCATCTTCCGGTTCGCGGTGGACCCTTCAGAAACGAGTGCAGTAATGGCTGGCAACTCCAAACGCAAAGGCGCCGTAAGTAGTAGAGCTAAGAAGCCAACGGTGGGAACTGGTGGAAATAACAAGCGCAAGCTGGCTGGTAAAGGTCCTACGCCTAAGGCAGAAGCACGTACCTATCACGCGGCTAGCAAGCGCAAAGTCGCGGCAAAGCGTGCACCAGAGCGTGCAAGCGGTGCGCGCTCTGGACGTCCGACTCGTCCACGGAAAACCGGTGATGAGATCGTGGCAGGACGCAATAGTGTGCTTGAAGCTTTGCGTGCCGAGATTCCTGCGAAGGAACTTGTCATTGCACATCGACTCGAAAGCGATGAACGCACTAAGGAAATTTTGACGTTAGCTTTAGAACAGAAGATCACTATTCGTGAAGCAACTCGGGAAGATATCGACGCCCTGACTGAATACGGGATTCACCAAGGCGTCGCTCTGAGGCTTCCAGAGTACGAGTACTACGACGCCAGCGTGTTGGTAAAGGCATTGAAGGAGCACGGAAAGAAGCCCCTTCTTATTGCACTCGATGGCATTACGGACCCAAGAAACCTGGGAGCAATCTTGCGAAGTGCAGGCGCTTTTGGCGCGCACGGAGTAGTCATCACCGAACGTCGCTCGGCGGGACTGACTGCATCTGCGTGGAAATCTTCGGCCGGAGCCGCGGCTCGGGTGCCTGTTGCTCGGGTGACCAACATGGTGCGCTGGCTCGAAGAGGCAAAGGAAGCGGGATGCTTCGTAGTCGGACTTGATGCAGACGGCGACGTCTCACTTCCTAAGTTCGATAACGGAAGTGATCCACTTGTAGTTGTGGTGGGTAGTGAAGGAAAGGGTCTGGGTCGTTTAGTGAGTGAAACCTGCGACTACATTCTTTCTATTCCGATGTCAGCAGCTACCGAGTCACTGAATGCAGGCATTGCCTCCAGTGTCGTGCTCTATGCGATTAGCCAACAACGAGTAGCCCCTTAAAAGTACTTTTTGAGGAAGCTCGGTACCACCTGCTTGATCCGGCGACGGATCTTCTTTCCTTGGACTATCGGTGAGACCGCCAAAATTCCACCAGGCGATGCTGGCGAAGCAACGTTGCGAATAGCGGGTGAGGAGAGATCGAGTGAATCGGCGATGATGTCGATATTTGCCTTGAGTGAGATCGTGCGCGCTAATTGATCGGGATCAGTCTCATCGAATTGATCGATTACTTCATCAACAAAAACAGAGCCAGCTGCCCGAAGTTCATCTGCTATGTCTTCCTTATCCCTGGCTGAATCATCACCAGAGAGGGATTTCATGCGATCCTTTATAGCCACGCTTGCACTAGCGAGCGCGCGAGATATCTGTTGCGAAGTCGCGTCGGTCATCCCGGCATCATCCACTGAAGTATCAAAGAGTGTGCGAGCAATCGATCGGATCTGAACCACAGTGTGTTCGGCTGCCACTCCACGTGAGTAAAGATCTTCAGCTTCATCAACTTCTGCAGTGGGGAACCATTTTGCGTATGAGCGCGCTTCTTGAGCTTGCGAGCGCACCCCAGGAATTTCCTCAACGAGTAATCGAGCCTTTGCTAGCCAATCACCCGCCTCCTGTTGTGTGTAACCATTCGCAACACCAACAGCCATCTGGTCAAGAAGTTCAGACGCTCGTCTCCCAACTCTACCGATTTGATCGATAGTTCTTCCTGCGGGGGTTTTGGGGTGAGCAAAGTATGAGAAAACAATCGCAATACCTACTCCGATGAGTGTGCAGGACATCCTTCTCACTGCATTGCTCTCGCTGAGTCCTGGGCCGATAACTATGAGAGCGGTAATCGGTACATTGAAACTCGCGATCTCGCCTAAGTGAATAGCGCGCGAGATGATGGCGCAAAGCAACACGGTTCCGACGACAGTGAAGAAACCGAACCCGAGAAGCGTCGTGGAAAGAAGCGCGGTGCCCGCACCGATCGCGGTTCCAAAAATCTGACCAAAACCTTCACGTACTGATTTGTGAAGCGAGATTCGCACGGAGAGCGCCGCCGCGATGGCCGCGACCAACCCGCCGTGTGCGACGACGAGGTCCCCTACTTCCCAGGCGACGCCGGAGGCCAGGGCGGTCACGAGGGTCTGTTGAACCCAAGGGCGCCGCGAGACCACCAAAGTGATCAGAGCTTTTCTAGTTCGACGCCACCAGTTACGCATAACTCGATTGTAGGGTGGGATTACGCGCGTGGGATGGATAGCCTCTGCGCCTGGCGGATAAGCACCTCTCAGTAATTTTCCTACCCTCACTCTAAGCAGATTCCCGAACCGCGTGAGCGGACTACTTGGAGGTCCTTGATGGGTAAGAAGATTGCAATTGTGGGTGCCGGCTTTGCTGGCCTTGCATCAGCCAAAGTTCTGACCGAGTTCGGTCATGATGTTCACGTTTTTGAGAAAGACTCCGAAGTAGGTGGCGTGTGGACGACTTCGCGTCGTTATCCCGGTTTGGGAACACAGAATGTGCGCAGCACGTATGTGCTGAGTGATTATCCCTATCCAAAGGGTACTCCCGAGTGGCCAAGCGGCGAGCAAGTACAGAAATACATAGCTGGCTATGTCAATAACTTCAAATTCGGCAACAAGATTTCGCTCAATACTGAAGTAAAGAGCGCGAAGCAAAATGCCGATGGCTCCTGGACTCTGAATACTTCCGCAAATGGCCTAGATAACACCCAGAACTTCGACTACCTCATCGTCGCTAATGGCATCTTCTGTGATCCCTTGGTACCCACTTGGGAAGGTGCGGACGCCTTTAAGGCAGCTGGTGGAAAAATCATGCACACCGTAGATTTTCATAACCTTGAAGATGTCCGTGGCAAGAACGTAGTGGTTGTCGGATATGGCAAGTCATCCTGCGATGTGGCTAACGAAACTGTCGGTGTCGCAAAGAACACCACGATTGTTGCGCGGCACATCATTTGGAAGGTACCTAAGAAGTTTAAGAACGTGCTCAATTATAAGATGCTCCTGCTTACACGCATGGGCGAGGCACTCTTCCCCTACATTGATTTGAAGGGCTTTGAGAAGTTCATGCACGGCAAGGGCAAGAAGGTCAGTGGTGGCATGCTCGGCAGCGTCCAGGGCGTCATTGAGAGTCAATTCAAGTTGGAAAAGCTCAACCTTCATCCACATAACGGCCTCGATACCATCGTGCGAAGCACGGTTTCACTTGCTTCAGATGGATTCTTTGACAAGGTGGAAGCAGGATCCCTCAAGGTCGAACGCGACACTGAGATCGTGCGCATGGAAGCTGGCAAAGTCCACCTTGCTAACGGAAAGACCGTTGATGCCGATTACATCATTTGTGGTACCGGTTTCCATCAACGCGTGCAATTCCTGGAAGATTCCGTGATGGCACGGATTAACGATGATCGTGGAAACTTCCGTCTCTATCGTCAACTGCTTCCACTCGATGTTCAAAACCTCGCATTTAACGGCTATAACTCATCCTTCTTTAGCCAATTGAATGCCGAGATGGGCGCCGTCTGGATTGGTGGCTATCTTGCAGGTGCCATCAAACTTCCACCACATGATGTGATGCTTAAGCACATCGACAAGCGACTTGCTTGGATGGAGAAGCGCACGGAAAATAAGCACGCTCGTGGAACAAACATTATTCCATTCTCGGTTCATAACGTTGACGAACTGCTCGACGATATGAACTTGAGCATTGGTGCTGTGAAGCGTTTCAACGAGTGGTCATTCCCCATCAATCCCAAGAACTACGCGAAGATTGGTCCACAGCTTCGCAAGCGTTTAGGAATCAAGTAAGCGATTTTCAAGGAGGAAAAGAAGGGGGGCTCTCAAAAGAGAGCCCCCCTTCTTACTTCTATTGAGCATTACTCCATGAGGAGTGGAATCGCTGGTACCGCTTGTTCGGGACCCATTGCTGAATAGCCGCCATCAGCAGCCCAATCAGCGCCAGTGACCACGGATGCTTTATCGCTGCAGAGGAAGGAGATGACATGTGCAACTTCTTCAGGATCTCCCACGCGTCCAGTGAGATGAAAAGGCGCAGCTACCCGATCTGTTTTAGCGCGATCGCCCTTTGAGAGCATGTCCATGATCGCTGACCAGGTCCAACCGGGTGAGACAGAATTTACGCGGATTTTGTCAGGCGCATAATCCATCGCCATGTTCTTGGTGAGCTGCACAATTGCAGCTTTGCTCACTGGGTATGTCCAGCGACCGATCTGGGCAACGCTTGATGAAATACTGGTGAGGTTAACGATTGCACCGCCACCTTGCTTGGCCATGTGAGGTCGTACGGCAGCGCTAAGCAAAGCAGTACTAGCCACATTGACGTTGAGAGTGTTGAGCCACTGCGCGCGAGTGCTATCTGCGCCAGCGTCATCATATGAACATGCCAGGTTTACCAGGATGTCAATGCGGCCCCAGCTCTTTGCAGCATCGCTCACAACCTTGTCGATTGCGGCGTCATCGGTAATGTCAGCGTGTACAAAGGTCGCACCACTCTTCTTTGCCGCAGCTGCGCCGGTCTCTTCGTTGATTTCTACGATAAGCACCTTGGCGCCATCGGCCACCAATGTGCGGGCTACCGCTTCTCCAAAGAGGGTGCCACCACCGGTAACTATTGCGGTCTTTCCAGAAAGTGCATGTGTTTGCGAACTCATGGGACTCCTTCGCTCTGGGAACATTCAGACGGTAGATAGTAGGGACCCTTATTGGTGTCCTTCTCACGCAAGGGCTATCCATCTAGCGCACTCTTCGACAGCTTAACCCCTTGACAGCCACCCTGGGCAGGGCAAACTAGATCACCTACCTAAGAAGGAGTTGGGAGATGGCTGTGGTCGCTGAGTTGCTACGCGAACATAATCTCTTCCGAACCCAAAACCTGGATGAAGCGCGTGAGCAGGTAGCGCGGGTCTTCTGCCCTCACAAACTGACCACGACGTCTGCGGATGAAAAGCTAGATACAGTACACAACCGAGTCACACTTGGTGATGTCACCCTCAATTACTTAGATTATGGTGCAGATGTTCATATCACTCCAGGGGAGTTGCACTCTTTCTACTTAATTCAAATGCCACTCGCTGGCAGTGCCGAAATCCACTCCGGTAAAGAGAGCATCCATTCGGATAGTTCGATGGCTTCTATTCCAAACCCACTCGAGAAGCTCGATATGGTCTGGCATGCCGGGAATCCGCAATTACTTGTATATATCAGCAGAATTACTTTGGAAGAGCGACTAGAAGATTTGATTGGGCGCGAGCTGCAAGCGCCAGTGCGATTTGATTTAGGAATGGATCTCACTACTCCACAAGCGCGCAGTTGGCGCACGCTCGTTGATACTCTCGTTACTGATGTCGATCGTGGTGGTCTCACGATGCATGCCGGTGTTCGCGACCAATTCCAGGATCTGATCATTAGTGGGTTGTTGCTATCGCAGCGCCACAACTACAGCGACTCAATCGGAAGTAGGGTAGAACCGGCTGCGCCTCGCAGTGTGCGAATAGCGATTCAAGCTTGTGAAGCTTCACCGCAAGAACCATTGACGGTGACGGATATGGCGCGAGCTGCTGGCGTAAGCATTCGAAGTTTGCAAGATGGCTTCAAGCGATATGTAGGCATGAGCCCTACCGAATACTTGCGGGATGTACGCCTTAACCGAGCGCGTCAGGACTTGCTCTCAGAGCGCGCCCAGAGCACCTCTATCGCCGATATTGCCTTCTCGTGGGGGTTCACTCACCTAGGGCGTTTTGCCAAGACATATCATGATCGTTTCGGGGAATTGCCTTCGGAGACACTCCGCCGATAGCCAGATTTCTCGCCTTCATAATCCGATGACATAATTGCCCTGATCGAAACAAGGTTCCAAGCCGACCTGGCGCAATTGGTAGCGCACCGCACTTGTAATGCGGGGGTTAGGGGTTCGAGTCCCCTGGTCGGCCCCACTTTCTTACATACCTGCCATATGAGTAGCCAACTCTCTCGGATACGCTTGCGCACATGTCTGCCTTGGATCGAAGCTACGCGGAGCAATTAGATCACGATGATCCATTGGCTCACTTTCGTCAAGGCTTCTATTTTGCAGATCCTGAAGTGTGCTACCTCGACGGCAATTCCCTCGGCAGACTCCCGCTTCGCACTATCGAAGTAATCAATGACCTGATGTTGAAAGAGTGGGGGACCGAAGTAGTTGATGGGTGGCATCACTGGCTCGATGAATCACAATCCACTGGAGATCTGATTGGTCGTTCGACACTTGGCGCTGGAGTCGGTCAGGTACTTGCAACTGACACTACTTCGGTGAACTTTTACCAAATAGCTACAGCCGCAATAAAGGCACGCCCGAGTCGCAAGACGATCATCACGGATAAATCCAACTTTCCAACTGATCGCTATATTCTCCAAGGTCTAGCAGAAGAATTTGGAATGAAGTTAGTGATGATTCCTCATTCAGAGAATGAGCAGATTACGGCTGAGATTTTGGCCCCTCTACTTAACGATGACGTCGCGCTTGTGACGCTTCAAGTTATTCAATATCGATCAGGTGCTCGAAACAACGTTCCTGTGCTTACCAAACTCATACAGCAGAGTGGTGCCATCGCGCTTTGGGATGCTTCGCACGCTACCGGATCGGTCGCCATGAATTTCGACACTGATGGTGTGGATGCTGCCGTCGGTTGCACCTATAAGTACGGGAACGCCGGGCCTGGAGCACCAGGTTGGCTCTATGTCAGCAAGAAAATGCAATCAGAATTGAAAGTTCCTATCCAGGGGTGGTTTGCGCAAGCAAACCAATTCGGCATGGACGCTCGCTTTGAGCGCGCACCAGGGATGAAAGGATTTCAAATTGGTACTCCGCCAATCTTTGGGCTACGCAGTATTCAATCTTCATTTACCATGATCGAGGCAGCAGGCATAAATACGATCGAAGAAAAGTGCGCCCGAGGTACAGAGCTTATGATTGCGCTTTATGAAGGTTGGTTGAAAGAACTTGGATTTGAATTAGGGACCCCACGAAATCCAGCAGAGCGAGGTGGGCACGTTTCGCTACTCCACGCTGATGCTTTCCAAATATCAGTCGCGATGCGGAGCTTAGCTAAGGTCATTCCCGACTTTCGAAATCCAAATGCCATCCGATTAGCCATCTCCCCACTACCTACCTCGTATGTCGAGGTGTGGGATGGCTTTGCTCGATTACGTGATCTGGTCACAAGCCGGGAGTACAAGAAAGTAAGTACCACCGGAGCGAAGGTTCTCTAGACCCATGATTCGCTCTGCTCACGTTGATCCATTCACGCGCGATAATTTGCCGCCCAATGATCTCTGGCCAGAACTCATCAACATTCCGGCATACCCGGAGCGACTTAACGCCAGTGTTGAGTTGCTTGATCGCACAATTGATTTGGTGGGTCGTGAAAAGATCGCTCTCATTGCACCGGAGGGCGAAGTTACCTACGGTGCATTGCTTGACCAAGTTAAGTCACTTGCTCACTTTTTCGAGGCATCGGGAGTACTCCCAGGAAATCGAGTGCTCCTTCGAGGACCAAATAACGCATCGGTGGTTGCGCTCTGGTTTGCTCTGCTCCGCATCGGTGCAGTTGTAGTTACCACGATTCATCTTCAACGCACAGGCGAATTAGAAAAGATCGTTGATATCGCTTCAGTGCAATTTGCTTGTGTAGACCACCGGTACGTTGAAGAGTGGAGCGTAGTTACGGGCTTCCACGGAGAGACATTTGTTTATGGATCAGGAACTGCTGACGATCTCCTCCAAAAATGCGCATCATATTCCGGTGACCATACGCCCTGTGATACCGCATCAGATGACGTAAGTTTGCTGGCTTTTACTTCAGGATCAACTGGACTTCCCAAAGCGACTATGCACTTTCATCGTGACATATTGACTATCGCAGATACTTTCTCGAAGCAGGTCTTAAAGCCAAAGAGCAGCGATATCTTTGCCGGATCACCGCCACTTGCTTTCACCTTTGGTCTTGGAGCGCTCGTAATCTTTCCGTTTCGAGTAGGTGCCACCAGCTTGCTCTTGGAGGGTGCGCCCCCAACAGTTTTGCTGAAGGAAATCGCAAAACATCACGTCACCACTCTCTTTACGGCTCCGACCGCGTATCGAGCCATGCTCTCCCATCTAGACGCGGCACCGCTTCCATCGCTGCGCACTTGTGTGTCGGCGGGAGAGCACCTGCCAAAGAGCACATGGGAAGCGTGGAATAGCGCAACAGGTATTCGCATTATCGATGGCATCGGTGCTACAGAAATGTTGCACATTTTTATTTCGGCAGCAGGTGAGGAGATCATTCCGGGTATGACTGGAAAAGTAGTGCCGGGTTACGAGGCGATAGTGGTCGATGAGGAGGGCCGCTTAGTAGTTGATGGTGAGGTCGGGCGCCTGGCAGTCAAGGGACCCACTGGATGTCGTTACCTGAATGATGATCGTCAGCGAAAGTATGTCGAAGAAGGATGGAATCTTACGGGTGACCTTTACATCAAACACGCGAATGGCTACTTCCAATATCAATCCCGCTCTGACGACATGATTATTTCCAGCGGTTACAACGTGGCGGCTCCGGAAGTGGAAAACGCATTACTTCTGCATCCTGCAGTTGCGGAGTGTGCGGTGATCGGTTTGCCCGACGAAAAGCGCGGCATGGTGGTCGCCGCATACGTCGTGCTCATCAATGGGTTTGTTGGCAGTGACCAACTTCGAAAGGAACTACAAGATCACGCCAAAGAGACGATCGTGCCCTTTAAGTATCCGCGAGTACTTGAGTTTGTAGAAGCTCTCCCAAAAACGACTACTGGAAAACTTCAACGATTTAGGCTCAAATCGTGAGCGAGGATCGCTTTGTATTTGATTTACCCACACGCATCCCAGATCACACCTGGGCGTATGGAAGCGATCCAGATCAAGTTGCCGATATCTTCGGCACCTTAAATTCGCATCCACTCGTATTGCTTCACGGTGGTTATTGGCGCCCGCTTTGGGATCGAACTTCTCTGCGGCCTTTGGCGGGCGCACTTGCAGACGCCGGGCACGCTGTCATCTCACTTGAATATCGACGTATACCGGGTAACCCCAACGCCATGGTGGCGGATGTGGCGGCGGCTATTGCGGCCATACCTGCAGAAGCGGTGACCCTCATTGGCCATTCGGCTGGGGGTCACTTGGCACTGTGGGCAGCTTCCAACGTTTCGAAGGTGAAGAAGGTAGTAGCTCTGGCTCCGGTTTCTGATCTTCAAATGACGGAGGAACTCCATCTTGATGAAGGTGCAGCGTCTGACTTCCTCGGATGCGCAGCGAGTACGAGACCCGATCTAGATCCGATGCATCTTGAGTATGGAGATGTTGAGGTGATAGTTGTGCAAGGTGATTGTGATATTCGAGTCCCGGTTGAGATGAATCGTAAATTTGCACTGCATCACCCCCAAGTGAAATATCAGGAGCATGCCGGCATTGGGCATTTTGAGGTTATCGATCCCACAAATGTAATTTGGTTTAAATTAATCCAGAGTATTTAACGCTCTTCTTGGATACGAATTCTCTTAGATCCAAGGATGAGATAGCCAAAAAATCCGATGAGTAGCGCTGCCAAGATTCCAAGATTTGCATAAGTCCAGGGACCGTTCTTGCCACCAACAATCCAGAGTAGATATCCCTGCCAGCTGAGCCAGCTAGCAAAAGTGTTGGTGACTAACCCCCAACCCACTACTGTGCCAGCAACCATGAGTGCGACGCTCGTGGGATTCCAAGAGCCATAACGCCCTTGAGGATCAAAGAGGTCGGCCTCGTGATAGTCGCGTTTTCGCATCATGACATCTGCCACGAAGATAGCTGACCACACGGCGATCGGGACTCCAAGGGTGATAAGGAACCCCTGAAATGGACCGAAAAAGTTGGGCGCGAACCAGACGATGTAAATGGTGCCAAGCAACATCACGACACCGTCGATGGAAGCCGCTTGGTGTCTCTTGATCGGCACTCCGAGTGAGACCAACGTGATTCCAGAAGAATAGAGATTCAAGATTGCGCCCCCGATGAGACCAAGAATGGCAACAATCGCAAAGGGAATGAGATACCAAGAGGGTAAGAGCGTAGTGAGTGCACCAATTGGGTCTGCCGCGATCGCACTCCCTAGTTCGGCGCTGCTACCTGCTAAGAGCGAACCATAAGTAACCAGGATTACTGGAACGAGTGAGGCGCCAAATACCGTCCAGCCGATCACGCTACGTCCAGAGACAGTGCGTGGTAAATACCGCGAGTAATCGGCGGCGCTATTCACCCAGCCAAGACCAATTCCGGTGATGGCAAAGATCATGGCACCAACAAATCCTTGAATACTTCCGCTCTTCATGGTGGCGATCGCGTGCCAGTTCACATGATCAATGGTGAACGCTATGTATCCAATAGTGAGTAGGGCGGTAGCTGATGTGATCCATACCTGCATTTTCATGATTACCTTGAAGCCGAGAACACCACCGAAGATGGTGAGTGATGCAGCGATAATGAATCCAAGGATGTATGCAAAGTTTTCGTTGATATCAGAAAAGCGTGTGAGGACTGTTTTTGTCGCCAATGTTGCGAGAGCTACCAGGACGGTTTCCCAGCCGAGAAATATTAAGTAAGAGAGAATCCCGGGCACGATATTTCCTCGGACTCCAAAAGATGCTCTTGATAAAGTCATAGTTGGCGCTGATGATCTTTTCCCTGCTAGTGAACTAACGCCAACAAGAGCAAATGAAAGCACCGTTCCCACCAGCCCAGCGAAGGTGGCTTGCCAGAATGAGATGCCAAATCCCAAGAGAAAGGAGCCGTACGAGAGCGCCAGCATCGAGAGGTTAGCCGCGCACCATGGCCAGAAGAGGCTGCGAGCACTTCCGCGTCGCTCTTCCTCATTGATGATGTTGATGCCATTCTGTTCAATACGGGGAGAACTAGACATGCGCCCACCTCTCTCTCACCAACTTGATGCACCGGATGCTAGCGAATTATTCATTCCGAAGATCGAAAAAGGATCACTATACTTTCGCTTCATGCGCCGCCTGGGTTTATTAGTCATCTTGGCTCTCTTTGCCCAGGCTTTGATGCCCCCGTCCGGAGCCTCGGCATCCACGAACTCTTGGAAGATTAGTAATAAAAACTTTTCCTCAAACACGGCCGGCTTCGCGTCGCCAAATTCCGTTCTCCCTGGTGACACGGTCGATCTCTATGTCACCTGTCCCAAAGGAACCTTTTATGTATCGGCTTACCGGATGGGGTATTACGACGGAGCGGAGGCGCAGGAGTACTGGCGCTCAAGTTCACTGCCGTGCGTTCAGCAGAGTGCTCAGAAAGTAGATCCCGTTACAAATATGAGTGAAAGTAATTGGATTTCAAACAGCTCAATAGATACCTCTGCTTTTTCGCCAGGTTTCTACTTGCTCAAAATCTTCGCCTCAAATGGTCACGAGGCGTTCATTCCACTGGTGGTTCGTGAAGTAGACCTCACTTCAAGGGTAGTGATTTCTATTCCCACTTTGACGAGCTTGGCGTACAACAGTTGGAAAGGGGCCTCTGCCTACCGGGGAGCAAAAGGCTTCTCCGATCGTGCCCGGGTACTTTCCTTTGATCGTCCACTAGGAATGGGATTCGGAAGTGGGAAGTACCTTTACTACGTTCATCCACTCTTAGTGGAAGCTGAGAAGAGTGGAGTACTACCCGCCTACGTCACCGATGTGGATGTCGCAACAAATCCAGGGATTCTCTCTGGGGTGGCTGCATATGTTTCTGGCGGGCATGATGAGTATTGGAGTGCGCAGGAACGCGGCGCGGTTATTAAGGCACGTAGCAAGGGGACAAATCTGCTCTTCTTTGGTGCCAATGTCTCCTACTGGCGAGTGCGTCTCTCTCCTTCTCCACTAGGAGAAAATCGACGCATGGAGATCTATAAATCAGCAGCCGAAGATCCGAATAAAAAGGAGAGCACAATTCGATTCAGAGATGCGAGTAATCCCGAAGCCGATCTCACGGGGCAGATGTACAACTGTTTCCCAGCGCAGGGAGTATTTACCGTTACCAAATCACGCTCATTCATTTTTAAGGGCACTGGTGTCGTGGAAGGTAGTCAATTTGAAAGAATTTTGGGTCCAGAAGTTGATCGTGTGGCACCTATAAGTTCTAAGACAGGGCCGCGGGAAATTTTAGCAAGTTCATCAGTCATATGTGGGGTGAACAAAAAATCGGTGTCCCACTTTATTTATGCAGTTTCAAGCACCGGTGCCGGCACTATTTCGGTAGGAACAATGAGATGGGTGACTCGTGGCCTTACTTCACGTGTGCCCGCTCGCACGAGATCTTTTGTTTCAAAGGTAACCACAAATATCTTGCTTGAGGCGGCCCAAGGTCCACTCGGCGTGCGCCATCCCCTTACCGAGGGGTGATCAGCACCTATGACCTCTCGCTTACTCACTACTAACACTACGGATTTACAAAATTTTCTTAGTCACCAAATGCATCAGTAAGAGTGACTGTAGAAAGTCCTCGGCTATTCACGATCTCTAATAACTGATCAAAATGATTTGGGGCCACCATATTATTTGCATGCCCAAGAACTATTCCACGATCCCGCATTGCTTGATGTGCAAAGTTCATAAATTTCGCTGATCCTATTTTCCCAGAATCGGCCAAAGTCCCTGACCATAGCATTGGCTTTGTGTATCCAATATCAGCGGCAGCATTAATTACTGCAGAATTAATGCCACCGTATGGTGGCCGATAATAAGGTTTTGCATCAATTCCGTAATTTCTTTCCATGAAATTATGACAATTCATCAACTCTTTCTGCACTTGCTTAGTAGTGAGCTTTGTGAGCAACGGATGATGCATTGTGTGATTGGCTAATTGAATCTGTCCGCTTTCTACCATGGGTTTAAGTAATTTTCTATGTGTTTGCCAAGGTGATACTCCAGCATAAACAAAAAATGTCAACCTAAGATAATTGTCAGCCACAAAGTTTATATAGCTCTTAACCGCATCAGGGCTACAACCGTCATCTACAGTCCAAGCGAAGCGCGCTGTATCACTTTCCGGCAATCTGGTAATTGCATTTACGGATGAAGCATGAGCGACATTTAGAAAAGATTGTGGCAGCGCACCAGATGCCGCGGTAGCAAGAGATACACCCATCACTTTGAGAAAATCTCTACGCTCCAAGGCACTCTCCAATATCTGATGATCTGAAGGAATCTATCTCAAGGGGCCTAAAAATTCATCACAAAAACTTGCTTGAGGCGGCCCAAGGACCACTCAGCGCGCGCCACCCCGGCACTCAGGGGTAATCTGCACACATGAGCCCATCGCTTCCACAGATCATGGGTCGGGATCTCTTGGGTGCAAAGAAAGAACTTCCAGGAGACCTTCCAGCCACACGTACCTACGTGATCGCGGCCTTTCTACGAGACCAACAAGGCGCGGTCGATCGATGGATCAGCGCACTAGCGGATCGAGGTGTGGCTGATTCTCCGCTGGATCCCGCCTTCACGGGCGAAAATATAGTCTTGGAATTTCCGGTCCTTGGGAGCAAATGGTTCCTTTTTCAACGCCGTTTTGACGCAGCGATGGCAGCGTC
Organism: Actinomycetota bacterium; assembly: GCA_002737595.1. The sequence goes on along the minus strand of NSHZ01000001.1, from coordinate 81,752 downwards.
TATCAAGAATCCTCGAGTCCTAGCCCGCACTTGGACTTTTTATACAAATGTAGATCATTTCTGCCGCAGCACACGTATCGAAACAATGAGTCAAGTATCTGCCATGGCACTTGATAAATCGGGGAACATACTTTCCCTCGTTACTGGAGAAGTTGATGATTCAAGAATTGCGCAACTGATGGATATATCGCATGAATAACCGTCTACTCCTGGTGACTGGCGCTACAGGATATGTAGGTGGCCGCTTAGTCCGCGAATTAGTGGCATCGGAGTCTCAAGTCCGTGTATTAGTGAGAGATGCTTCGAAGATTATTGACGCTACTTGGCACGATCAAGTAGACGTAGTTGAAGGTGACGCCTTTGATATCTCGGATCTACGCAGAGCACTCACTGGAGTGCACACGGCCTACTACTTACTTCACTCGCTCAACTCTGGAAAGAATTTTGCTCAAACCGAAAAAGAGATGGCTACAGTATTCGCAACTGCTGCACAAGAATGTGGCGTCAAGCAAATCGTTTATCTTGGTGGCATAGCTAATGATAAAGCGACGAGTGCGCATCTCTCATCGCGCGTACAGGTAGGGCATACGTTAGCTTCGCTAGGAACTCCCACGATCGAAATGCGAGCGGGCATTGTCATCGGCTCAGGATCAGCATCATTTGAAATGTTACGCCACCTCACCGAGCGGTTGCCCATTATGACGACTCCGAAGTGGGTAAAGAATCGCACTCATCCAATCGCTATTCGCGATGTCATCTGGTACCTCTCACAATCTGCAGAGCTTGAAAAACCAGTGAGTGGCATCTTCGATATCGGCGGCTTAGATGTGCTCACTTACGCCGAAATGATGCATACCTTTGCCAAGGTCGCAGGATTGCGTAAGCGCATCATCATTCCAGTACCGGTGCTTTCGCCAGGACTTTCAAGTCTTTGGGTGGGACTTGTTACTCCCGTGCCAGCTTCCATCGCACGGCCGTTGGTTGGATCTCTGATTAGTGAAGTCGTTGCGGATCCAGCCAAGAGCATTCATCAGATTATTAATCCACCGATAGACGGTTTACATTCCGTCGATGATGCGATTGAACTTGCCCTCTCGCGCACTAGCGAGGCTCTTACTTACACGAGGTGGTCAGATGCTACGAGCAACGCTTCCCCATGGGAGGCAAACCACACTGATCCAAGTTGGGCAGGAGCCACTGTTTATAGTGATGTGCGCACTCTTACGACGACCGCATCGCCAGCGGCAGTCTGGGAAGCAGTGGAGCGTATCGGTGGCATTCACGGCTGGTACGGATCTGATTGGGCGTGGCATCTCAGAGGATTTCTTGATCGACTCGTAGGCGGAGTGGGCTTACGTCGTGGCCGCCGCAATCCAGAGCATTTGCGCGTCGGTGAAAGCCTTGATTTCTGGCGAGTAGAGGGTCGAGTGGAAGGCGAGAAACTACGCTTGCTCGCTGAGATGAAACTTCCGGGGCTAGCCCACCTAGAGTTCACCATTACGCGAGACGGAGAGCGATGCGTGCTGCGACAGGAAGCTTCTTTTCTTCCACGTGGACTCGGCGGTCATCTCTATTGGTGGATTATCGTGCCATTTCACACCTTCGTCTTTCCTGGAATGGCAAAGAACCTTATTCGATATGCGGAATCGATTCCGAAGGCGTAACTCTTTTAGCGATTGGATATTTGGGAAGTCTGACGCCGTCTGACAGAATCCACTCATGCATATCTTTGATGAAGAGACCCAGCGCATTTCGGATGAAATTGGGGCTTACGTAGATTTGCGCCTTCGCATGGATCCCGTTGCACTCGATCAACCACGCACATTTGCGGAGCTCAGCGAGATGGCAGGAGAAACCATTACCGCGGACGGGTTGGGCGGTAGTGTCGCTTTGAAACTCTTCACGGACATACTTGCTCCCGCCTGCATCTCGACTGACCATCCGCGCTATCTCGCCTTCATCCCCACGGCTCCTACCGAACTTTCTTCACTCTTTGATCTGGTGGTTGGAGCAAGCGGCATCTATGGCGGTTCTTGGCTCGAAGGCGCAGGTGCTGTCTACGCAGAGAATCAAGCGCTTGCCTGGATCGCTGCTCTCGCTGGATTTCCCGCAACAAGTGGCGGTGTATTCATGCAAGGTGGCACCGTGGGAAACCTCTCAGCACTGGTGACGGCACGAGAATCTGCGAGAGCAAAATTTGGTAATGAATATCGTTGGGTATTGCTGGTAAGCGAGAACGCACATTCATCTATAGCCAGTGCGGCCCGGGTAATGGATGTAGATATCGTTCAGTGCGCGATCGACCAATCCGGTTGTCTCTTGGGTTCCTCAGTTCTCGATGCAGTCAACTCACTTTCCGGTAAGCAGAAAGCTTTTGCAGTTGTAGCCACATCTGGAAGCACAAATCTTGGAATTATCGATGATCTCGCTTCGATTGCAGATGCAGCGGAAGCCGCCGAACTTTGGTTTCATGTCGATGGTGCGTACGGAGCTGCCGCGCTCGCAGCTCCGAGTGCTCGTCCACTATTTGATGGAATAGAGCGTGCAGATTCATTTATCTTAGATCCGCACAAATGGTTCTTTGCACCTTTTGATGCCTGCGCTCTTCTTTATAGGAATCCAAATTTAGGTAAGCGCGCTCATAAGCAAGAGGCAGGTTATTTGAAGTCTTTACAAGAACCCGATGCGTGGAATCCGTCGGACTTCGGAATCCAGCTTTCACGTCGTCCGCGCGGACTTCCATTCTGGTACTCACTGGCATCGCATGGCACTAAAAAATATGTCGATGCAGTAGAGCGCACCTTGGAAGTCGCGCGCGATGCGGCGAGGTTAGTGGGGGAGTGCTCGGTTACTGAAGTGGTTTATCCGCCTGCTCTTTCGATTGTGGCTTTTCGTCGTATCGGCTGGGGCTCCGAGCAATACAAAAGATGGAGCGATCAATTGCTCGCTGATCAGATCGGCTTCGTGACCCCCTCGACCTATCAAGGCGAGACCATCCTGCGTTTTGCCATCGTCAACCCCCGGACCACACCAGAAGATATCTCCACCATTCTGGCCACCTTGGCGTAATCACCTCTCCACAGCACATATAGGTGCAACCGGGCCATAGTGGGGGATAAATGACAACCGTGTTATTTACTCCTATTATTGGAGTTCAGCAGAGCACCAGAGGTCAGGTGGGGTGCCTAAGAAAAAGGGGTCATGGTGGGCGAAGTGGTTCTCTCGGCAATCGCTACCGGGGAACTCTCTGAACGCGAACGCGCCATCCTCGATTTTGAACGTCACTGGTGGAAGCATGCGGGTGCCAAAGAGGTCACTATTAAAGGACTCTTTGACTTCACTCCGACCCGCTATTACGAGCTCCTCAATTCGGTGATTGATCGCCCCGAGGCGCTCTCCGCCGATCCCATGTTGGTCAAGCGTTTACGCCGGATGCGCGATGCCCGTACTCGCGACCGCTCAGCTCGCCGCCTCTCCTAAACTTTTTGTAATTTCCTTTTGCGCCAAATATCCGGATTTTAGGCGCTCTTTTTTATTTTTTCACCATATTTTCTCGCTGCCATCTTCCGCGCTCCCACTCTAGAGAAGTAACTTCCCAGCCTGGGGTTTTTTCCACCAGTGAGTTCACCCCAGTAGCACCCGGTCACAGACGAGCTGTGACCCTATGAAGTAAAGGCAGAATGTGATGGCAGTTGGCACCGTTAAATGGTTCAACGGCGAAAAGGGCTACGGCTTTATCGCAGTTGATGATGGCGCAGATGTATTCGTGCATTACAGCGCGATTGATATGGATGGCTACAAGTCCCTCCAAGAAGGTCAGCGCGTGGAGTTCGATGTGACCCAAGGGGCCAAGGGTCCCCAGGCTGAGTCAGTGAAGGCCGCCAACTAAGGGCTCAGCCATTCACAGTCGTTCACAGCCCTTCCTAATTTGCACTCCTCGTAGGAGAGTGCCAATCTATAGGTAGCACTCTCGGGGTGAGAGTGATAACCCACCCAGACTGTGGAGCGAGACCTCCCACGAGGTCGTCCGTCGCGGGCGCCACCCAGTCATGGTCGTGCAAACGACCCCGTACGAAGGAAGATGAATGGCCAAGATCATCGCCTTTGATGAAGAGGCGCGTCGTGGTCTCGAGCGTGGAATGAATCAGCTCGCAGACGCAGTGAAGGTCACTCTCGGACCTCGCGGACGCAACGTTGTGTTGGAGAAGAAGTGGGGAGCCCCCACGATCACCAACGACGGTGTTTCGATCGCTAAGGAAATCGAACTCGAAGATCCATACGAGAAGATCGGTGCCGAGCTCGTTAAGGAAGTTGCCAAAAAGACAGATGATGTCGCTGGCGATGGAACTACGACCGCAACCGTTCTCGCTCAAGCACTTGTGCGCGAAGGTCTTCGTAACGTTGCTGCAGGTGCCAATCCAATGGCACTCAAGCGCGGAATTGAGAAGGCAGTAGAAGCAGTAGCAGCTGAACTTCATTCAATGGCTAAGGCTGTTGAAACGAAAGAGCAGATTGCATCAACGGCTTCTATTTCTGCCGCAGACTCAGCCATCGGCGAAATGATTGCCGAAGCAATGGACAAGGTTGGCAAAGAAGGCGTCATCACTGTCGAAGAGAGCAACACTTTCGGTCTCGAACTCGAGCTCACTGAAGGTATGCGTTTCGACAAGGGATACATCAGCCCTTACTTCGTCACTGATCCTGAGCGTATGGAAGCAGTTCTCGAAGACGCTTACGTGCTTATCGCAAACTCAAAGATCACATCTGTGAAGGATCTCCTTCCACTTCTTGAGAAGATCATGCAATCAGGAAAGCCACTCGCGATCATCGCTGAAGATGTTGAAGGCGAAGCCCTTGCAACACTTGTAGTGAATAAGATTCGCGGAACTTTCCGTTCAGTTGCAGTGAAGGCACCAGGCTTTGGTGATCGTCGCAAGGCGATGCTCCAAGACATTGCTATTCTCACCGGTGGACAGGTCATCTCTGAAGAGGTCGGTCTTAAACTCGAATCAACCACGGTTGATCTCCTCGGTCGCGCCCGCAAGGTCGTTATTACCAAGGACGAAACCACCATCGTTGAAGGCGCCGGAGATGCAGACCAAATCAATGGTCGCGTTAACCAAATCCGTGCCGAAATCGAGAAGAGTGATTCAGATTACGATCGCGAGAAGCTCCAAGAGCGCCTTGCAAAGCTTGCTGGTGGCGTCGCTGTTATCAAGGCAGGTGCGGCAACTGAGGTAGAACTCAAGGAGCGTAAGCACCGCATTGAAGATGCTGTTCGCAACGCAAAGGCAGCTGTTGAAGAAGGTATCGTCGCCGGTGGTGGCGTAGCTCTTCTCCAAGCTTCCAAGGCTGCATTCGCCAAGCTCAAACTTGAGGGCGACGAAGCAACCGGTGCCAAGATCGTTGAGCTCGCTGTTGAAGCGCCGCTCAAGCAGATTGCGATAAACGCTGGGCTTGAAGGCGGAGTGGTGGTCGAGAAGGTTCGCCATCTCGAAGCCGGTTTCGGTCTTAACGCAGCAACCGGAGAGTACGTAGACATGATCAAGAGTGGCATCATCGATCCAGTCAAGGTCACGCGCTCTGCTCTTCAAAATGCCGCATCAATCGCAGCACTCTTCCTCACGACTGAGGTTGTCATTGCTGATAAGCCAGAGCCAAAGGGTGCCGCTCCTGCGATGCCCGGTGGCGGAGACATGGATTTCTAATCCAAATCTTCTCAAAGGAGCCCAGAGATTTCTCTGGGCTCCTTTGCTATGAAAGGATGATGCAGTGAAATCTTCTGGGACATCGCCAAATGCATCAAAGAGTTTTATGGTCGGCTTTGATCTCGATATGACTCTCGTTGATTCTTCTGATGGAATTACCTCCACGATGGATGTCGTGCTGAAGAGGCACGGTTTCACCATTGCTCTCGAAGAGATGGCAAAGACAGTTGGTATTCCACTCTGGGATTCGTTTGGCCAATGGGTGCCTGCAGAATTAGTGGATCCATTAGTGCAGGAGTACCGCGCTATTTATGGCGAAATTGGAATTCCTCAAACCACGGTGCTGCCGGGCGCGAAAGAAGCACTTGAGACCATTCGCGCTCTTGGCGGCCAAACTATGGTGGTGAGTGCAAAACTTGAATCCGCAGTGGTGAAAATCGTGAAGTATCTAGACCTTGAATTAGATGTAATCGTGGGTGACCTCTACGCCGAAAAGAAGGCAAGCGCGTTGCAGGCAGAAAGTGCTGATATTTATGTCGGCGACCACCCGGGAGATGTACGCGGCGCAAAGAGCGCAGGCGCAGTAAGCGTTGCGGTCACCACTGGCCCTATCTCGCGCGAAGAACTGGCTCTTGAAGGACCAGACGTCATCCTCACCTCATTATTGGAGTTTCCCGCCTGGCTCACCGCTTGGCACGAAGAGTGGCTACAGACGCCCACGAAGTCACGATAAACTCCACACATGAGTAACTCATCTGCACTTATCGAGTTAGCTCGCGCTGCCGCAATTCTGGAAGCAGATGGGGCTAAATTTGTGGGCGCACATCTCTCGGTAGAAGATGACGACGATCGCCTGCACACACATCTCTTTGAATCCTCATTACCTGGTTATGGGCAATGGCGGTGGGCAGTCACTGTTGCTCAACTTGAAGATGGCGAAGCCACCATTTGCGATGTCGTTCTCATCCCTGGCCCTGATGCATTGTTGGCACCAGAGTGGATTCCGTGGGAGAAGCGCGTGCTTCCTGGAGACCTTGGTGTGGGTGATGTGCTGCCGACCCGCGCCGATGACCCACGTTTGGTTCCGGGATATGCCGGCTTACCTGCTGATGATGAACTCGATCTAGTGGCGCTCTGGGAATTTGGTTTAGGACGAGCCCGAGTGCTCTCGGCCGAAGGTCGCGATGCCGTGGCCCGTCGCTGGTATGAAAGCGATCGCGGCCCGCGCGCTCCTATTTCAGAAGCGGCCCCTGCACGCTGTGCTTCCTGCGCTTTTTTCCTGCCTATTGCCGGTTCACTCAGGTCGGCTTTTGGGGTCTGCGGCAACGAGTACGCCCCCGATGATGCCCGCGTGGTGAGCGTAGATCACGGCTGTGGCGCGCATAGCCAAGCCCTAGTTCTCGATTAACGGGTATCCTTTCCCACTCTGGTAGGAAACCAGTCTTAGTCAGCAAGGAGTGTTCTCATGCCATCAGGCAAAGTGAAGTGGTTTAGCCTCGAAAAGGGCTTCGGCTTCATCGCATCAGAAGAGGGCGAAGATGTTTATCTCGCGGCTTCTGCGTTGCCGGCCGGCGTGAGCACTGTGAAGCCAGGAACAAAATTAGAGTTCAGCGTTGCTGATGGTCGGCGTGGCCCACAAGCGCTTTCGGTCACCATCTTGGAAGCCCCACCTTCACTTGCGGAGAATTCCCGCATGGATGGCGATGACCTGGCTGCCATCATTGAAGATGTCATCAAAATTCTTGATCGTCTAGGTAATGGTCTGCGTCACGGACGCTTCCCTACATCTGTGGAATCAGGGCGTACTGCGAAGGTTCTTCGTGGCATCGCCGATCAGATTGAAAAACTCTAACTCTCTAAATATCACTCACGTTCGCTATGTGACGTCGACGATCATTTTTGAAGGTTCGATAAGTTCCGTAACAGCCTAAGAGCGCGCCTACAACACACGCCTTAAAAGCAGTTGCTTCACCCATGAGGGCGGTGATGATTGCGCCAGCAACCCAGAGCAACGTGCCGGTAAGAACAATCCGGCCTTCTTTGACGACTAACGGGGGCATCTCTCGCATCATGCGCTGATCCTACCTCCTTGGCCTAGTGAACGGTCTAGAGTGGTGCGAATGAGCGGGGCGATGCGATCTTTTCAACATCGAAATTACCGACTCTTCTTTATGTCCAGCATTGTGTCGAACATCGGAACTTGGGTTCAACGTGTTGCGCAAGATTGGCTCGTTTTGCAACTCACCGGTAGCGGAACTGCGCTAGGAATTGTGACCGGTTTGCAATTCCTCCCATCACTCTTATTCAGCCTCCTTGGTGGATCATTTGCAGACCGTTTTGATAAGCGCAAACTTCTTGCCCTCACGAATGCTGGTGGTGGGATTACCGCGCTCACTTTGGGGACGCTCGTGCTGATGGGCAATGTGCAAATCTGGCAGGTCTATCTGCTGGCCTTTGGGCTGGGTGTGGCCTCTGCCTTAGATGGCCCCGTCAGACAAGCCTTTGCCATTGAATTGGTGGGACCAGATGATTTACAAAATGCGGTCAGCCTTAACTCGGCAAATTTCAACGGCGGAAGACTTGTTGGTCCCGCACTCTCTGGTCTGATGATTAATGCGTTCGGTACCGGACCGTCTTTCATTTTGAACGGCATTTCATTCCTAGTGGTAATTTCGTCTCTTTTCATGATGGACCCCACACAGTTGCAGAGGAAGAAGCGTGATTTAGAGCTGAGCGTGCGAATTCGAGATGGCTTTACCTATCTTCGTAAGCGGCGCGACTTGCTTGAAATAATTATTGTGATTAGCGCGATGGCAACTTTTGGTTTAAATTTTCAAATCACGACAGCCCTCATGGCCAAGGAAGTATTTCATCGAGGCGCGGGTTCGTTTGGCTTTCTCGGTACATGTATAGCTGTTGGCTCGCTGAGTGGTTCCATTCTTGCAACCAGGCGCGAACGAAAACCCGGTGGACAGCGCGTGATGCATGGAGCGCTGCTCTTTGGTGCGGCGAGCATTGTGGCAGCATTGATGCCCACTTACGAAACCTTTGCGCTCGCGCTGCCCATCTGTGGTGGCTTAGCAATTACTACCATGATCGCAGCTAACACAACGGTGCAGATGGGCGCTGATCCGCTGATCCGAGGGCGCGTGATGGGCATTTACATGATGGTGCTCATTGGCGGTGCTCCGTTTGGTTCTCCTCTCGTGGGGTGGCTCGCAGAAGTGGTAGGGACGCGCTTTACGATCGCCTTTGGCGGCGCGGTGACCTGTCTTGTTGCTCTGATTGTTTTGATTATTGGGAGGCGAAGCGACGCTTCAGATTTGAAATAGTCTGCGTGTGAGAGATTAGTTGAAAGAGTTAATTGCAACAAGAAGTACTAAACCAATAAGCACTGCGAGTGTGGCGAGGCGACGCGTACGCGAGCTCATACCAATTTCCTAGTGGGCGAGAGCAGCACAAGCACGATCGCTACAGCGATAATCGCGGGCAGCATGAGGAACCCACGCGAGACTCCAAAGTGATCTCCGAGGAAACCGAGCAAGAGTGGACCAGCGGCAACAGCTATACCAGTACCGATCGAAATTCGACCAACTGCGACATCTCCAAGATTCGGTGCAAAGAGTACGGCGCGGGCCACCCCAACGGGATATTGCACCGAAAGGCCAAGCCCAATGACTCCAAGCCCAAGGTAGGCGAGTGGGGTGGTGTGCGCGCTCCAGAGAATGAAATAGCCAACAACCGTAATTCCTAGTGTGAGAAATGCAGTGTTATCAAGTGAGAGTTTCTGAAGCGAAACACTTCCAACCCAGCGCCCGATGAACATTCCTGCAAAGAAGATTGTGACAATAAAAGTTGAATTCGCAGCACTCGCGCCCGTATTAGTTTGTATAAGTGACGAGGCCCAGAAACTGGTTCCCATTTCACAAGCGATGCTTGAAACGGTAGCAAGTAGTGCGAGCCAAAACTTGAGTGGCAATTTCCCCTTTGCCGGTCCTGAAGGGTCGGGCACGTGTATTTCGCCCTCATTCGTCCGGTTAATGAAGCGAAGAATGATTGACATGAGGATGATGATCACGAAACCGAGACGCCAGTCAATGCTTGTGCCGGCGAGCGTGCCGACGATGATCGTGCCAATTGCAGAAGTGAGAGCGGCTACGGCCGCTGATTCGATAAAGACTCGGTTGCCATTCTTTCCATGATGCTCGAGCAAGAGACGGGTAGAGGTCATCGCCAGCAAGCCGCCACCAAATCCGGCGAGCAATGCGGCAGAGAGAGTCGCATAGATGCTCGCGAAAAACATGAGCTCTACGGCCGCGACGCAAAGTGTGAGAATGCCTCCCCAAAGTGCTTTTTCGCGACCGAAGCGATGAAGCAAGCGGGGTATTACGAATCCAACGATGATGGTGCCCGCAGCCATTGTAGTTCCGTGTAACCCGGCGATGGTACGTGACGTTTGTTGAATGTCGCGCAGCAACGATTGTGATGGACCAAAGGCACCTAGGAAGAATCCGTAAACGCTGAGTTGTCCGTAGACAACCCAAGTTAATCGATCTCGATGCAACTTCACTTAAGTGAAGTTACTACAAAATCTATACATTTCGTGAGCGCCGCAACATCGGACGGAGTAATACTTGGGAACATCGCGACCCGAAGCTGATTGCGCCCAAGTTTCCTATACGGGTCTGTATCAACAATGCCATTAGCGCGAAGCACTTTGGCGACTGCGGTGGCATCGATGGCTTCGTCGAAGTCGATGGTCCCGACGACCTGTGAACGATGTGCTGGGTCAACGACGTAAGGAGTCGTGTAAGAAGTGTCTTCAGCCCACTTGTAGAGAATCGAAGATGACTCGGCGGTGCGGGCATTTGCCCACCTGAGCCCACCTTGTGAATTCATCCACTCGATCTGCTCTCCGAGCAGGAAGAGCGTGGCAAGTCCAGGAGTGTTGTACGTCTGATCGAGACGTGAGTTGTCGATGGCGATTTGGAGATCATACGAAGCCGGAATCCAGCGTCCGCTCTCCTTGATACGTGCCACTCTTTCAATGGCCGCAGGGCTCATCAACGCGATCCAGAGGCCGCCGTCAGATGCAAAAGACTTTTGTGGAGCGAAGTAGTACGTGTCGAATTCTGCAGCATCGACTGCAAGACCGCCGGCACCGCTGGTGGCATCTACAAGTACGAGTGCATTCTTATCGGCACCTACAGGGCGCTTGATGGGCATGGCGACGCCAGTGCTGGTTTCATTATGTGTCAATGCATACGCGTCGATGCCTGATTCGGCTGATGCATAAGCGAGAGATCCTGGTTCAGCTTTAACTATGGTGGGATTATCGAGGAATGGTGCTTCAAGTGCAGCGGTTGCGAACTTTGAAGAGAATTCGCCGAAAGTGACGTGTTGTGATTTCTTCTCAATCAAACCAAGTGTCGCGATATCCCAGAAAGCTGTGGAGCCACCGTTTCCTAGAACTACTTCGTATCCGTCAGGAAGAGAGAAGAGTGAAGTAAGGCCTGAGCGCACGCGACCCACTAAATCTTTCACCGGCTTCTGTCGGTGTGATGTACCCAGAATCGAAACACCGCTGGCGGCCAGGGCGGCCAGGGCTTCGGGACGAATCTTTGATGGTCCGCATCCAAAACGACCATCGACTGGTTTTAACTCTTTAGGAATCGCTATTTCGCTCATACCGTCAGGTTAATGGGCGAGTGTTACAGATAGGTAAGCGACGAGTGTCAGTTAGGGATATAGGCGAGTGATTTCCCACTCATTCGACGAATTGTTGATTCGTGAATACCGGGCTCGGTCATGCAAACGCGAGTGGCGCCCTTGCCAGAACTCAATGGTCGAAGGAGTCAGAGCAAAGCCTCCCCAATGATCCGGAAGGGGAACTTCCTCGGGATAGCGTTCACTGAATTCGCGCCACTTCTCTTGCAAGGTGGCAGGTGAATCGAGCACTGTCGACTGTGCGCTGGCCCAAGCCCCGATTTGACTCGCCCAAGGGCGGGAGCGGAAGTAGGCAGTGGACTCTTCCCGACTCACTTTTGACACGCTCCCAGTCACGATGACTTGCCGCTCTAGTGGATACCAGGGGAAAAGGAGCGAGGCCCTGGGCTCATCACCTAGTTGTTGGGCCTTGGCGGAGTCGTAGTTCGTGTAGAAGTGGAGAGCCGGGCTCTCCCCTTCGCTCACTCCTTTAAGCAGAACAGAGCGCGACCAGGGTTGCCCTGAAGAATCGACCGTAGAGAGCACCATCGCGTTCGCTTCCACCACGTAAGGGTTCTCATGGGCGTTCGCCAACCAGCTCTGAAAGAGAGTAAAAGGGTGTGCGGGTAGCTCGCCCAGACCGTTTTCGCCATACGAACGGCGCATCTTGGAGATATCGATGGACTCGCTAGGGGAGCGGGAAGAATCCTGATTTTTGCCCATGTGATCTATTTAACGATATGGAGGCGCCTCACGGCTAGCGCTACGGCGTGGTGAGAGTGAAAACTAAGGGTGGGCAACTCTGTCCCGCAGGCCACAAGCCTGTCGTGAATGACAAGGAACATCATGTCTGATTTTGTGCCTGGGCTCGAAGGCGTTGTCGCATTTGAATCAATCATCGCCGAACCCGATAAAGAAGGCAGCGCACTGCGCTATCGCGGTGTCGATATCGATGATCTTGTAGGTCGTGTGAGTTTTGGAAATGTGTGGGGTTTACTCGTTGAAGATAAGTTCAACCCAGGGCTTGCACCCGCTGAACCACTCGTCCTTCCGGTTCACACCGGTGACGTTCGCGTCGATGCGCAATCTGCGATTGCCATGCTCGCGCCAGCTATGGGTTTCAAGCCCCTCCTAGATATTTCTGATGAAGAGGCACGCGACAATGTGGCGCGCGCCAGTTCCATGCTGCTCTCTTATGTTGCCCAAGCTGCGCGTGGTCAAGATGTAGCGCCCGTGTCAGAGGCAGAAGTTGCAAAGGGTCAGAACATCGTTGAGCAGATGATGATTCGTTGGCGCGGGGAACCGGATCCAGCGCACGTCAAAGCAATCGATGCTTACTTTGTCTCCGCCGCTGAACATGGCATGAATGCTTCAACTTTTACGGCCCGCGTCATTGCGTCTACTGGTGCCGATGTGGCCGCTTCAATCTCGGGCGCCATTGGCGCCATGTCAGGTCCGCTTCACGGTGGTGCGCCTTCACGCGTCCTTCACATGATTGAAGATGTAGAACGTCTTGGAGATGCCCGCCAGTATGTCAAGGATTTGCTCGATAAGCATGAGCGCTTGATGGGCTTTGGTCACCGCGTGTATCGCGCCGAAGATCCACGTGCTCGCACCCTTCGCCGTACGGCAAAGGAATTAAACGCACCTCGTTACGAAGTTGCCTGCCGGCTCGAGGAAGCAGCTCTTACTGAACTTCGAGAGCGGTATCCAGATCGCGTCCTGGAAACCAACGTGGAGTTCTGGGCCGCCATCGTGCTCGATTTTGCACAAGTTCCAGGGCATCTCTTCACGTCAATGTTTACCTGTGCACGTTCTGCCGGCTGGTCTGCACACATCATGGAGCAGAAAGCGACTGGTCGCCTAGTGCGTCCATCTGCACTTTATGTGGGTAAAGGTCCGCGCAAGGCAGAGACCGTCGAGGGTTGGGGCAAATAAGCAAAGAGCATTGCTCTTTAGTTGATAGCAACGCCAAAGAGGTGTGTGGCTTCTTCGTGTGTGAGTAGTACTTCACCTTCGGTCGAAATTATGATGATAATTTTTCCCTCTTCACGAATGCGCACGATACTTTCCGGCACGATTCCGTTCTTGAGTAAATCATTCATTGTTTCATGAGCGCTCTGTAACGGTTCTCCGAAACGTTCCAACTTCACTCGACGCACTCCACTTTTAGCCAAGCTAGAAATGCTCTCTGGGATAGATCTCTCTAGATGTTCAGAGTGAACCCCTAGATCGTCGAGACCAGGAATGGGATTACCAAAAGGAGAGAGTTGAGGCTCATTGAGCATTTGGTAGATGCGGCGTTCCACTTCGTTGGAGATGACGTGCTCCCAACGACAGGCCTCTTCGTGTACGAGTTCTAGCGGCAACTTGATGACATCGATCAGAAGGCATTCGGCTAGCCGGTGTTTACGCATGACTCGCTCGGCCGCAAGACGCCCAAGAGAGGTGAGTACAAGAAGCCGCTCATCGCCCACTTGAATCAGGCCATCACGCTCCATACGGGCGATGGTCTGCGAAACGGTGGGGCCTGAGTGGTCGAGTCGCTCAGCAATGCGAGCCCGCAGCGCCGGAATGCCCTCTTCCTCAAGTTCAAAGACGGTGCGCAGGTACATCTCCGTCGTATCGATGAGGTCGGTCATAAGGTGAAGGTTAGAACAAAAGTCGACGCTTGGGGCTCGCAGGCTTACCCTTACGCCGTGGCAATGATCTGGTTTCGGCGGGATTTGCGCCTCGGGGACCATCCAGCACTCGCTGCGGCCGTGCGCGCAGGCGAGGTAGCTCCGGTCTATATACGCGATCACTCACTTGCCACGAGCGAGCGACGTTCCTCCTACTTGGCCGCTTCTTTGCAGGCTCTCGATGAATCTCTCGGGGGAAATCTTCACGTATACGAGGGAAGTCCCGTCGAGATTCTTAAGAAACTTTCGGCACAATACGGTGAGATTTTTGTAACTGAAGAATTTACTCCCAGGGCAATTCTGCGGGATGAGAAATTAGTAAAAGCTCAAATAACGATCAATCAGGTGGGCTCTCCATATGCTGTATCACCTGGTCGCGTCCGGAAATCAGATGGCACCCCGTATCGCGTGTACACACCCTTCTACAAAGCGTGGTGTGCGGTGGGATGGCGCGCACCTTCAGAGTTGCCAGCAACGCCAAAATGGATTGCGCCGCCACCGGAAGCACGCAAGTTTCCCAAGATTACTTGTGAGATACCTACCTCGGGAGAGTCGGCCGCTCTTCAGCGGTGGCGAGATTTTTATGAAAGAGATTTAGCGCGTTATGACGAGGAGAGAAATCGAGCAGATATCAATACCACAAGTGGTTTAGCAAGACATTTGCGTTGGGGAGAAATCCATCCTCGCACCATCTTGGCAGAGTTGAATCAAACCGAAGCCCACGATGTCTTCCGCAAGGAAATTGCTTGGCGAGAGTTTTATGCTGACGTTCTCTTCCATGAGCCACATACTAATTTAGATTATTACAAGCCTGAGTTTTCGAGAATGCGTTATAACGAGCCTGGAAAAGCGTTCGAAGCGTGGTGCCATGGGAAAACTGGTTATCCATTTGTAGATGCTGGGATGCGCCAACTCAACGCAGAAGGTTGGATGCATAATCGCCTTCGAATGGTGGTGGCATCTTTTTTGATTAAGGATTTGCATATCGAATGGCAGCATGGCGCCCGATATTTTATGGAGAAACTCTTCGATGCCGATGTCGCCTCTAATGCACACGGATGGCAATGGACGGCCGGAACCGGAACTGACGCCTCCCCCTATTACCGCGTTTTTAATCCGATCGAGCAGGGCAAACGATTTGATCCAGAGGGGCTTTACATCAAGAAGTATGTACCGGAGCTCGCTCATTTAGCTGCGAGCGAAGTTCATGAACCCTGGCTCTATCTCGACGGGCTAAGCCATGGCTACCCGGAGCGGATCGTTGATCACGCTACCGAGCGCCATGAGGCTCTAGCCCGACTGGCTGAACTTAAGCCAAGAAGTTAGTGAACTGCCACGGATCAGTGGTGTCGTACTCGCGTTCGATCCAAGGCAAGAAGAGATCATTACGTGTTTTGAGCGGATCCCAATCAACTGGTCCGGACCAAATTGGTGCCCAATATTTCTCCGCAACGTTGTAGATCTCTTCCCAGGGCAATTCATCTGGCACGAGCAATCCAGCCGCTGGATTCTTGATCATCCAATCGATCGCGGCGTAAACCGCAGCGCCTACTTGAAGTGTGGTGGCTGATTGACCTGGAGCAAGTTCACGCGCTCGATGAATATCGAGCAGCGAGCCAGTCCACCACGCTTTGTATGGATGGCCCATTAGAAGGACGCCGAGTCGATCTTCGCCCGAAGTGATCTCTTCATTCATGATTCGTTGGTTTCTTTGTAGATCCCATTGGCGCATCTCAAGCTCGCGCATCGAGATGATGGCAGCATCAGAAGGGCAGTAGGCGTAATGCACGGTGGGGCGATAGACGGCAGTATCGCCATCCCAGACGGTGAGGAAATCCGACATGGTGAATGCTTCGCCGTGACGGATGACAAGGCCGGTGATTTCGCAATCTGGCACCCATGAACGAACCCAGGTAGACGCACCAGGTTGCGCGATGGCAATTTGATTACGTGGGCCGGTGCCTTCGTGCACATAGGCATTTTGTGGCAATGACTTCTCGTGTGTTCCCCAACCCATTTCCGCTGGTGCGATGCCCTCTTCATAGAAGCCTTCAACGCTCCAGGTGTTAACGAATTCATCAACCTCTTTGGGGCGATCAGAAATTTGAGTGTCGCGTTCAGCAATGTGGATAACGCGCACGTCGAGGCTCTGTGCCAAACGTGGAAAATCACGTGCCGCAAGTGCTTCGGCAACACCTGGTCCCGCTAGCCCATCCTTGATGGCGCGTTCGCCGATTTCAACGAGTGCTTTCTTGGTGAGGTGTGAGACCATGCCTGGATTTGCCCCGTGTTCGACAATGGCGGTGGCTCCCTTTTCACTCCAGGAGTTCTTCATCTCTCGAAGTCGCATGTGGCGGTGGTAGAGCGTGCGTTCTAACGGATGGCGGGTAGCACCTTGGCTGTAAGGCTCCCACTCTTCTACTGAAGTGTTGAGGTACATCACGCCGTGCGCATGTGCCCACCCGATGATGACGTTGGCATCAATATTCCAAGCAAGATCAAGAAGAATATCTCCGGCCGAAACATGTGCTGAAAGAAAAGAATCCAAATTCTCTTTAGTGACTGTCGCTTGCAAATATGTGGCGCCGCGATCAATGGCGTTTTGGACTCTGGCTCGGTTGTCGAGTCGATCTACGATCGTGATCTGTTTACCTTCGACAAGATTGTCGAGGAGGAGTGGGAGTGTGCATTGCGAGACTGAACCCGCTCCTAGAACAAGGACACGGCCTTGGAAAGTACCGGACAACTAGCGCCTCCTTAGTCGGGCCGCCACAGCGGTCCGTGGTTGTTCGCGCGGTTTGGCGAACGAATTAAGAGTAGGACAGAGCAACCGTGTGCCCAAATTGCTCCGCGTCTACCGGTGGGCCGAGATAGAAACCCTGAGCATGCGTCACGCCAAGATTGTTCAATGCAGTGAGCGCGCATTCGCTCTCTACCCCTTCAGCGACCACTTGTATTTCTAGCCGTGCAGCTAGTTCGACCGTGGCGCGCACTACTTCTAAAGCTCGTGTGTTCAATGGCTCCACGTCAAGCGGTGCGATGAGGCTTTGATCGAGCTTTATCCAGTCCACCCGAAACTTCTGCAAATAGGAAAGTGCCGAGTAACCCGAACCGAAGTCATCGATTGCTACCCGAATCCCACGAGCACGAAGCTCGTTAATGTGGACCGCGCTCTCCTCGCCCAGCAACTCTTTCTCTGTTATCTCAAGTGTGATTTGCCGAAGTGAAACTCCTGCGTCCTGGGCAATCTCTCGTAAATCTTCGCTAAACCGAGGGTTCGCTAATACCTGACCTTCAATATTGATGTGAATACAGAGCAAATCATTTGCCCACTCCCGGAGATTTCGACAGCCTTCTTTCAGAACATGGAGAGCGAGTTGATATTCGTGACCGGTAAATCTCTTAAGAAAGTTTGTAGGGAGGAGGACCTCTCCGGCTTCATCTCTCATGCGGATGAGTGCTTCGCCGGCAGTGAGAGTTCTTGGAGAAAGTTGATAGATAGGTTGGAAGTAGAGGATGAGATTCTTCCGCAAACTTTCAAAATCACTCGACTCCTTGACTGGGGCGCGTCGATCAAGATCGGGATGCCACTCAACAAATCCAGATCTAGCGGCCTTGGCGTGATACATCGCAATATCTGCGCGGCGAAGTGAGTCGCTAGGGGTGAACGTACCTCGTGCAGCGATCGCTAACCCCACACTTGCTCCCACCACCACAGCTTCACGATTGATTGTCATCGGCGCGGCACTTGCGCGATGGATCTCAGGACCTATGAGTCGGAATACTCTTTCGTCGCCACTGAGCAACACTCCAAACTCGTCACCGCCCAACCTAGCAAGGAGAGCATCTCTTGGTAGCACATCAAGTAATCGTTGAGCGAGCAATTTGAGGAGTTGGTCCCCCGTCTCGTGCCCAAATGTGTCGTTCACATCTTTGAAACCATCCAAGTCAATAATGAAGACTCCCACTGAATCCGTGCGAGCGGTATCACCCTTTCGCATCTCTTCTAAGGCGGCGACAAATTTCCTTCTATTTGCCAGCCCCGTAAGTTCATCTGTTCTAGCAAGTACCTCTTCAGTGACGAGTTTTCGCGCATCTCGAACCGCAAGGGAGAGACGTCCCAATGCCGCTAAGAGGGTGGCCGCCGCTGGCCAGATGGCTAATCGGGGAAATGTCTGCGGAAAGAGCGCTGCGGCGACGAGTAATGAGAGTGAGGCCAAGATGGCGAGTACAAGTGGAATCGTGGACCGCTCGCGAGTGGGCAATTGGCGGTGCGGATGATGCATCGATTCACTCATCAACACCAATCCGATGAGCCAGCCGTAGTCAAGCCAATTGTTATAGGCGTAGTTGGATTGCTGATAGAGGAAAGTTCCATCGGAAAACGCAAAGCAAAGTACGCCAAGAGCCATAAGAGCGTCATTCCAGTTTCGCCGGTGTCCTTCTTGGTATGTCTTAGCAAAAAAGAGTGCGAGCATGGTCAAATCAGCAACTGGATAAATCGTGGTGGCTAAAGCAAATGTTGAAGTAGCGGGGAGTAACTGATTCATGATCGGTTGGACAATAAGCGCACTTCCTATTGCTGAAAGTCCCAGCCCGATGATGAGGGAGTCGATGATGTCAGTAACGTGCAAATGTGATTGGCCTCGGAGTGTGATCGCCGAAAAGAGCGCTGGATAGAAGAGCAAGTAGAAAAGATCACTCCAGCGAGCAACTTGTTGTGCTTCTAAGGAATCTGCACCCAAGTAATTCGCATATGTGGCAATTGCCGAACCTATTCCCCAAAAAAGTATTGCACTTCCCAGCGCACGTGCCGCTTGGCTTCGTATCATAAAAGTAGAGAGAGCAGTTATCAGAATAACTACGTTATATATCCACGCATCGTTGAATGAAAGTGAGTCTCCAAGAAAGGACTTTATGGCAACCGAAATGATAAGCAGGGTGAGAGAACCGAAGCGCAACATCGCCTTCATTCATTAAGGCTATGGAGTGCCTCGCTACTTTGCTAGTACTCGATATGTAGCAAGCGTCGAATCTGTGGAATACGCGATACGAACTCCCTCGGCAGCCACTGCGGCAAGGCCGGTGAGGATCTCTTCAGTAAGGACTTCTCCTGGGGTAACTACTGGCACTCCAGGAGGGTAGGGGGCAATTAAATCTGCGCTGATTCGCCCTATCGCTTTGGTAGCGCTCACCATTTCAGAAGAGGAGAAGAAGGCATCTCTGATGCTGACGCCAAAGGTAGGGCTGATACGCCAGCTGAGCGCAGTGGCTACCGCCCTCGGGGTTTTTGGAGTGATACTCGCTTTGAGGGCGTTGGCGAGAATTTTGAAAGATCGTTCATCATCTGCCAACGTAACGACCGGGATGATGGTGTCTCGGTCGGCCATCTCAACGCGGACTCCGTGCAAACGGAGTGCTCGCTCGATAGCCACCCCATCTCCACCAAAATGATGAGTCTGAATGATGAGTTTTGTGGCATCGAAACCACCGGGCGCAAAGCGATCAGGATTGATAAAGAGATCGAAACCGAAATGCTCTTTCAGGTCAACCTTAAGATGTGTGATGTTCTGCAGTAAATCTTGCAGCAACTCATGTCCCCGTAGTTGCAGCAGTGCACGTACGCCATCAATGGAGGCAAGCGGCGCACCCGCTGGCGAAGTGGTATGTGTTGCTTCAAAACTCTGCTCAAGACGCGCACTTGAAATGCGTGTGGTGTTGGCCATCACCAATGATGCGGCGCTATACCCGGGAAGAGTCTTATGGATGCTAGTGACCATTGCATCTGCACCGAGCGCCATTGCATGCGAGGGGAGGGCGGGATGGAATCCGAAATGCGCCCCCCATGCTTGATCGATGACGATGGGAATATTTCGTTCATGCGTGAGATCGATGAGTTGCTCCAACGGGGAGATCGTCCCTAAATAACCAGGTTCGGTAAGAAAGACTGCGGTGGGGGAGTGTTCCAACGCACGTGAAAGTTCTAGGACTGAGATTCCAAGTGGAATGCCGGTCTTCTCATCGATGTCTGGTGTAAGCCAAATAGGTTCGACGCCGCTGAGTACCAGCGCGCTTATTAGTGAGCGATGGACAGTTCTGGTGATCGCAATTTTTCTCCCCGGAGTGGCAATTCCCAGTAGCAAAGCTTGATTACCGTGAGTTGTTCCGCCAGTGGAAAAACGTGCCCAATGCGCACTCCAACACTCAGCGGCTAATTTCTCGGCCGCGGCCAATGTGCCATTCGAAAGCTTCATTTCATCAAGGCCGCCATAGAGCGGCACATCTACATCAACGACCCTGCCCAGACCCATGTCGAGGAGTGCGGCCTGTTGTTTGTGACCGGGGATAGAAAATGGCGTAATACTCTCTTCGAAGAAACGCAAGTAGGCGTCGAGGAGTGGAGCGTGCGCGCGGAGTTCCTGCGGTGGAATGGCTGAGTTCTCTGCCACACTCTCCTCCTCCGGCTGACAACACCTCAAGAGTAGGGGAAGATAGCCACTATGACTTCTTCCGAGATAACTAATGAAAATGCCGTCGAAATTTCACGCCGCACCCTCGTTTGTGGTGCGTTCTTGGCAGTAATTTCTGGCTCCACGATCAATATGTCCTCAGCAGCCGCGGCTAGCATCCCCTCGGCTAAAGGGGTGAAGAAACTTGCAGGTGGGAAATTTCAGGTACCTCTTTCTAGCAACCCCACGCTCAAAAAGGCCGGCACGATATTGGTAGTGGGAGAGAGTAAGGGCGTTCCAGTAGCTTTAGTCTCTACGGGTAGTAATTCCTTTAAGGCAATGGCGCTCGTTTGTACTCACGCAGGTGGTCCACTTGAGTTTATCGATAAACAATTGGTGTGCATGTTGCATGGCTCGGTATTTGGTATTGACGGCAAAGTGAAAATCTCGCCTGCCAGGACAGCACTTCCTTCCATTAAGGTGTCCACAAGTGCAACAACGGTGACAGTCGGATAAATGTACGAACGTTTTATTGTTTTAGGAGATTCCTTCAGTGAGGGGCTCTGCGATGAGTTCTATTCAGGAGCGCACAGATATAGAGGTTGGGCAGACAGATTAGCCGATGCACTCGCAGACCAGAATGCTGATTTTTCTTACGTAAATCACGCAATCCGCGGAAAACTTTTGAGCCAAGTTCTGGATTTGCAAGTGAGCAAGGCACTTACACAAGTTATTCCTGGCAAGACGTTGGTCTCCTTTCATGCTGGAGCGAATGATCTGTTGCGTCCAAAATATGACGGCGCCCTTATTGCAGAAAGTTATATGAGCGCTGTCGCACAATTAAGTAGCGCAGGCGCACGTGTGATGCTCTTTACCGTGATCGAGCGAGCTGGTGGGTCAGGGCGTACCGCTGATCGTTTAGCTTCGCGCTTTGCGTTATTTAACGTCCATGTACGTGAAGCTGCTCGTCTTTATAACGCTATCGTGATTGATGCCGCAGAAGCCCATATATTGCAAGATCGTCGCTTCTGGAATGCCGATCGACTCCATCTCAACTCCGAGGGCCATCATCGAGTCGCGCAAGCCATCACAGTTCAGCTGGGTCTCTCCGATGATCTCCGGTGGCGCGAGCCCTTACTCCCGGACGGCCCACGCTCCAAGGTGGCCGATCTCTGGGAGGACCTCCGCTGGATTCAAGCCTTCTTGCTTCCTTGGCTCTGGCGCCGGATTCGCGGGCGTTCTTCGGGCGATGGTCGTTCTCCCAAGTACGCCGAGCCTCTACGCTGGATCCCCTAGGGGGACGTAGATGTCGCACGATTCAACTGAAGGCAGCGCCACAAGCTCGGCCACGAGTCCGTGGTGGGTCTTTTGGCGCGATAAGGAAGGCGTAGCTCGCCGTCCCTCCCGGGTGGCTGAACACCGCCGCGGCATCATCGCCGTCCTGCTGCTGCCCGTGCTCTTCTTTGCGGCGATTGCCTTTCGATTAGATTCGCCGATGAAGGCGAGCGAAATTCCTTGCCAGGGATATACGAGTCAATTTAGTTTGACCGAGCAACCAGTTGAAGTTCCACCAGGAAATATCCGCGACACTGTGGGCCCGTCAGGAATTGTAACAATGCGTACGTACACGCTTCCTGGTCAATCCCTGGACACGGTGCCACTCGGTTTGCTCACGTCGGCAAAGGTTACTGAAACCATGCGAGCTGTCCCGCTCACAGACATGGGTCGTGCCACTGGTGATGAAACGTGGGTAAATCAATTAAGACAAGTGCGAAATCTTGCTTATGCAGTTCGCTATGACCAAGCTTTGACTGAACAGATTCTTGCGCTCACTTCGCGAGATGGCACCATCGCAACCTGGTTAGCATCACGCACAATGATGGGTCTTGAAGACCAAGGGCTTACCTTTGATCAAGAGGTTGTTGATCTTTCAACGGCGATGGTTGATCGCTCATCGACGGGCCAATATCCATTTGACGACGTGGGTCAGGGCGCGCTGGCAGCCACTGCAACGGTGGATGGTCAGTCGTTACACGTCTATGTCATCGCAACTCGTGTGGGCTATGACAAGGACGAAGTCGTCACAGGCAATCCCGAGCGAGCCACTAGTCAAGCAGCAAAGAATCAGTCAATTATTGTTTCTTATCCCGGTGGTGAAGTGCGCGGTAAGACCACCGATAATGGTGACATCTGCATCGCCGTTCCGTGGACCACCGGCAAGTCACTTCCTCAATTGCGCATCACATGGCAGATGCAGGTCCCGGCTGGAACACTCTTTGTCCGCAAGCCGATTGTGGCTGGAATGCCATTTGATGAGGCTCTTGATTCTGCAGAAATGACTCTAAACGCGATTTCGATTCCCGTGAGTACCCCAGTGATTTGGAGCGCCGTCTCATGACCGAAAATAACGCTCAAGATCCAAATATTGATCTTTCGATCGATGATGAAGGCTTTACCGAAGCCGATATTGCTCGTGACGAAGCCCGCGGGAATCAATGGGGCGCTATTGCTGAATTAGCCAAAGGCTCTGGCGCGCAAGTGGCCAGCGGTGCCGGAGTGCTCTACATCTTGACTCGGTTGATCGCTGTCAGCGGACGCAGCGCCCCCACGGCCTTGAGTTTTCTTGATGCCCAAGGCATTAGTAAGACCGTGACCGGTGCGATTGTGCAAGCACTTCCATTCCTATTACTCACTGCCGCCACCGCGGCGACCGTGTACCTTCTTGGTTCCCCACTTACGGGGCGTATCGCACGCAGCCCACGTGTCTGGTTCTCCGCGGCTGCGTGGTTCTTGGTGGTGGCTGCGGTACCGAGCCCCATCGCTTCTAACAACGTAGTAGCCATCGTTGCTTACGTGAGTTCGTTCTTAACAATTGGGTACGCTGCATTGCTTGCATGGGTGGGCTGGCCGAAGAATTGGACGAGTCCCGTTAAGGCGCTTCTTATTTCACTTACGTTCGTTGCGGGTGTGCAGTTGCTCTTTGATAATCAACTTTGGCTTGCACCTGAACGATTAGCAGTTTCCACTTCTTTGGCAACAACCGATGCAACTGCAGATGCCACGATCAAAGATCAGCCATCCACGTTGGTGGGATATGTATTAACAGCGGATAACAATTGGACGAGTGTGTTGTTAGAACAGCCTCGTATCGTGGTCCGGCTACCAAATACCTCGATTGTGCAGCGCAGCGTGTGTCGCTTGGGCGAAGGCGATAGCGAGCGACCGCCGCTACTTGTCACTTTGATCAAAAAAGCCTTTGGTGAGAGCGGTCGCCGGGTTGAGGATGCCGTTCCGCTCTGTTAGGTAGGAGTGGTCTCAGGCGTGTCTCAGGCGCGTCTCGGCATTCCTGCTGAGCGTGTGAACCTCTGGTTCTCGTGGAGTTCTCTGTGAGGATCCAAAGATTGGCGCTGCCCGGGTGGCGCCCCGACTATCTTGAAGGCATGCCCAACAAAGGAGTCACCATGAATAAGAAATCCGCTCTCGTTGTTACCGGAATCGTCCTCTCTACTTTGGCGTTCGGGGCGCTCCCAGCTTCTGCTGAGAATGCTCTTCCTACCCCCACCCCACAAATGGGTGGACAAATGGGTGGACAACAGGGTGGCCCACAAAAGGGTGGCCCACAAATGGGTGGACAACAGGGTGGCCCACAAATGGGTGGACAACAGGGTGGCCCACAAAAGGGTGGCCCACAAATGGGTGGCCCACAACAGGGTGGCCCACAGCAGAACGGCAAGGGCCGTGGCTTTAAGGCGAAGAGCCCTGCTGTCATTGCTGCTGAGACCAAGTTTGCGGCTGCTCACGCTGCCGCCATCGCTGCTTACTCGACACAAACCAGTGGTGCTGTCACCGCTTTCAAGGCGGCACTCGTGCCAGCTGAGACAGCAATGAAGAGCGCCAAAAAGGCAGCCAATAGCGTGTACGACACCGCTCGTATCGGCGCAGTTGATATTGGTGGCCGCCAGGCAGCTCGCACCGCTTATCAAGCGGGGCTGAAGGCAGCTCTTGATGCCTACACCGCATCGACTGCACCAGCCCGGGCCACTTATAACGCGGCGATTGCACCTGCACAGGCGCAACTCTCTGCTGCTCTAGATGCGGCCGAGAAGACCTACACCGCAGAAATGGCAGCGGCTAAGGCGGCGGTAACTCCTCTTACCCCCACAGTTGCTCCGACGACACCAGCGGGAAGTTCGAGTTTAAAGCGCGCATAGCTAGACTCTCTCTTGTAAGAAATCACGGGCCCCGGAATCACCCTCCGGGGCCTTTGGTTTTCCCCGAAAAGATTCCGGGTAGCAACTCAAGTGGCGTCCCGTTACGGCTGATGCCACCATGTATGAATGCGAGAAATAACGCGCCGAGCTGCAGTTGCACTGGGTTTGGTGGGTCTGACTGCATTTGCTGGCGTAAAAGTAAAGGATCGCATCGCCCCACTCACAGAATCATTAAGCGAGAAGCCCTCGTTATTTGAAAGCGATGGATTTCAATACTTCACGGTAGTGGATGAGGATCCGGACATCTTGCCCGCAGATTTTTCGTTACGCATAGAGGGATTAGTAAATCAAGATATCACCCTGACATTGGCCGACTTGCAAAAATTGCCGCGGACAAGACTTGTTCGAGATTTCCAATGTGTCACGGGATGGCGCGTGAAGAATGTTCCCTGGGAAGGTGTCTTGCTCCAAGATATATTGGGCGCTGCTGGTGTGCAGGGATCAGCTACCGCACTCAAGTTTTTATCTAGTGATGGTGCATACACCGAATCTCTCACCCTAGAACAAGGAATGCGCAAGGATGTGCTGGTCGCAGATGCGCTCTTCGATAAGGCGATTACCTCAAAGCATGGTGGACCCGTTCGACTCTTTGTAGGTCCGATGTATGGTTATAAATCGCTTAAATGGTTAGCGGCAATCGAAGTAACAAAGGAAGTAGAGCCCGGTTATTGGGAAGTCCGCGGGTATGACGTTGATGCGTGGGTAGGAAAATCTAACGGTAGAAGCGATGTACCCACTTAATTAAGGCCTACTTAACGCATCCCGCGTTGTATTCGGCGCCGGCATCATCTACCAAGCTCTTGAGTAGCGGAAGAGTCACTGCCTTCATACCCTTGACCGCTGCTCGAAGATTATCTAATTGTGGTGAGGGGCTTTCGTTAAGTGAAGGCTCATTGAGTTTGGCTTCGAGATCGTTGAGTTGTTTGACGGCAAGGTCGTAGCCAGCGAGTGATTCGGTATAAGAAGATTTAATGCTGGTGCAGCGAGCGGCCGCAAGGAGTGGGCTAGATCGAGTCCAGGTGAGTTTCTTTGTCTTCGCATTCTTCGTGCAGGTGTAAGCAATGGTGGCGATCTTGGTCTTGGTATTTACTTTCACGCAGGTGCCGCCAGGGAGCGCGAGTGCTGCTTGGGCGATGCTCGGCAGGCTAGCGGAGGTAATCAAGACGAGAAGCCCAGAGGCCAAGACTTTAGTGATACCTGTACGCATCAGAACCCTTCCGAATATTTGAATATGGCAGGAGCCTAATCGGCGAGCAGCCGAGAGTGTGGGCTGGCTTGCCGGAGAAGAGTGCTAAATCTCTGTGAATCTCTCTCTGTGAATCTCCTTCTGCACAAGTGTCCCCGACGCGAATTGAACGCGTGGCCTACCGCTTAGGAGGCGGTCGCTCTATCCGACTGAGCTACGGGGACCTGGGAAAAGTCTAGAGCCATCGAACCAGGCCTCTATTCTGTACACGTGACTAAGCGAACGATCGACGAGTCCGAACGTGCTCTCAACGCAACTTTGGGTGGCTTGGGTCTGGATTTTGAAGCGATGCGCGCGGTGAGCAATCTCTACTTGGCAGCAAATGCCGTGCGCAACCGGGTGGAGTCAGCAGTCTTGAAAGACGTGGATCTCACCTGGACTGCCTTCGTGGTGCTTTGGGTGACCTGGATTTGGGAAGAGGTGGAGGCCACCGCGCTCGCTGCCGAGGTGCGTATCTCGAAAGGCACACTCAGTGGAGTGCTCAACACACTGGATGCTCGAGGTCTGATCGTTCGAAGTTCGAGAAGTGAAGATAAGCGCAAGGTGGTGGTCTCCCTCTCGCCAGCAGGAAAACGCATGATGAAGAAGTTTTTTCCCAAGTTCAATGCAGAAGAGACGTTGATGCTTGGATCCCTCTCACCCAAGGAAGTGAGTGCACTGGCATCTTCACTTCATAATGTGGTGAAGAAAATACAAAGCCTTTAGTGATCTACGGTGAAGCGCTTTAACGCTTTAGGTGCCCACCAATTTTGCTCACCAAAAAGACGCATCAATGCAGGTACGAGTAGTGCCCGAATGATGGTGGCGTCGAGAAGAATCGCAAAGGCCACACCGAATCCAAGTATTTTGATTGATGTCACTCCGCTTAATATAAATGAGGCGAAGATGATGGCTAGTAGAGCAGCTGCCGCAGTAATGATGCGTGATGAACGTTGAAGTCCGATGGCGACGGAGTCAACGGTGCCTTTCCCGGCGTCGTGTTCTTCCTTGATGCGTGAGAGGAGGAAAAGCTCATAATCCATGGAAAGCCCAAATGTTGTTACTGCCACGAGAACCAACATCGATGTATCGAGAGTTCCCGTATTGGTGAAGGAACCAACGAGCCAATTCAGGTGGCCGTCTACGAAAATCCACTTCATCACGCCAATCGTGGCACCTAGTGAAATGAAGTTGAGCACGATCGCCTTAAAGGGGAGGATGATCGAGCCAGTAAACATAAAGAGCAGGAGTAGGACTGCGATAACGATCCACGTCACCACGATCGGCAACTTGCTCTTGATGCCCCCTTGTGAATCTGCATAATCGGCGGCGACGCCACCGATGAGAGTTCCACTTGGTGCTGGAATTGCGCGTAGTTTCAGAATTTGATTCTCACCCGCTGGAGTTCGGGGCGATATATCGCTCACGGCTTGCACTTGGATGTAATCCTTAGTCTCTGCTCCCGGGATCACGGCAACGATGTGCTCTTGCTGTGCAATTTCAGACTTATACGTCTCAATGTCACTGGCACTCACTGGAATGAGGAATTGGATGGGGTTTGCGATCGCTCCAGCAAAACGATCTTGCTGGACTTGAGCTGCTATTGCGGCTTTATTTGAAGCCGGCAGCACGCGCTCGTCGGCCTGCGAAAAGAGCACACCTTTGAGCGGAAGAATGAGAACTCCTAAGAAAAGCAGCGCCACGAATGCCACACGTACCGGACGGTGCATGACCATGCGTGCGATTCGAGACCAGCCGCCGTCTTCTTTCGGGGTGATAGAGCTCCTTCGCACAACTCCTTTATCAACTTTGTGGCCGAGTATTGCCAACATGGCAGGAAGGGGTATGAGCGCCGCGACAATGGCCATGAAGACAACGGCGAGGGAGGCGTAAGCAAAAGATTTGAGAAAGTATTGGGGGAAGACAACGAGAGATCCCAGAGTAACTGCGACCGTGAGGCCAGAGAAAAAGATCGTACGCCCCGCAGTAGTGACGGTTCGGACCACTGCCTCTTCGACATCTTTTCCGGCATGTAATTCTTCGCGGAAACGATTGACCATGAGGAGGGCGTAATCGATACCGAGGCCTAGCCCTAATCCGGTAATCAGGTTGAGCGCAAAAATGCTGACATCCGCGAAGAGGCTGATAAGCCACACGCCAAAGAATGCACCTATGATCGCGAAGAGCCCCACGAGTAAGGGCATGCCTGAAGCAACAAGTGATCCGAATACCAATATTAGTAAAATAAAAGTAATTGGAATCGCGATAGATTCAGATTTGGCAAGGTCGCTCTTGATTAATTCATTTACCGAACTAGAGAAAACCCCAAATCCCGTGGCGTATACGCGCAGATTGCCTTCATCACCGTCGAACTCTTTTTGTAGCATCCGCGATGTCGCGCCGATCGAGGCTTCACCAGAGTTACTGAGGAAGACAAATATGTATCCAGCTTTCCCATCTTTGCTAAGGAACTCCTTACGATTTCCCACAGACCAGTACGAGACGGTGCGATCAACACCAGGTTGTGCGGCAACCTTTTTCTCCAAAGCAAGTGCCTCTGTGCTATTTGATGCCGCGTTGCCCTTCTTGGAATCAACGATCAGCACGACAGAAGCTGCTTCGATCTTGAAATCATCTTGCAGAATTGTCCAGACGCGAGCGGATTCACTTCCTGGGTCCGAGTAGCCACTGGATTGCATTCGGCTAAAGAGGAGGGTGCCGATGCTTCCGAGCACCAGAAGTGCGATGAGCGAAAGGGCGAGCGCCGCCTTACGACGACGGATCAGGAAGTGAGCTAACCGCTCAAACATGGTGCTCCTGGGAGTTTAGGTGATCGATATCTTTACACTGTATAGATATTTTGCCGAGTGAATTGAACAGTGTCAAGTTTTGCTGGATACTGGGGGCATGAGGAAACCCGGCTATCACCACGGCGATCTGGAGAGCGCTCTGCTCCAAGGAGCCGTAGATCGTGTGCGTCTGATGGGGGCGGAGAAGGTCTCATTACGCGCGATTGCTGGTGACCTCGGCGTGAGTCCGAGTGCGGCCTATCACCACTTCCCCGATAAAGATGCGCTCCTAGCTGCAGCCGGCTTTGCCGCAATAGACAAGTTGGCAGATCAACAAGAGTTAGCGCTCTCCATGATTTCTGTGATCGGCGTAGATGGTGCGTTAGCGCGGTTTCGAGCATTGGGCCGATCATATGTTGATTTTGCATTAAACGAACCGCACCTTTTTCGTCTGGCTTTTGGTGGACATTGTGTGATTCCAGATGCCATCGACAGTGAAGCACCGCCGCGGGCGTGGACCATATTAACTTCAGCGCTCGATGGATTAGTAAACGAAGGATTACTAAAATCTGAGTTTCGTCAGAAGAGCGAAATACTCGTGTGGTCTGCAGTTCACGGTGTAGCCACCCTTATTCTTGAGGGTCAATTACCTCCGGAAGCAGCGGATGACTTATTTGACTCCTTGGCGCATATGTTGGGATTCGATCATGAGTGAAAATATTCCGGAGAAATCAAAAGATGACGAAGATCTTGGATGGAATGAAAAAGATGATGATCGTGATGAAGAATTACGAAGAGATGTCCCTCCGCATCACGGCGGCTAAGCTCGGCTAAGTTGTTGTATTAAATTGCGCTCGGTTAACTTGCGGAAGGCGCGGCAGTTGAAGTGCTCGGCGTGGAACTCGAAGTCTTGGCAGGTGAGGAGGGAGAGCCCTCCGACTTGGCAGTAGTTGCCGAAGTCGTACTTGGAGTTGATGTAGCCGTGGAGGCGGGACTCTTCCCATCAGCCCGGGAGTCGGTCCGGGAATCGGTCCGATAGAAGCCACTACCTTTGAAAACAATTCCTACAGATGAATAGAGCTTACGAAGCCCGCCGCCGCATTCAGGGCACTCGGTGAGGGCATCCTCCGAGAAGGATTGCACAATCTCGAAGGAGTGCTCGCAACTTGTGCAGGCATATGGGTAGGTTGGCATGGGCATAATCTTACGGTGGTGAGAAGATGAGTTCATGTTGAGGCGAGCCGGAGTCATTACGAGCGTGAGCGTGCTCCTGCTCATGCTGGGAGCGAGTAGCGCACACGCGCTAGCACTAGTGGCTATCGCCCCCTCGGCAGGTGCGGTAGTTACCCATTCGCCTACTCAAGTGGTGCTCACTTTTGATGGCGCGTTGGGTGAGCAAGGAAACTCCGTCACCGTTACTGATTCAAGCGGTAAGCGCATCGACGACGGTTCCTTAGAGGTCAATGGCTCCAAGGCGTTGGTGGGAATCACCACACTTACGAGCACGGGCGTGATGACGGTCGAGTATCAAGTAGTGGGTGCTGATGGAGTTTCACTTTCGGGCACGAGTAATTTTCAAGTCTCGGCTGCCGCGTTAGCGACGCCTTCAGCAACAGCAAGTGCAGTACCTACACCAGTTGATACTTTGCCGCCTTTAGAAACAAGCACTGCAACTAATTCCTTTTGGAGTAACTTAAAGAGTGGTGGCAGCGGACTTCTGCTCGGAGTTCTCTTGCTCACTGTTCTGCTTTCGCGCCTCGCGCGACGCAAGCGTCAGTAAAATGTTCTCTCTCAAGAAATTACTCCCGGCCGGTGCTTTGGGATTTGTAGCGCTCGCAGTTGCACTTGTTCTCGGCGGTGGAGCGCCGGCAGCGAGTACGCCAGGATTACCGGATGCAGGAGCAGTAGTTGGTTGGCTGGTGCCAATGCTGAGTTTCATTTTACTCGTCATCCAAATTCTCTTTGTCGCGATTGCAATATCCGGCGCACTCTACTTTCAAGATGAGAAAGGTGCGTTGTCGCAAAAAGCTCTGAGTGTTTTTCGATTACTCCCTGCACTCTTTATTTCTTGGTTTGCGTTCACCATTCTTTCAATAGTGGTGCGCTTTTCATACGAAGTCGGAATTCCACTTTCTGCTGCACTTGATTGGAATTCACTACGGTCCTACCTCACCCAAACTTCCCAAGGCACCAGCATTAGATGGCAACTGGGAATTGCTTCCGCCCTCATGGTCTTTTCTCTCTTCACCCGAAGGCAACGAGGAGCGTTTGGATTACTCCTACTTTCACTACTGCTCTTTGTGCCTCCGCTGCTCAACGCCCATGCTGCCGGGGCCGGGAACCATATGTTGGCAATAGGAACGATCCTCATCCATGTGGTTTCTCTAGTCATTTGGATTGCTGGGTTACTGGCTCTTTGGTTGGTGGCGCGCACTTCGGAGATTAGTAACTATGCGATCCAGCGCTTCAGCGGGCTAGCTCTCTGGTGCGCCATGGGAGTGGGAGTAAGCGGCGTGCTCAATGGCTGGATCAGAGTGGGTAATTTCTCTGGCCTGTGGACTGGGTACGGTGGGCTACTCATCGCAAAAGCGCTGGCTTTCTTCGTATTAATTCGTATGGGTTACCTTCAGCGAGAGCGGGTAGTCAAGAAGTGGAGTGAAAGTCCACGCAAGATGTTTTTGCGCCTCTCCCTCATCGAATTTCTTGTCATGAGTGCGACCGTAGGTATCGCAGTCGCGCTGGCGCAGACTCCCACACCCACCAGAATAAACTCTGACTCCATCACGCAGGCAGAATCTGTGACTGGGGTACCGCTACCCGCGGCGCCAACTTTGAATCGAGTCTTACTTAGTTACCAGCCTGATGCGCTTGTTCTAGCTTTTATCGTGGTTGCGATTGTGCTTTATGTACTTGGAGTGCGCACTCTGGTAAAGCGTGGAGATAAGTGGCCGGTGGGGCGCACCATTTCGTTTGCTATTGCGATGGCCTTGTTGGACTTCGCTACTAGCGGTGGTCTTGGGCTCTACGGCAGGTTTGCTTTCTCGTATCATATGATCGCGCACATGGTGTTAGCGACGTTGGTGCCGATTGGAATTGTCTTAAGTGCCCCCATGACTTTGGCTTTACGTGCATTGCCCTCTCATCAGCATGAGCGAGGAGCTCGCGGGATCATCATGGCGGTATTGCACTCACGAGTAACAGCGTTCTATACCAATCCTGTAGTTGCCCTTGTCCTTTTTGATGGATCACTCTTTGTGCTCTACTTCACCAGAATCTTTGGTGATCTTATGACCTCCCATATCGGCCATTGGATCATGGAGTTTCACTTCTTAGCAGTCGGTATTCTCTTTTTCTACATAGTGGTGGGTGTAGATCCGGCGCCACGTAAAGTTCCTCATATTGTCCGCATGACGCTAATCCT
This sequence comes from Actinomycetota bacterium, assembly GCA_002737595.1. The sequence goes on along the minus strand of NSHZ01000001.1, from coordinate 49,502 downwards.
GATAGCGATGAGCCTCCATGCTTTCTTCTCAGTAGTGCTCATGTCAACGAATTCATTACTCGATAACGGATACTTTGGAAGTTTGGAAAGGCCATGGTCGCTCGATTTACTTGCTGATCAACACTTAGGTGGATCAATCGGTTGGGCGATGGGAGAGATTCCCATTATTGTCGCTTTGATCGCAACATTTATCCAGTGGGTGAAAGACGATTCTCGTGAATCAAAACGAATTGATCGGGCGGCTGATCGCGCCGAAGTATCAGGAAGTGAAGATGAGCACACGCGCTATAACGCATATCTTGCAAAGCTAGCTAAGCGTGATGCGCAACTTAAGGAATACGAATAAGTCGAGTGGGTGTTGCGATGGCATCAACGCGCTCGTCATGCTCATCTTCAAAGAGGTGTGTTGTTGAGAATTCTTCATCGTGGAGAAGCATGACTCTCCATGGGCCATCACTGGCTAACTTAAAAGCGCGGTCGTAGCAGCCGCCACCTTGTCCAAGTCGTGCGCCTCGAGCATCGCCACCTAGTCCTGGAGCGATGATCACGTTTGCTTTGCTGATCGCTGCAATGCCAAGGCGAGGTCCGCTGGGTTCCCAGAGACCCTTCTTCGAAACGAGCTCTTCTCCATTCCACTCTGCCCAATCAAGATTCCAATCAGCAAGAACAATAGGTAAGAGAATGCGCACCTCACCGCGGAGAAAATTCAAGAGCTCATGCGTATCTGGTTCATGTGGCAATGACCAGTAGGCAGCGATTGTTATTGCACTCTTCACCTCGGGGGCGGAGAGCAATAGCGCAGCCGGGCGGGATTCCAATATGGGCAAACCGGCGCGCACTTCGCGAGCGCGCGTGCGAGCTTCTTGCTTGCTCGTCTGTCGCGGGCTGAAATGAGTTGCCACTCGGTCCCCTTCGTCGGTGAGGTACTAGAGTAATCACATGATTTCTAAGGCGGTAATTCCGGCCGCGGGGCTGGGCACGCGCTTCCTCCCGGCGACCAAAGCCACCCCTAAAGAGATGTTGCCAGTGGTGGATAAGCCAGCCATTCAATACGTGGTGGAAGAGGCAGTTGCTGCGGGCTTGCGGGACGTCCTCATGGTCACGGGGCGCAATAAGCGCGCTCTCGAGGATCACTTCGATAAGAATGCCGAACTTGAAGATCTCCTAGAGAAGAGCGGTCGCCAAGATTTATTAGCGGCAATTCGCCACTCAAGCGATCTTGCAAATATGCACTATGTCCGCCAGGGCGATCCACGCGGGCTCGGAGATGCGGTGCTCACGGCAGCTGATCACGTAGGTGACGAAGCTTTTGCAGTCTTGCTTGGTGATGATCTCATCGATAGCCGTGATCCCATTCTTCCGCGGATGATTGAAGTGCATGAACGTTTCGGTGGTTCTGTGATAGCCCTCATGGAAGTACCCAATTCAGAAATTTCGCGCTACGGTGCGGCCGCAATTTCTCACACCGATGACGCCGATGTAGTACGTGTCATTGATTTGGTAGAGAAGCCCAGCGCGCAAGATGCTCCAAGTAATTTTGCAGTTCTTGGTCGCTACCTCCTTGCCCCAGAGATATTTGAGGCTTTGCGAAATACAAAACCAGGTCGTGGTGGTGAAGTTCAACTCACCGATGCAATTCAAGTCTTGGCGAAGCGTGCAGATAATGGTGGTCCAGTTCACGGAGTAATCTTCCGCGGACGTCGCTATGACACGGGCGAAAAGCTGAGCTATTTACAATCTGTTGTTCGGATGGCGTGTGAACAGAGCGACTTAGGTCCGGAATTTACTGAATGGTTAAAGAAATACGTCTCCGAGAACACGGTCAGCAAATAAATGTCGCACCCATTAAAGAGTGTGGACCGACACCTGCAAGATATTTTGGCGCTCGCGAAGCCGCTTGAACCATTTGCCATGCCACTTTTGGAATCTCATGGCACTACCCTGGCGGTCGATATCCGCTCATCAGTTGCCTTGCCCCCTTGGGATAACTCAGCTATGGATGGTTTTGCGGTACGGGCTGCCGAAATATTTCCTGATCGCCCCATGGAGTTGGCCGGCGAGGTAGCGGCTGGCAATAGCGAAACGGCGGTATTACCTCTCGGTAAGGTGTTGCGAATAATGACCGGTGCGCCGATACCGGAAGGATGCGATGCAGTTATTCCGGTCGAGTGGTCTCGCGAAGAAGGTGGCGTAATTCTCTTCGATAAGTCGCCAGCCTATGGCGCGCATATTCGCAAGATGGGTAGCGATATTAACATGGGAGATCTCATTCTTACGGCCGGTACTCAACTAAATGCCACACATATTGGTGCCGCTGCAGCTATTGGAATTGACTCACTCATCACTCGACCACATCCACGCGTAGTTCTCATCTCAACCGGAGACGAACTTGTAGAACCTGGTCTCGCACTCGCGCATGGACAGATTTATGATGCGAACTCGTGGTTGCTCACAACCGCCGCGCGTGAAGCGGGGGCAATTGCCTATCGAGTAGGCGCAGTCCCCGATGATGAAGAGAAGTTTATGCAAGTACTTGAAGACCAACTTGTGCGCGCTGATCTTATTGTCACCAGCGGCGGAGTGAGCCAAGGCGTATATGACACCGTGAAGAATGTATTAGCAAAGCTAGGTTCGGTAACTTTCGAGTCAGTCGCGATGCAGCCAGGTATGCCACAAGGGTATGGACTTGTGGGACCGGACTCCACACCCATCATTACGTTGCCGGGCAATCCGGTAAGTGCTTACGTCTCATTTGAACTATTCGTGCGACCAATGATTAAGGCGCTACTTGGGGTCCAAGATCTTGAACGTCCCATTGTAGAAGCCACCGTGGTTGAGCGTGTGAAGTCGCCACTTGGGAAGCGCTCTTTTCTGCGCGGTAAGGCCTCTTTTGATAAGGGAAGTTACTTCGTTACCCCGGTATCTGGTCAAGGTTCGCACATGCTTGGTGGACTCTCTCAAGCAAATGCACTCATCATTGTGAATGAGGATATTGAAAACATCGCGGCGGGTTCGCAAGTACAAGTGATGTTGCTGGGAAGGAATTAAATGTCTGAAATCAGTTCGCACCTTAATGATAAAGGCGAAGCGCGCATGGTGGATGTTTCCGCCAAAGCGGTAACGGTGCGTGTAGCGAGAGCTGAAGGTTTTGTGGCAATTTCTGCTGATGTCATCTCTCTGTTACGTCGCGGTGATCTTCCCAAAGGCGATGCACTTGCAGTCGCCAGGCTCGCCGGAATTCAAGCGGCCAAGCGCACGCCAGATCTCATTCCGCTCTGCCATCCCATTGCTATTCATGCCGTAGATATCGAGTTGGAAATTATGGAAAAAGGAGTTTCGATTAAGGCTGAAGTGCGAACGGCGGATCGAACTGGCGTTGAGATGGAGGCGCTTACATCTGTGGCCGTTGCCGGTCTTGCCTTGATTGACATGATCAAGGGGAAAGACCGCGACGCACATATCACCGATGTACGCGTTACTCATAAGAGTGGTGGCAAAAGCGGAGAGTGGAATCGTGAGTAGCGCACTTGTGCTCGTGGCATCTCGTCGCGCTTCGCAGGGCATTTACGAAGATACCAGCGGTCCAATTCTCGCTCAAGGATTGCGTGACTTGGGTTTCGCTGTGGAACTTAAAGTTGTCGACGACGGTGAACCAGTCGCCAAGGCGCTTTCCTACGCCATTGATACAGAAGTTGAGCTCATTATTACGAGCGGTGGCACAGGACTTACGCCGAGAGATCTCACGCCGGAAATTACTGAGCGCTTCATCGAGCGAGCGCTGCCAGGAATTGCCGAAGCACTGAGAATCGATGGGATAAACCAAGGCATTCCTACGGCTGCACTATCAAGAGCAATCGCAGGGATCGCGAAGAATACGCTCATCATCAATGTTGCTGGCTCTCAGGGAGCGGCCAGGGATGCCGTTCGGGTGCTTTCACCAATTGTGCGCCACGCCATCGACCAGATGAAGGGTGGAGACCACTGAAGTGGCCCTATCGTCTCAATGATGGCGACTTAACACTTCGTCCGCTCGCACGTGGAGACAAGAAGAAATGGATCGCACTACGGGAGGCTAATGATTCTTGGTTAGCGCCATGGGAGGCGACCCTGCCCCAGAATGCGAAAGAACCTCAAATTGATTCATATGCTGCCCTTTTGCGACATCTCAACGGGCGGGCACGAAGTACGGCCATGCTGCCCTTTGCTCTAGAGTTTCAAGGTAAATTAATAGGGCAAGTGACTCTCGGCGGGATTGTATTTGGCGCTATGCGCAGTGCACACATCGGCTATTGGGTCGATGAATCATTCACCGGCCGAGGCTTAGCGACTAGGGCTGTGCAAATTTTGACTGACCACTGTTTTTCGGTACTCCAACTGCACCGCATTGAGATCAGTATGCGACCAGAGAACTTGGCGTCACAAAGAGTGGCGATGAAAGCGGGTTTTCATTTCGAGGGAAGTCGAAATTCCTATATCCATATTGATGGCGGATGGCGTGACCATCTCACTTTTGTGAGATTTAATCCGGCCGATGAAAGATAAGGCACAAATCCGACACACCGGGCGCAATCCACGCTTTTCCCCACCCTAAGGTTTACCTTGAGTGATCATGGGTTCTGGTGTGATCTACGCAATCGTCGTCGTGCTATGGATCGCCTATTTCGTGCCTGCCTGGCTACGTCGCCACGATCAAGCGAGTGAATCCCGTTCTGTAGAGAGATATCGCAGTGCAATGCGCGTAGTTTCGCGAGGCACCATCGCGGAAATTCCCCTTACTGACGTTGAGAAAGCGGAGGCGCGCGCGATGATGATTAGCCGGCGAAAGAGTACGTATGCGATCTTGCTAGGTTCATTCCTCGCAACGTTCATCTCTGGGCTTGTGGGTGCAACATCTCTCGTCCTTCCACTCTTTCCGCTTCTCGGTGCGGGATATTTCTTCGTGACGGTTCGACGTGCTGAAGTTGTTCATCTACAAGTACGCCGTGCGGAAAGTAGGCGTGAAAAGGTAAAGATCGAACCCGCGCAAGTAGCCTTCCAACGTTCATTCCAAACAGCGCAGGTGACATCACCTGCCGAATCAACCACTGTGCATGTCGTTTCCCGACCCGCAATTCGGGTGGATTCACCCGCTAATGATTCTTGGAATCCAGTAGCAGTACCAGTTCCCATGTATGTCAACGCGCCTAAAGCAGTGCGGCCCATACGAACTATTGATCTTACGAAACCAGGCGCCTGGTCTGCTGCACAGAAAGCGGCCGAAGAGGCTCTATTAGCTGCTATTTCTCCTGGTCGTGATCAAGTCTTTGATCAGGTAGCAGCCGAAGAGGCAACTGAAACTCTGCGCGAAGCGCGCGTTGTAGGAGAGTAATTCCTGCTCTCCTTGGCCCCTGCTAACCTAGGTCCCACCAAGGGGCTGTAGCGCAGTTGGTAGCGCACCTCGTTCGCAATGAGGGGGTCAGGGGTTCGAATCCCCTCAGCTCCACTCTTACATCCAACTAATGAACTAAATCCAACTTTTGAACCACATACGAGCGTGCCACTGATCGTATGGCAGTGGTTGCGCATCCAAAATGGGCAAGAAGTAGATGAAATTCACCACGACTGCAATGACGAAAAGCGCCGAAAGAATTTGTCCAAGCGTAGATCGCTGGCTTCGCATGATGGCATATACCACCAGCAAAACTAACCAAGGCGAGAGTGCGACCGCATAAAAGAAGAAAATAGTGCGTTGGCCCACGAATAACCACGGAATCAGTCCTGTTGCGAGTGCTAGCAGCAGCGGTGCGACTCGATCGTCTTGCTTGATGAGAAATCTATAGAGTGCATAAACGATTGCAGCGATTGCACCCCACCAAAGTACGGGCGTTCCAATGGCCAAGATGGCATCGGAACATGTGCCGGTTCGACACGTGCCCACTGGTGATTTCGGTGAAGAGTAGTAGAAAGCCGTGGGTCGTCTAAGAAACAACCACGCCCAGGCTTCTGCCATGTACAGATGCGGAGAGTGAAGACCCACGTGGAAGTGAATAATCTCGACGTGATAGTGAATAAAACTTCTCAATGTGCCCAAGAGCGATGTTGAATTACTCCAATATCGATCGTAACCAATCTTGGAAGCAAACCATCCCCACCAAGAAAGGATGTATACCGCAATCGAAATCAAGGCGAGGGTAATTCTGGTGGCAATTAACTTAAGGGTGGCGCCTTCGCGGAAAGAACGCAGCAACATCCAGCCAACAAAGGCAGCCACGAAGTAACTACCGCTCCATTTTGTTGCGGTAGCAAGCCCAAGTACCACGAATACAAGTGCGTAATTCAGATCGACGTGTTTTGTAGGTCGAACCATGAGATAGAACGCAAGGATGAACCAGAAGACGAGAACCGAATCTAGTAACGAGGTGCGACTATGTACGAATGCTAGGGCGTCGACGGCATAGAGCAATGTTGCGATAGTGGCCGCGCTCTCGCTCCGAAAGAGCCAGTAGGCAATGCGACCTACAAGGAATATCGAAAGAATTCCTAAGAACGCAACGGCAATGCGCCAACCAAATGGAGTATCGCCAAAAATGTGGATTCCCAGCGCAATGACCCATTTTCCGAGTGGAGGGTGGACTACAAAAATGCCTTTACCCGCATCGGCCTCAATCCCATATTTCAGAAATTGCTGGGCCCCTTTCACGTAGTAGAGCTCATCGAAGATGAAGGTGGTCGGTCGGCCGAGATGAGCGAGGCGCATGTAGGCACCTAAGAGCAAAATTCCGGCCTGGAGACCCCATTGAAGTGAGCGTCGATGAAGGCGCTCGAGCAAGGCGTATTGGACCAACATGGGGAAACCCTATCTGGCGTGAGAAAGTACTCGTATGAATGGTGTCCTCTGGGTCGCAGCAACTCCGATCGGAAATGCGCAGGACGCATCTCTTCGATTGCTTTCAGTGTTCGAGAACGCTGATCTGATCGCGGCGGAAGACACCCGAAAAGCGAAGTTCCTCATGAAGGCACTTGGTATTACTCCAAAGGCAAAGGTCATTTCATTCTTTGCGGCGAATGAGGAAGCTCGCGTGCGAGAAATGTTGGATGCAGTTTTGAATGGATCCAATGTCCTGATGATCACGGACGCAGGTATGCCAGGTGTGAGCGATCCCGGATACTCCCTCGTAAGCGGAGCCATCGCTCGCGGAATTACTCCGGTCGTGTTGCCGGGGCCGAGTGCTGTGACCACCGCGCTTGCGCAATCGGGACTGCCCATGGAGCGGTTCATATTTGATGGGTTTATTCCCCGAACTGACGGCGCCCAAAGGGATTATTTCAAAGGCATTGCTCACGAGGCTCGCACGGTGGTGCTCTTCGAGAGCCCAAGACGGTTGCCATCTTCTTTGGCGGTCGCAGCTGAAGTACTGGGGGCAGATCGTCTGGGTGCTATTTGCCGTGAGATGACCAAGACTTATGAGGAAACAATTCACGGAACCGTCGCAGAGTTAGCGCAGTGGGCAAGTACTCACGAAGTCTTAGGCGAGATCACCATAGTGATTGCGCCCGCGCCTACTGCATCGCGGCCAACCAACGAACATATTCTTGCGCAGGCGCAGCGGTTGATTTCACTAGGGATGGGTAAGCGAGAGGCCACCGCCGAGTTGGCCCAGGAGTATGGGATACCCAAGCGCGATATTTACGACCTGCTTATTGCCTCTTCCAAGGCAGACTAGACTTCACCCCGTGTCGAAGACCTTTTATCTCACTACCCCGATCTATTACGTAAACGATGCTCCTCACTTAGGGCATGCGTATACGACGATCGCCGGAGATGTGCTCACCCGCTGGCATCGCCAACGCGGGGAATCGGTCTGGTACCTGACTGGTACGGATGAACATGGTCAGAAAGTCATGCGCACCGCCGAGGCAAACGGAGTGCCGCCACAAGAGTGGACCGATCGCCTGGTGGAAGACGCCTGGAAACCACTCTGGAAGCACCTCAATATTGCCAACGACGATTTTATTAGGACGACATCCGAACGCCACATGTCTCGTGTTCAACGTTTTCTTGAAAAGCTCAAAGAAGGTGGATACATCTACGAAGGCGAATACGACGGTCTCTATTGCGTCGGCTGTGAAGAGTTCAAATTGCCAGGCGAGATCTTGGAAAAAGATGGCGAGAAGACCTGCCCAACCCACTCGCGTGCTTTAGAAGAAGTCGCCGAGACAAATTGGTTCTTTAAACTAAGTGCTTTTGCCACACCATTACTCGAGCGTTATCAGCAGCACCCAGAAACGTGTGAGCCCGCATCTGCGCGCAACGAAGTGATTTCATTTCTTTCTGGTGATGTCGTTGATCTCTCAATTTCCCGTTCATCTTTTAACTGGGGGATTCCTGTCTCTTGGGATCCCGGGCAAGTGGTGTACGTCTGGTTTGATGCCTTACTCAATTATGCAACTGCTGTTGGTCTCGGAGATGACCCAGCAAGTGAGGGTGGCAAGAAGTTCACTGATACCTGGCCGGCCAGCGTTCACTTGGTAGGTAAAGACATTTTGCGTTTCCATGCAGTTATTTGGCCAGCAATGTTGATGGCCGCCGGGTTACCTCTTCCGGAGAAGGTTTTCGCACATGGCTGGCTCTTGGTGGGTGGAGAGAAGATGAGTAAATCCAAACTCACCGGAATTGCTCCCTCCGACATCACTTCACATTTTGGTGTTGACGCATATCGCTATTACTTCATGCGGGCGATCTCTTTTGGCTCAGACGGATCTTTCTCCTGGGAAGATATTTCAGCCCGCTATACAAGTGAATTGGCAAACGATTTCGGCAACCTTGCTTCGCGCACGATTGCCATGATTGAGAAGTACTGCGATGCCAAGGTGCCCGCGGTAGCCGATGAACCACTTCTCAGTGACGCACTTGCCGACGCAGTACGGGTCGCGGATGAAAAAATGTGTGCGCTTGATTTTCAAGGTGGCTTAGTCGCCATCATGGATTTCTGCAAGCGAGTGAACGGCTATGTGACCGAGCAGGCGCCATGGGTATTGGCTAAAGATGACACTAAGCGCGCTGAGTTAGATCGAGTTCTTTACGCCACCGCTGAGAGTCTTCGTGCCTTGGCAATCTTGCTTCACGCAACGATGCCAGAGACAACCGAGAAACTCTGGGAGTTATTAGGTGCACATCAATCGATCGGCGCATTGGGAGATCAGCGCATCGCCTCCGCAGGGATGTGGGGCGCACTCCCCGCAGGGACACATGTCGTCAAAGGCGAGGTTCTCTTCCCTCGCTTGTCCGAGGAGTAGCCGGTCGTGGCTGATCGCCATTCGTTGGAGAACTCAGAAGTAGAGTTGCCGCCAGATCCGATGCCGCTCGCCGTTAACACTGTTGACGCTCACTGCCACCTCGACATTTTTACCGAGGGTGGCCCCGGTGGTGCCGGCGTTCGCGCTGTGCTGGATCGGGCCAAAGCGGTCGGCATCGATCGCATCGTCCAAGTGGGCTGCGATGTCGAGTCTTCGCGATACTCGGTGGAGTGCGCCAACGCCTTCCCCGGCGAAGTAGTGGCCGCTATTGCCCTCCATCCCAATGATGCCCCGCGTCTGCCAGATCTCGAAGCTGCGTTGTCAGAGATTGAGAAATTGGCCGAGAATCCGCGGGTGCGCGCTATCGGAGAGACCGGTCTAGATCACTTTCGCACACCCCCAGAGAAGCGTGATGTCCAGGAGTACAGCTTCCGCCGGCATATCGCACTTGCTAAGAAACTTGGCAAGACTCTCATGATTCACGATAGAGATGCGCATGAGGATGTACTCCGTGTGCTGGAGGAAGAAGGTGCGCCGGAGCAAGTGGTCTTCCACTGCTTCTCGGGAGATGCCGTCATGGCACAAGTGTGTGCAGCACGCGGATATGTACTTTCCTTTGCCGGAACTTTAACGTTTAAGAATTCTCCTCAATTGCGTGAAGCACTCGCACTTATTCCCGCTGATCAATTCTTAGTAGAAACAGATGCACCCTTCTTAACTCCGATGCCATATCGTGGAAGACCAAATGCTCCGTACCTCATTCCTCATACCGTGAGGCTGATGGCAGAAATTCGCGGCGTGGGCGAAGAGGAAATTGCTCGTGTGACAAGCGCCACTGCCGAGCGCCTTTTTGGCCCTTTCTGACCGATTAGCCCTGAAAATCACCTAGATTCACAGGAAGCATAAGCGTGGTGTGGTTCGCGTAGAGGTAAAAAACCTGGCTAGGTTGGAATCATGTTCGCGAAGAGAAATCTGCGCGCAGCGCTCATAGCGCCGCTGCTGGTAAGCCTCATCTTGGGGAGTGTAGGGAGTGCTCTCGCGTCAAATACTTCTACGAGTAGAACTACGATTCGCGATGCCGTTGTTTCTACTCGCGTTACGGCGCATCAAGTGACTTTCAAAGTTGACGGAAGTACGCGTCAACTTTCTACTAATGCGCGCACTGTTGGAGAAGCGATGAAGGAAGCACTAGTCACCCTCGGTCCATTGGATCTTGTGAGTACACCATTGGCAGCTTCAGTAAAGCAGAACCTTCAAGTACAGGTCACTCGCATCAAGGTGACGCATACGATCAAGAAGGTGAAGATTGCGGCTCCGGTAGAAAAGATTAAGAATGCGAAAATGCTGGTGGGTAAAACCATCATCAAGGCAAAGGGTGCACCGGGCTTTAAAGAGGTGGATGCGGTGACTACTTATGCCAATGGGAAAGTTTCCTCGGTGGAGATCAAGCGAAGCACCATACTCACTGCCCCGGTGACCAAGGTGGTCGAGGTGGGCACCCGCCCACGCACAGTTGATGAGCTCAACTGGCGGGCGGTAGCCAACTGCGAGTCTCATGGAAATCCGCGCTCCAGCGACTCCAAGTACGGGTATTACGGGATGTACCAATTCAGTCTGACTGCTTGGAAGACTGCAGGTGGCACCGGCAATCCCATGGACGCCTCAGCGGCTGAACAGACCATGAGGGCCAAGCGGCTCTACAAGATTCGTGGAGCCGGCGCCTGGCCGTACTGTGGGCGCTTCTTCTATCGCTAACCTGCTCCTGTGACATCGAGAGTTGAATATGGGTTAGGCGCCAGCGATGTGCGCGCTATAGCGGCGATGCTCGACATTCGCCCGACTAAGACTTTGGGACAGAACTTTGTTATTGATGCAAACACCTGTCGACGAATAGTTCGCCTTGCTGGAGTGCAAGAAAGTGACCACGTATTGGAAGTGGGCCCTGGACTCGGCTCACTTACGTTGGCGCTGCTATCGCAAGGTGCTCGCGTAACGGCAGTTGAAATCGATCAAGTGCTTGCTGGTGAACTACCAAAGACAATTGAGAGATTTGCGGCTCCAGTCTTTAAGAATCTGCGAGTGATCACGGCGGATGCATTAAAGGTGACGAATGCAGAGGTCAGCGAGCCGACTCTGTTGGTCGCGAATTTGCCCTACAACGTTTCCGTGCCAGTTCTTCTCACCATGTTAGAAATATTTCCCACTATTCGTGGTGGGGTAGTGATGGTGCAGGCCGAAGTGGCAGACCGGCTCGTGGCTTCGCCAGGTGGAAAAGAGTATGGAATTCCCTCGCTCAAATTAGCGTGGTGGTCGCGCTCTGAAAAGGTGGGATCAGTGGGGCCATCAGTCTTCTGGCCGGCGCCTCGAGTCGATTCTGGGTTAGTTTCATTCACCAGAGTTGGGCCGCCGCAAAGTGCCGTTACTCGAGAAGAAGTTTTTGCGGTAATTGATCAAGCATTTGCGCAAAGACGTAAGACTTTACGGGCAGCACTCTCGGGTTGGGCGGGGAGTGCTATCCGATCCGAAGAAATATTGCGAAGTGCCGGCGTATCGCCCCAAGCGCGCGGCGAAGAGCTTGGACTAAAGGCATTTATTCGCATTGCAGAAGCTGGCGTAGGAGATGCTAAGGAATCCTCTAAGGTGTGAGTATGACTCTTGCTCGGGTAACTGCACGTGTGCCGGCCAAGATAAATCTTTCGCTCTCGGTGGGACCGCTTCGGCCTGATGGTTTCCATGAACTTGTCACGCTTTATCAAGCGATCGCACTCTTTGACGATGTCACGGTCACCTTAAAGCCTAAAGATGAACGATCCACTGTGGAAGTCAGCGGAGAGTACGCCACCAGTGTTCCGCTAGACGAGAGCAACTTGGCATATCGCGCGGCTATGTGCGTCTTGGAAGCGTACGAGGACGATTCGGCCTTTGCTATCTCGATTCGGAAGTCGATTCCGGTGGCGGCTGGCCTCGCTGGAGGTAGCGCAGATGCGGCTGGTGCTTTATTAGCCATGGATACACTGCTTGGCGGCCAACTTGGTAAGAATGAATTGCACTTGCTCGCTGCTGAACTGGGAAGTGATGTGCCTTTTGCGCTTATCGGCAACACGGCGTTGGGGAGAGGTCGCGGGGAAGAAATCACTCCTGCGCTCTCACGCGGGGAATTTCACTGGGTTCTTGGAATATCCAATCAAGGGCTCTCTACTCCCGCTGTATACAGGGAATCAGATCGACTTCGTGAGGGCATGATCGTTTCTTCTCCCCGGATTTCAGAAAGATTGATGCATGCGCTGCTGTCAGGTGAGCCAGAGGAACTCGGTAAGAATCTCAGCAATGACTTGGCACCTGCAGCCCTCTCGCTTCGTCCAGGCTTGCGTTTAGTTCTCGATATTGCTGCAGAGTATGCAGCCCTTGGTGCCATTGTTTCGGGATCAGGACCGACGATTGCTATCTTGGCGCGCGATGAAGAACATTCTCTAGATATTGCAGTAGCGCTCACCGCAAGTGGAGTCGTTAACAACGTCGCTCGCGCTCTTGGTCCGGTTGCTGGCGCACGAATAATCGAATCAAAATGAATTTACTTAATCTCGAAAAAGTCTCCAAGGATTACGGCAAAGGCGCAGTACTCAATGCCATCCAATTAGGGATCTCTGCCGGTGAACGTATTGGAGTAGTGGGGCGCAATGGTGGTGGCAAATCCACTCTGCTTCGCGTGATGGCAGAAATTGAACTGCCAGATTCTGGTCGAGTCACTCATGAGAATTCCTTACGCCTCGGATTCCTTCACCAGATAGATCGCGTGCCGGCCCATCTTTCACTCGGTGAGTTTCTCTTTCCTGAAATGCGCGACCACGAATGGGCAAGTGAGGGGCGTATTCGGGATATTTTGATTGGACTCTTTGGCGATCTTACAGAAATGGATCGCCCGCTTGATGCTCTTTCTGGAGGCGAACGCCGCCGCGTATCGCTAGCGCAACTATTGGTTGCTGACAACGACATCATTTTTCTCGATGAACCTACGAATCACCTCGACGTCGAAGGTGTCGCATGGTTGGCGAATCACCTTCGCTCACGTACATCAATGGCGCTTGTAGTCGTCACGCATGATCGTTGGTTCTTGGATGAAGTCTGCGATCAAACATGGGAGGTAATCAATGGTGATATTGAGGTGTACGACGGCGGGTATTCCTCATATGTTCTTGCAAAAGCAGAACGCAACCGGCAAGCCTCAGTTGAAGAGGCGCGCAGGCAGAATCTCATCCGCAAAGAATTAGCTTGGCTACGTCGGGGCGCTCCAGCTCGAACGACCAAGCCAAAATTTCGCATTGATGCCGCAAATCAGCTGATTGCAAACGAACCCATGCCGCGCAAGAGTGATGAGCTCCTCTCCTTCGCAGGTGCCCGACTCGGTAAGCGGGTTTTCGAATTACACGACATTGAATTGCGATTTGGGGAGCGAGTCTTGATTGACCGCCTCACACTCAATATTGGTCCTGGTGACCGCATGGGAATCATGGGACCCAATGGTGCGGGGAAAACTACCTTGTTGAAAATGCTGAACGGCACCATAAAAGTTTCAGCGGGACACGTACAAGTGGGTTCTACGGTAAAGATTGGATATCTCTCGCAGCAACTCGACGAACTCAATCCTGAGTGGCGAGTGTTGGAAGCTGTGGAAGATGTGGCACGTCACGTAGATCTTGGAAAAGGTAGAGAGCTTTCAGCCTCGCAACTCTGTGAGCGCCTTGGCTTTGGCTCCGACGCGCAATGGACTCCAGTCCGCGATCTCTCTGGCGGGGAACAACGTCGACTTCAACTAACGCGCATTCTGATGGCCGGTCCCAACGTGCTCTTCCTCGATGAGCCCACAAATGATTTCGATGTGGAAACGCTCTCGTCACTTGAAGATCTACTCGATGGATTCGTGGGAACTTTACTTGTCGTTTCACATGATCGATATTTTTTAGAGCGGGTTTGCGACACCATGTTTGGTATTTTCGGAGATGGCACAAGCCATGACTTGCCGCGCGGCATTGATCAATACCTGGAAATCAGAAAAAAAATTGAAGCTAAGTCACCTAACACTTCGAGCTTGTCTATGGGACCTTCGGGAAGCGCCTCACCAAAGTCGGCAGCTGAGGATCGTCTGGCTAAGAAAGAGCGCGAGAAAGTCGAGCGACAGTTGGCTAAGTTAGATAAGGAGCTTAAGCAAGTGCATCTCGATATGGCAGCAGCGAGCACCGATTACCCAAGGCTCGCCGCACTTACCGAAGAACTCCGTATCAAAGAGAAATCAGCCAATGAACTTGAAGAATTGTGGCTCACGCTCGCCGATTAGGAAAAAATCTACTCGGCTTCAGAAATATCATCTAGTGGGCTCAGCAAAGCGCTCAAAAGGACGGTCATTTCACGACGTTGGCGTTCATCCAAAGCACTCAGCAGTTCTTCTTCTCCTGAAAGCAATACTTCGAGTGCGGAGTCAACATGCTCCTTCCCGGCAGGAGTTAATCGCACAAAGACCACGCGCTTATCGCTTTCGTGCGGGCGACGTTCCACTAAGCCCAGTTCGGTGAGCTTGTCGACGCGATTTGTCATCGTTCCACTCGTCACTAAATTTACGGTAAGTAGCGTGCCGACTGAAAGTTCATATGGAGCGCCTGCCCGACGAAGCGCAGCGAGCACGTCAAAGGCCCAGGTCTCTAAACCTTGGCTTTCAAATGCGCTCCGTCTGGCAATGTCTAAGTGGCGGGCAATACGGGTGATCCGGGAGAGCACCTCGAGGGCAGATACATCGAGGTCAGGGCGCTCGCGCCGCCAAGCGGCCACGATTTGATCCACCTGGTCTCGTGGCTCACTCCCTGGGGGCAACATGGTGTCACTCTACCGAGCGACTTTGCCCTCTCTCCATGAACGGGCTTTCCCAAGTTCTGGTCAGAGCTTTCCCATTGTGAGGCGAGCCGCACCATGTTAGGTTTCGGCAAGATCTATACCGCACGTAAGGCGTCGGAAGGTTCCGTTGCCTTACCTGTTTGATGGGAGCAGAATGGCTGTTGAGTCGTCCGGGCATAGCTCGGGAAACCCCAGATTTTATGAGCTTATTGAGAACGCGCCAAAGACTGGAAAGAGCCCCACTATCTGGGCTTGGCCTCAAATTACTGAGTATCTCAAAGTTGCCGGTCAGCCAGTGCAAGGACCTTGGCCCCCCCATCAGGAACGCCGCCCCGATCCAGATGCAGATTCGGGCCCGGTGGCAATCCGCGATCCTCAAAGTTAACTAAGAAGTAAATTCGCAGAGCTGAACCTGGAGGCGCTTACTGCGCCGCTGAAGAAGGTTTTCCCCTCAATATTGTTAGAAGGAAGGACTGAGATGTACCCACCAAGGTTCAATTACGAATCTCCGAAGAGTCTGGCAGAGGCGATTAGCCTGCTCACTGCTGGAGGTGGCGAAGCCAAGGTGCTAGCTGGTGGCCAAAGCTTGGTGCCCATGCTTAAGCTACGTTTTGCATCTCCAGAGATGTTGGTTGATATCAATAACATTCCCGGATTGAATTACGTTCGTCGCGACGCCGATGGCTCTATTCGTATTGGTGCCCTCTGCCGTCACGAAGATCTAGAGAAGTCTGAGGTAATTGCTGAGCATCAACCGACTATCGCCGCAGCTGCGCCATTAGTCGCTGATCCCATAGTGCGCACTCGCGGAACTTTTGTCGGGTCTGTCTGCCACGCAGATCCACAAGGGGATTGGTCTGCAACCATGATTGCCCTTGACGGCCACATAGTTGCGCAGGGCCCCAATGGTAAACGCAACATTCCTGCTCGAGATTTCGTTACAGGTCCATTTCAAAACGCGTTAGCTTTCGACGAAATTGCCATTGAAGCGGTGATTCCGGCACCGAAGGGTGATGTACATGGTGGTTATCTTAAGCTCGAACGACGTGTGGGTGACTTTGCTACTGCTGCAGTGGCAGTTGCATTAGAAACCTCAGGAGGAAAAGTTATTCGAGCTGGGATTGCTCTCACGGGGGTTGGTGGCCGCACCATTAATGCGAACGTAGCTGCTGATTCCCTGGTGGGAAGTGCGCTCACGATAGAAAGCATTACCCGTGCTGGTGAATTAGCCGCCGCAGCCGCTGAACCACGCAGTGATCACCGAGGAAGTGCATCGTATAAGCGTCACATCGTGAGTACCTTCTTGACCCGCATTCTCAACAACATCTCCGAGTCGACTGTAAAGGCAGCCTGATATGTCAAGTCTCTATGAAGAAATCTCCGCTCCACCTGCCGCTGGCGTTCCTGTTCGACGCGTCACGCTTAATGTCAATGGTCAGGATCGCACGGTAGACGTCGAGCCACGTCTCTTGCTGGCACATCTGCTTCGGCAGGGGTTAAAATTAACAGGTACGCATACTGGTTGCGACACCAGCAATTGTGGCGCTTGTACGGTCCTTTTTGATGGACGTCCGATCAAGAGCTGCACGATGTTCGCAGTCCAAGCTGATGGCCATGAAGTGCAAACCGTCGAAGGTCTTGCCACCCAGAGTTCCCTCCATCCCTTGCAGGAAGGTTTCAAAGAAGAACATGGTCTGCAATGTGGTTTCTGTACTCCAGGAATGATGATGGCGGCGAAAGCACTCCTAGAATCGAATCCCAACCCCACCGAAGATGAAATCCGTTGGGCAATTTCTGGAAATCTATGTCGTTGCACCGGCTACCAAAACATCGTTAAAGCAATTCTCTGGGCAGCGGAGAAAATGCGCGGAAGTTCCAACTGAGAGAGGCAAACGACATGGCATTAGATGAAATCAAAATTGGTGGAATGGGCGCAAGTCGCCGCCGAGTTGAAGATAACCGTTTTATTCGTGGCAAGGGCAACTATGTTGATGACATAGTGCTTCCCGCCATGCTCCATATGGAGATCTTGCGTAGCCCCATGGCGCACGCGCGCATCAAGTCGATCGACGTCAGCAAGGCTTGGGAGATTCCAGGTGTGCGTCTCGTGCTTACCGGAGAGATGCTTGCAGCCCGTAACTTAGCGTGGATGCCGACGCTCTCTTATGACACACAAGCGGTAATGGCGATGGACAAAGTCCGTTTCCAAGGTCAAGAGGTTGCGGCAGTTATTGCAGACGATCCGTACATCGCCAAAGATGCTTGCGAAGCGATTCGTGTTGAGTACGAAGCGCTTCCAGTCATTGTCAATCCGATGCAAGCTATGGCACCTGGTGCGGCTCTGATTCGAGACGACAAAGAGAATCAAACAGATAACAAGGTATTTGATTGGGAAGTAGGCGATAAGGCTGGAACTGATAAGGCTTTTGCAGAAGCTGATCTAGTTTCAAAGATCGAGCTTCACTACCCTCGCTCGCACCCGTCGCCAATCGAGACCTGCGGTTCCATCGCTGACTTTGATCGCGCGACAGGAAAACTCACCGTTTATATGACAACGCAGGCTCCGCACATTATTCGGGCGGCAGTTGCCATGGTGGCCGAACTTCCAGAACACATGATCCGCATCGTCTCACCGGATCTCGGTGGCGGCTTTGGTAACAAGGTTCCCGTTTACCCGGGGTATGTCATTTCAATTCTGGCCTCGATTTTGACTGAGCGACCAGTGAAGTGGATCGAAGATAAGACCGGAAATCTCATTTCCACTGGCTTTGGCCGAGATGTGTATCTACAAGGTGAACTAGCCGTCCGTAAGGATGGAAAGATTCTTGGAGTTCGCATGCACACGATTTCTGATCATGGTGCTTTCTTTGCAGATGCGCAGCCAAGCAAATTCAAGATTGGCTTAATGCACTCAGCTTTTGCATGTTATGACATCCCAGTAGCGCACCTCACTGCTACTGGAACATATACGAATAAGGCGCCAGGCGGAGTTGCCTATCGGTGCTCCTTCCGGGTCACCGAAGCCATGTTCTTCCAAGAGCGCATGGTGCAAGCGGCAGCCGATGATCTAGGAATGGATCAAGCAGAATTCCGTCGCATCAACTTTGTCAAGGATGATGATTTCCCACACCGCACTGCTTACGGTTTCCTTACCGATTCCGGTCAGTATGGAAAGTGTCTTGACGTAGGTCTTGAAGCTATTGACTACAAAAACTTCTTGGTGCAAAAAGAAGAAGCAAAGAAACGTGGTCGCCTACTAGGTATCGGTATCTCAACAATGACCGAGCCACTCGGTGCGGGCAACAGTCGCGAGTACGACATTCTTGGCATCAAGATGTTTGACTCAGCTGAACTTCGCGTTCACATGTCCGGTAAGGCGATTCTTCGGACGGGTGCTAAATCTCAAGGCCAAGGACACGAGACCACTTGGGCACAGATTGTGGCGCACGAATTAGGTATCCCAGCTGATGACATCGTGGTCGAAGAGGGCGATACCGACACTGCTCCGTTTGGCATGGGAACGTACGCATCCCGTAGCACCCCAGTAGCGGGCGCCGCGGTCGCCATGGTCTCTAGGAAGATTCGGGCGAAGGCACGCAAGATTGCTGCTCATCTTTTGGAAGTTTCTGAAGAAGATGTTGAGTGGGAGTTAGGCCGCTTCTATGTGCGCAGTTCACCTGATCGAGGAGTCACCATCCAAGATTGCGCGATGGCTGCTTACAGCAATATGCCAGATGGTATGGAGCCAGGGCTTGAGAACAACGCTTACTACGATCCACCAAACTTGACGTGGCCCTTTGCGTGCTACATCTCAACGGTTGAGGTAGATCCGGAGACTGGTGTCTGGGATGTGCTGAAGGTCGTTGCCGTCGATGATTGCGGTGTGCGCATTAACCCGATGATTGTTGAAGGTCAAATCATGGGTGGTCTCACCGAGGCATACGCCATGGCCAGCATGCAATTCATTACTTATGACGTTGAAGGCAACTGTGTGGGTTCGAACTACATGGATTACCTGTTGCCTACCGCTTGGGAAACGCCAGGCTTTGAATTGCACGAAGTTGTTACCCCATGCCCACATCATCCAATCGGCGCGAAGGGCGTTGGAGAGTGTGCCACTGTAGGTGGCCCCGCCTCCTTTGTTAATGCTGTGATGGATGCTCTTAAGGGCACGGGTGTGCGCAACATCGATATGCCGCTACTGGCGGATCGTGTCTACGAAGCGATTCAGACTGGAAAAGATATTTCGGGCGCTCCACCGATAAAGACGGAGGAGTAATGAATCACTTCATTTCCCCCACGACGTTCGCTAGGGAGGCGACATGCTGATCAAACAAACAGTTGATGTGTCCCAACCAATTGAGTCTGTCTGGGAGTTCTTCGGAGATATCCCCCAAGTAGCTGCATGTTTGCCGGGGGCCAATCTCAATGAGGAGGTAGGCGAAAATAAGTTCCGGGGTGATGTGGTGATCAAGGCCGGTCCAGTCAAACTCGAGTTTGCTGGCCTGGCTGAGATTAAGGATCGTAACGATGCCACCAAAACAATCACCGTTGCGGCTTCTGGCGCGGACAAGAAGGGGCGCGGTGAAGCCTCTATGTTGCTTGGCGCCGTTCTCACACCTTCGGGTGGTGGCACCAGAGTAGATATCTCTCTCGATCTCACGATTTCTGGTGCGGCGGCTCAGTATGGTCGGGGCCTGGTCTCAGATGTCACCTCCGTTTTAGTGAGCCAATTTGCCGAAAGCATGCAGAATCGCCTCTCCGCGATCGCTCAAGGCCTAGATCCCAATGCAGTTGTTGGCGCAAAGCCTGCCAGCGGGCTATCTATCGGCCTTCGAGCGCTTCGCATGGCGCTCGTGCGTGTCTTCAGCCGCTTCTTCCTTCCTTATCAACCACAACCAAGCCGATAGAGAGGAATTCTTATGACGCTTTGGGGAATTGGAAACATCATCCTTTTGGTGGTGATTGTTCCAGTACTTGTTGCACTTCTTAATCGTGTGCTCGCTGCGCTTGAACGCATTCGCGGCGCGGCAGATGATGCCCTCAATGGTGGGGTCGCTCTTATTGGCGAACTCAATACCACTCCTGAACTTCTGGCGGTTACCGATACGACCATCAAAGCAGTAGCAGACGGCGCCGTGCGATACGCCGGTTCTGTAGCGAAGTTGTTGGGATAGGGGATAGAGATGCAAACAGCAGCAGTAGTAACTCTCATACTTGGGACGCTCATCATTGCAGCAGCAGCCCTGGGTCTCACGCGGGTGATCTTCCACTTGCGTGCGGTAGCCAAGACTCTCGATGCACTTGATGGCGGAGTACAAGTTATTGTGGCAAAGACAAGTACCGTCCCAACAGTGCTTCCATCTGTGAATGCCAGCCTCAAACCAGTCCGCGATTTCTGCGAAGCGATTTAGGGAGAGGGCATTATGAATCTGGCATCTGAGTCAACCGCTGGGTGGACGATCGGTTATGCAATAGGCATTGTCGTTGTATTAGTCGTCGTAGCTCTCGTCGTTCCTATCTTGTTACTCGCCAAGAAGATTGGCGGACAAGCAAGGAGCATTAATACTGGCCTCGAGGGCGCGGTTCATAACACCGCATCTCTTGCGGATTTGAATACAACTATCGAAGCAGCGACCGTGATCATCGCGGGCCTTCGCCGCGGACGAAATAAGTTAGGCGGTTGATCATGACTAATGGTTTAACTTCAACTCAAGAGCAACTTTGGTGGGGCGCAATCATCGCTGGATTTGTCGTGGTGTTAGCAGTGGCTGCACTACTCACCATCCTTGTGCTCCTGGTTCGCACCATTGATCAACGCGTCACCCAGATCAAGGCCACACTCGTTCAAGCCGAAGCAAATACCTCCGATGCCTCGCTCATCCAAACAGTGGGTGAAGGAGTAGATGGCGTGCTCGCAGAGGGTCTTGAACATCACCTCTTCCTCGGTCGTGTACTAGATAAGGTGCGCTCATGAATACCTTGATCCTGCTTACGGTAATCGACATTGTGCTGCTCATCGCGGGACTTGCTATCTACCTCTTTATCGTTGGCGCACAGTTGACGAAAGTGGCGGGCAAATTAGAAGAGGCGGCAGATCTTGTCTGGAAGGTAAAGCAGAACGCCGAACCTATTGAATCTGGCGTAGAGCGCATTAACCGCACCGGCGGTGTGGTTGCCGGAGCTTTGCCGCTCTTGTACGGCATGGCCGAGGGTATTGTGGTCGGGGCTACTTACCAGCCAGATACCGAAGAACGTCCGCCAGCTCGCCCTGCTATGGGAACTCGTCGCTCACGCCAACTCGATGGAGTCGGATTTAAGTAGGCAACTCCTCTCACCAGTTTGATGCGCAGGTCGATCCTTTGATCCTGGCTCTAGCGTGACTAGGCGTTGGGATCTCTATCAGTGGTCAGTGGCCCGGTGGTGGTAGCCGAATACTCTCCGATCCACTCACTTTTCCACGCCTGGTCGTACTTTTCTTCGTTACATGTAGGGCGATAGACGGCCATTAATTCTCGGGCGATCTGTTCTCGGTGGGATGGCAAGCCACCAGGCACTTCATAGATGCAAATGTGGAGGTTCCACTTACTTCCTGCTCTCTTTACCCAAGAAGGGGCATGCCGGTGTTTGAGGGGGAAACCTTCCTTGGATAAATCATCTCCATGACCTACATAGATGACGGCGAACTCTTGCGGTTTCTTTTCAGGATCCGGTCGACACATGATTGCGTAGACTGCCGGCAGTTGTGGCGCGGTCCAGCCGGTAAGAATACGCGGTCCCTCAAAAGGGTAGCCAGCCAAACTTCCGAGACGTATCACTCGTCGGCTTCCTCAAGATCATCGCTTTCACTAATTGTTTCTGCCTTTGTTACTGGCCACGAAGGGAGTTGTGCGGTTGCTACAGCGGAAGTAAAGAGCTCAATAGCTCGATCCACCGCTAAATCAGAATTCACTGCCTCAACAATGATCTGAGCACCGTATGACATCGCCCCCACCCCACTGGCGATCCCGCCGTGGATCGCCACCGCATCGGCGAGTGCCACGACCTCTTCTATGGTGACTTCGCGATCACCTTCGGCAAGAATTGAAACACTGAACTTCATATCGTCTTCCTATCGCAATTTTTCATCTGAGGGCGGTCAAGGTCGTACTGAATTCTTCAAGGCTTTTCAAATTATGTCCAGAAACAATTTCATCGATGTACGGCTCTGCGACCATCATGCCTAGGGTAGTTGGGGCAAAGTCACGGCTATCCCCTTTATGTGGATTCATCCATACGATGCGGTAGCAGAGCCTGGAAAGCTTTTCCATGGCGTGCGCCAGCACCTCGGGTTCCCCTCTATCTAGCCCGTCTGAGCAAATAACCACGATGGATCCTCTACTCATTCCCCGGCGGCCCCACTGCCTAGTGAACATTTCAAGTGAGTCACCAATACGTGTGCCACCATCCCAGTCGAAAACTAATCCCGCTGCCATGTTCATTGCTTCATCAGGGCGCTTTCTATCTAATGCCCGAGTAATGCGAGTCAGGCGAGTACCGAAACAGAAGACCTCGACTCGGCCAGCCGCTCTCTGTGCAGAATAGGCAAACTGCAAAAGGTTTCGTGAATAGTCAGCCATGGATCCAGATACATCGAGAATCAGAACTAATGGCCGCAGTCGTAGGCGACGCTTTGTAAAGTGGAGGTCGCGGGGCTCGCCATGGGCCCTCATCGTTTCCCGGACCATCCGTCTCATGCTGATGAGTGAACCCTTCGATGAGGCCATCTTTCGTCTACTTTTCCTGCGCGGGGGAGTGAGTTTTATACTTGACATGATTCGCCGTAATGCTGCCAACTCTTCAGGTGTACAACTTGCAAATGTCTTATTGCGGAATAGTTCTGAAGTTGAAGCTTGCAGCCCCATGCGAAGCTCTTCTTCTGCCGTTCCGGGGGTACCGCTCTCTGGTGCAGGGATATCGATGACAGCTTGTGCGCTCGAGGAGGCCTTGATTTTAAGTCGATTCTCACTCTTAAACTCAGCCTTTTCATCGAGAAAAAATGATCTAAAGACATTGTCATAAAGCGGAATATGGTCACGCTTACTCACGAGCGTGCTTCGTCCTGCCCAGTAAACATCTAAAATATCGGAAGGATTGAGTTCGGCAATTGCACTGCAGTAAGCCATGACATCGTCAGAACCAATAGGTAATCCAACGTTTCTTAGTTCATGTCCAAATTCGGTAAAAAGTGTGATGAAGCCAGTGTCATCAGACACTGGAGACAACCTCTTGAATATTGGTGCGAACTAATTCAAGATCATCTCGATCCTTCACAATCGAGCCCAGAGTGTCATGTGCGCTCTGGGCAGTTAATTCGTCGGCACCCAGCGCGTCGAGCGCAGCCACCCAGTCGAGAGTTTCGGAGACGCCAGGAGGCTTGGCCAATTCCATGTCCCGCAAGCGGTTGACGGCAGCGACCACTCTATTGGCCATCTTCTCTGAAACATCAGGTATACGTGCCTGAATGATTTCAACTTCGCGGACCGGGTCTGGAAAACCAATCCAGTTATAAAGGCAGCGCCGTTTTAATGCATCGTGTAATTCTCGGGTGCGGTTAGACGTGAGAATGACGATGGGGCGCGACTGCGCTTTAATGGTGCCGATTTCTGGAATAGTGATCTGAAAATCAGAGAGAAGTTCGAGCAGAAACGCCTCAAACTCATCGTCAGCCCTATCCACTTCGTCAATCAGTAGCACGCACTGATCTCCAGATCTGATTGCTTCTAGTAACGGCCGCTCTAACAAGAATTTTGCACTAAATAGTTTGTCGACGGCATCTTCTTTCATTTCGCTCTCAGAGAGTGCGCGAATCTGCAGCATTTGGCGCGCGTAATCCCATTCGTAGAGAGCTTGGTTTGTGTCTATGCCTTCATAGCATTGCAAGCGCACTAATTTTCGGCCAAAGAGTGAGGCAAGTGTTTTAGCTAATTCAGTCTTCCCCACTCCCACTTCTCCCTCGAGGAGCAGCGGCCGTCCGAGCGTGAGGGCAATGTAGAGGGCGGTTGAGAGACCGCGATCAGCTATATATCCGTCGGAACGCAGGACATCTGTGAGTTCTTGAACAGAAGAAGGCAAGGCACGTGAAGCGTGGTTATCTAGCGTCACGGTAATTCCGGTGCGTTAACGAGTCTCGACGGGGCCAAGCACAAGGTCACGAATTGAGCCACCAGAGGTGTTTAATTTTCCTTCGCGGGCGAGCTTCTCGCGCCAGGCCACTCGAATGTCGGCGCCCTCTTCGGCATAACCATCGAAGGTAATACCAGCCATGTTTTTGCAGACCTTATTTGGGTTGCAATCTTCATCAAGGGCCACTACTGGATCCCCTTGGGCCTCCCACATTGAGCGGAGTGTTGCACGCGCATTATCGGCTTCTAGCGCCATATAGACAACCCTTCCGAGGAGTAAAATAAGCACATATGTGCACCTTAAGACTCCCAAAGATTAGCACCTCTACGGAGCTGAGTCTCCTTGAAAACAAGGGCGATTAGGGCGTTCTGACGGCTTCAATGGCTTGCGCCAAGATCGATATTGCGATCTCGGCTGGCGAGGTGGCTCCGATGTCTACTCCAGCGGGGCCGTGGACTCTGGAAATCTCGGTGATCCCTCGGTAAGCCAACCAATCGGCCCTATTCTGTTGCATTTTCTGAGAGCCGAGCGCTCCGATGTATCCAGCATCGCTCTCCAGTGCGGCGGCCAGTGACATGCTTGAGGATTCGACGTCGTGGCCCATAATCACGGCGGCATCGATGCTTGCAAGATCTGCCATTAACCCGGTTGCTTGTTCGACCGCCTGCGCCATGACGACCCGCCAACCTAGCAACCGAGCATTTTCGGCTAGTGCCTCCGCGATGGGACCACCACCGGCAATGGCTAACTTAGTTACGGGATGCATAATTGTGATGATCTTCTCTCCTGTAATGACAGTGCGAGAACTTCCCTTGCGAAAGAGTTCAGAAACTTCATCGTCAGATTCAGAAATATTATCTCTGGTGAATAAGACAGTGTCATGAATGAGATCCCCGTCAAAATGGCAGACCAGAGCGAGTGGTTCTCTAGATAAAAGTGCTGGCCATAATTGGGCAGGTAATTCGGCAGCGGGCGTGAGAACGCATCGCGCGCTTCCACCTAGAGGTAGGCCAGCGATGAGCGCACCCACTTCACTTACATTGATGGAAATTACTCGTCCTTGGATGAGGTGTCGGCTGGCAAAATCGACGAGATCTCCATCGATTGCCCCAGAGAGCAGATTCCCGATCCGACCGCCCCCAGGCGTGAGTGCCAAGGCCTCATTGGGCTCGCCCAGCGGGAGGCCGTCAGATGAGATCACCCACGCCACATCTGCTCGGGTCTGCGCCCGTAGGCAGGAAGTAACACTGAGGGCAATTCCATACATGGAGCCATGGTAGGGGCGACTCCCAGGCGCTGTCGCGGTGGGCCGAATCTTCCATAGATTTCCAGAATCTCTCGAAAATAGGGCAGAATTCAGGTTCCGCCATTGTGTAGTGGCTAGCACGACGGCCTTTGAAGCCGTAAGTCCAGGATCGATACCTGGTGGCGGAGCGCAGGAACCCGCCGAAGAAAGGGGACCTTAGTAGTGCCCATAGTGCAGGCAAGCGCGCTGATCTTGGCAGCCGGTGAAGGTACCCGGATGAACTCCGCCACTCCCAAAGTGCTCCATGGCGTCCTTGGGAAATCGATGGTGGAACGCGTCCTCGATGCCCTGCCAGCAACCAAAGCCACAGTGGTTGTTGTTGGCTCGGGCCGCGAAGCTGTCGAAAAAGAGCTAAAGCGCATTGCGCCGAATGTTTCCACTGTCTTTCAAGCAGAACGTGGGGGGACTGGGCATGCGACCCGTCTTGCAATGCCAGCATTTGCAGGACTTGCTGATGGTGATGTGATTCTCGTTCTTGGTTCTGATACGCCACTGTTACGTCGTGAAAGCCTTGCTGATTTCATCTCACAATCACTTGGGTTGACTGCAGCGGTGATGACTGCTCATGTTCCAGAACCATTTGGCTACGGAAGGATTATTCGAGATAGCGCTCAGGAATTTACTTCGATCGTGGAAGAGAAAGATGCAAACGAAGCAGAGCGAAAGATTTCAGAGATTAATTCTGGTATCTATCTTTTTCAAAAAGGTGCACTCATTTCTGCGCTTGAAAAACTCTCACGCGATAACGCACAGGGGGAGGAGTACCTCACAGATGTTATTTCTATCCTGAGGGGTGAAGGTAAGGCAGTAGCCGCCTTCTCAATTGGCGATTTCCGTGAAATCCTTGGGGTCAATGACCGGGGTCAATTAAGCGAATGTGGGGCTATCTTGCGTAATCGCATTAATGACGAATTGATGAAGACCGGGGTCACCATCGTTGATCCGGCCAGCACCTGGGTTGAAGAGGGTGTGGAGATCGCGGCCGATGTGACGCTCTTGCCAGGAACGTGGCTTACCGGCACGACCAAGATTTCAAGTGGCGCTGTGGTGGGACCGCGGGCCACCTTGCACTCGTGTACGGTCGAAGCCGGCGCCCAGGTGAGTGAATCCACCTGCGATCAGGCCTATATCGGCGAGGGCGCCACAGTGGGCCCGTACACATATTTACGGCCAGGTACGGTCCTTGGACCGCGATCGAAGGCGGGGGCCTTTGTCGAGATTAAGAACTCCACCGTCGGCCCGGACTCAAAGGTGCCGCATCTTTCCTATGTGGGGGACGCCCAAATTGGCGAAGGTTCAAATATCGGCGCAGCTACCGTCTTTGTCAATTACGACGGGGTGGCCAAGCACCGAACTGAGATCGGCGATTACGTGCGAATCGGAAGTGACACCATGCTGGTGGCCCCGGTCACGATTGGGGATGGCGCCTACACCGCAGCTGGGTCGGTCATCACCGAGGATGTGCCGCCTGGAGCTATGGGCGTGGGTCGGGCAAAGCAGCGAAATGTCTTGGATTGGGTGCTCCGTAAGCGCCCAGGAAGTAAGAGCGCGGACGCCGCGTCGCGTGCTCGCGAATAGGACATAAGAAAGGGTACGGTCTGACTATCCGAATGATGAAGCCGGTGGGGGGAGATTGATGGGCGAAATTAGGTTATCTTCCGAAAAGCGTCTCCGACTCTTCACTGGTCGGGGTTACCCGGAACTAGCTCAAGAAGTCGCTGATCAATTAGGAATTCCGCTCACCCCCACCTCTGCATACGACTTTGCAAATGGAGAGATTTTCGTTCGATTCGAAGAGAGTGTTCGCGGTTGCGATGCCTTCGTCATTCAGAGCCACACTGAACCGTTAAATAAGCAGATCATGGAGCAGCTCATTATGGTCGATGCTCTCAAACGTGCTTCTGCAAAGCGCATCACCGTGGTAGTTCCGTTCTATGGATATGCGCGCCAAGATAAAAAGCATCGCGGGCGTGAACCAATCTCAGCTCGCCTGATCGCTGATCTTTTTAAGACTGCTGGTGCTGATCGCTTGATGACGGTTGATCTTCATACCGCTCAAATTCAAGGTTTCTTCGATGGTCCGGTAGATCACCTTTTTGCGCTCCCGTTGCTCACTAATTACGTGGGAAGCAA
This sequence comes from Actinomycetota bacterium, assembly GCA_002737595.1. The sequence goes on along the minus strand of NSHZ01000001.1, from coordinate 21,739 downwards.
GGTAGATCGTTCGCGCCTCACAATCGTCTCGCCCGACTCGGGTCGAGTACGCGTTGCCGAGCGTTGGAGTGATCTGCTTGGCGGTTGCCCCATCGCCTTTATTCACAAGACTCGCGATCCACTCATTCCTAATGAAGCAGTGGTAGGTCGGGTCGTCGGTGATGTGGCTGGTCGAACATGCGTTGTTATCGACGACATGATTGATACCGCAGGCACCATCACTAAAGCTATAGATGCACTCATCGATGCCGGTGCGACTGAAGTCTTAGTGGCTGCGACTCACGCGGTGCTCTCCGGACCAGCTGTTGAGCGCCTGAAGAGTTCAAAGGTGGCAGAAGTAGTCATCACCAATACGTTGCCCACTTCAGATGCCAATAAGTTCGACAAGCTCACCATTCTCTCAATCGCCCCGCTCTTAGCCCGGGCGATTAAAGAGGTCTTCGAGGATGGTTCGGTCACTTCACTTTTCGATGGCCACTCCTAGCCACTTCTGTTGCACTCCTTGAGCCTGGCGAAACACCCAGATTTCTCTCAAGCCCCCACCTGGGGTAAGTTTTGCAACGCTCCGGCGAGGGGGTTTACCCCGTAATCGACGAGATCCCTCCTGGTGCGCTTATTGTCACCGAATTGAAGGAGAGATCAGATGGCTGAAATCAGCATCGCCGCCACCGTCCGTAATGAATTTGGCAAGGGCGCCGCACGCCGTGCCCGTCGCGATGGTCTCGTGCCCGCGGTGATCTACGGCCACGGCAGCACCCCACGCCACGTCACTCTCCCAGCGCACCAACTCATGTTGGCACTCAAGGCGCATAACGTCTTGCTCGATCTTCAAATTGAAGGTGGCGCGCAATTAGTACTTCCTAAGTCGGTAGTACGTCACGCCATCAAAAACTCCATTGAGCACGTGGACTTCATCGAAGTACGCCGCGGCGAAAAGGTCGTCATCGACATCGCTGTGCACACTGCGGGCGATGCAGATCGCGATGGCATTTTGGAACACGTCAACAACACCATCTCAGTGCGTGCCGAGGCGACTGCAATTCCTAGCGAACTCATCCTCGATATCCAAGGATTACAGATCGGTCATTCGAAGTACGCCTCCGACGTCGTTCTTCCTGCCGGCGTGGAACTCGTTTCGGCACCTGACACGATCATCGTGCACTTGGCAGATAAGCCAACCCATGAAGAGCCATCTGCCCCAGCTCCAACTGACGTGGCACCTGCGGCTCCTGCGGCTGAATGACCGAACGCTGGCTGATTCTTGGATTGGGTAATCCCGGTCCGGAGTACGCTAACACGCGACATAACATCGGCTACCTAGTCGTTGAAGAAATCGCAAAGCGCATCTCAGGTTCTTTTCTTTCGCATAAAGCCCGCGCTGATGTACTCGAAGGTCGCCTGGGTGTCGGAATCGATGCACCTTCATTGATTCTCGCGAAAGCTAAGAGTTATATGAATGAGTCAGGCGGGCCAGGCAAGGCGCTCGCAGATTTCTATAAGACCCCACTTGATCACATCATCGTGATTCATGATGAGTTGGATCTTCCATTCGAAGCTATTCGCAGCAAACTAGGTGGAGGGGATAACGGCCACAACGGACTCAAGAGCCTCTCGAAGTCACTCGGTGGGCCTGGCTATTTGCGTATGCGGATGGGAATCGGCAGACCACAGGGGCTACAAGACCCAGCAGATTTTGTCTTAAAGCCATTCAATACGGAGGAGCGAAAAGTCCTTCCACTCTTCGTTGATCGCGGTGGCGATGCTGTTGAAAGTTTGCTCACACGAGGCCTCGAAGAGACGCAGCAACGTTTTAACGATTGATGAGAGGGGGTCAACGTGCAGCTCCGTGAATTGGTAGCTCCTCGGCTAGGTGAACTTCCAGGGACTCGTCAAGCAACTATTTCGGTTGACCCCGCGCTGGCTCCATTTATTGCCGCCGCGCGCCCTGAGAGCGTGCTCGTTGTATGTGCCACAGGACGTGAGGCCGATGAAACTTTTAGCTCCCTAAATTTTTTGAGGCCTGGAGAAGTATCGGTCTTTCCTGCCTGGGAAACATTGCCGCACGAAAGACTCTCTCCACGTGCAGATACCGTAGGCCGGCGCCTTACTACTTTGCGCGCGCTCAAACAGGGGGCTCCTGAAGCGCGCATCATCGTCACCACAATTCGCGCTTTCTTGGCACCCATCGTGGCGGGGTTGGGAGAAGTTGCACCTATCGAGTTCACGGTAGGGCGCGCTATGGATATGTCGGCAATGGTGGAACGGCTCATCGACGGCGGGTATTCACGGGTAGATCTCGTTGAAAAGCGAGGAGAATTTGCGGTCCGTGGTGGAATTGTTGATCTCTTTTCCCCGCTCTATGAACACCCTATGCGTATTGAATTCTGGGGGGACAATATTGAAGAAGTTCGATATTTCAGCGTCGCCGACCAGCGTTCAATCGATTCCACTCGAGAAGTGCACGTTGCGCCACCGTGTCGCGAATTAGCTCTCACGGAAAGTGTGCGAAAACGTGCATCAGATTTACTCAAAGACCACCCCGAGTTCTCTGAAATATTAGAGAAGTTGAGTCTGGGAATTGCTATAGAAGGAATGGAAGCTTTCGCTCCTGCGTTAGTTGATAACTTTGTGCTACTCCTTGATCTCATTCCACCCGACGCGACTGTCTTACTCGTGGAACCCGAGCGAATTCGCACGCGTGCAGCTGATCTCTTTGCCACTAGCAAAGAATTCCTAGAGGCAGCTTGGCTCAATGCGGCCGCAGGAAATATTCGCCCCATCGATTTCGGAGCTACCGCATATCGCGAACTAGAGATGGTGAGCGCTCATGCTGGAGTTCTAGGGCTTAACTGGTGGGAACTCTCTCCCTTTGCGAGTGAATTTGAAGGGCTGGCTATCCCAAGCGAAGAATTACCTTTTTTCAGGGGAGATACGGACGCGCTGATTCTCCGAGTGGGAGAGGCGCTCGCGGCGAAGAAGTCGGTATTCATTTCAAGCGCAGGCTTTGGCACAGTTCATCGTTTCGAGGAATTGCTCAGAGAGCATGACCTCCCTAGTCGAGTCGTTGGTGACGAGCTTTCAGCTGATCCCAATGTTGTTCAACTCATTCATTCACCCATCAATCACGGTTTCTCCTTGGGGGATCTGCTCTTTTTGACGGAGGCTGAGATTTCGTCGCAGAAGAGCAGTACGCGTGATATGCGCAAGCTCCCCTCTAAACGACGAGATGTCATCGATCCGCTTGACTTAAAGCCCGGTGATTACGTAGTTCATGAACAGCACGGAGTGGGGCAATTTGTAGAGATGGTGCAACGACCAGTCGCGGGAGGCACACGCGAGTACCTAGTTGTTGAATACGCCGCAAGTAAGCGAGGGCAGCCAGCGGATCGACTCTTCGTCCCCACTGAGTCCCTCGATCAGATCAGTCGTTATGTAGGCGGAGAGGCCCCTTCAGTTCATCGCTTGGGCGGTTCTGATTGGCAGAAAGCTAAGGGACGCGCTCGAAAAGCAGTGAAAGAAATCGCCGGAGAACTCATCAGGCTCTACGCGGCACGTACCAGCGCTCCTGGATTTGCTTTCTCCCCCGATACTCCCTGGCAACGAGAATTAGAGGATGCTTTTCCGTATCAAGAGACGCCGGATCAGTTGGCAACAATCAATGATGTGAAAGCCGATATGGAGCGCCCCATTCCGATGGACCGAGTGGTCTGTGGCGATGTGGGGTACGGAAAGACTGAGATCGCGGTGCGTGCGGCTTTTAAGGCAGTCCAAGATGGGAAACAAGTAGCTATCTTGGTTCCCACCACTCTCTTGGTGGCTCAACATGTGAATACTTTCCGTGAACGGTACTCCGGTTTTCCGGTCAACCTTGCCGGGCTCTCCCGATTTGAAACTCCGAGTGAAGTAAAAGCCACGATTGCTGGATTGGCGACTGGCAGCGTCGATATCGTCATTGGCACCCATCGGTTGCTCTCTGCGGATGTGCAATTTAAGGACTTGGGTCTCGTTATTGTTGATGAGGAGCAGCGCTTTGGTGTCGAACACAAGGAGTCGCTCAAAAAATTACGGATTTATGTAGACGTACTCACGATGTCAGCTACTCCAATTCCTAGAACTCTTGAAATGTCGATTGCCGGAATTCGTGAGATGTCGACGATTACGACGCCACCTGAAGAGCGACTTCCCATTCTTACTTTTGTTGGTCCTTACGATCCCAAACAACTTACTGCGGCAATTCGGCGCGAACTGTTGAGAGATGGCCAAGTCTTTTATGTGCACAATAGGGTCGAATCAATCGATCGTGTGGCACAGCATCTCCAAGAACTTATTCCGGAGGCACGTATCCGAGTCGCTCACGGTCAGATGAACGAGGACTTACTCGAAGATGTCATTGTTGGTTTTTGGGAGCGAGACTTCGATGTGCTCGTTTCGACCTCCATCATCGAGAGCGGTATAGACATTGCAAACGCCAATACATTGATCGTGGAGCGCGCTGATCTCATGGGTCTTTCGCAACTCCATCAACTTCGCGGGCGCGTGGGCCGCGCCCGCGAACGTGCTTATGCGTACTTCCTTTATCCGGCCGATAAGCCACTCTCAGAAAGCGCACATGACCGCTTACGAACCATCGCTGCTCATACGGATTTGGGATCCGGTATGTATGTGGCGATGAAGGATTTAGAAATTCGCGGTGCCGGGAATCTTCTGGGAGGGGAGCAATCCGGCCACATTGCTGATGTCGGTTTTGATCTCTATATGCGCATGGTCGGGGAAGCTGTCTCTGAGTACAGAGGTACGACAGTGGACGTACAAGATTGCAAGATTGATTTGCCGGTGAATGCGCACATCCCACATGGCTATATCGATAGTCAAAAGTTGCGCCTTGATATCTATCGTCGGCTGGCAGATGCCAGCGAGTCAAGTGCGCAGGAACTCAGAAGTGAATTGCGTGATCGGTACGGAGAGATTCCAGAAATGGTGGAGCGCCTCTTTGCTGTTGCTGCCTTGCGTCATCGGGCCAAGGGGTATGGCCTGCGTGAGATTGCACTGGCCGGCAAGAGCGTGCGATTGGCCACTTTGGAGCTTCCCGATTCGGCCCAATTACGCGTGGCCAGGCTCTTTCAGGGGGCTACCTACCGAGTGACCACCCAAACCCTTATCGTGCCGATTTCGACCGGCACCCCCGGACTAGGTAATAATCTCCGTGACGAGGAAATCTTGGAGTGGGCCCACCGCCTGCTCGATGCGCTCCCTGCCAAAGTTCTGCCCATCACAGCCATACCAGCAATCTCCTGAGAGAGGTTTTTCATGCGCCGCCTAGCATTCGCCCTCGTTTTACTTGTTGGAGTTGCTGGCTGTGCTTCTGATGTCGGTGTGGCCGCCCAGGTGGGTGAGAAGACGATCAAGATTTCACAAGTTCAATCAAGCGTGAATAGCGTCATCGCGCTACGTAACGAATTGAAGTCAGAGGCTGATCCAAACATTTCGGATTTGAGCAGGGGACAGCTTCGCTTTCACATGCTCTCGGCATTGATTGACGAGGTCGCAGCCCAACTTAAGATTGTGGCGACTCCTGCCGAAGTTGATGCTCGTAAGAAAGCGATTCGCGACCAACTCGGTGGACAAGAAGCTGTAGACAAAGCGATCTCTGATGCCGGCATCGCACCTGAGGATTTTTCGCGTTATCTCATTGATGTCATCATTGAAGACAAGGTGGGAGCGCTGTTAGTTCCAGATGCACCAGCCGGTGCGGAAGGTGATGCTGCCCGCGGTGCCGCAATTCAGAACGCCATCCGAACGGTGGCAAAAAGTCTTACGGTGAAGGTGAACCCACGTTACGGAACATGGGATCCTGACAAGGTTGATGTCGTGCAACTCGATACCACCGGCGGATCCGTATTTCCGCTGGAATAGGATGTGACTCTGTGGAGGCCTCCCAGATCGATCAAATGATCGCCGTAATGGCTCGGCTTCGTAAAGAATGCCCTTGGGATGCAGAGCAGACGCATAGCTCACTCGTCACTTATCTTATCGAAGAAACTTATGAGTTATTAGAGGCCATCGAAACGTCCGATTTTGATTCCGTGGAAGAAGAACTCGGTGACGTACTTTTGCAAGTTTTATTCCATTCCCAAATTGCGAGTGAATCGAAGAGCGGATTCAATATCCAAGATGTTGCAAAACGGCTACGTGAAAAATTAGAGAGCCGCCACCCACATGTTTTTGGTGATGTCATTGCTGAAAAGGCATCGGACGTTGCCAAAAATTGGGAACAAATCAAAGCCACAGAGAAGGGTCGAACCTCACCGACCGAAGGGGTCCCTTTTGCACAACCAGCGCTCTCTCTTGCAGCGAAGTTAGTGCACAGAGCAACCAGATTCGGGATGGAGGGCGACGATACACCTACGCCCATGAGCGAATCAGAGTTTGGTGTGGCCCTCTTTGAATTGGCTAAGAGTGCCGCTCAACTTGGAATTGATCCCGAAGCTGCGCTTCGCAAGCGCGCACGAGAGTACGCGCGTGAATTAGATTCACGTGAAGTAGAATAATCTAGTAATCACCTCTAACTAAGGGATGTAATCGTGGCAACCATTGCAGCAATCGGTGCGAGAGAAATATTGGATTCGCGGGGAAACCCCACGGTTGAAGTTGAGTTGGCACTTGATGATGGCACGATGAGCCGGGCGGCAGTTCCCAGTGGTGCCTCCACTGGAGCATTTGAAGCGATGGAATTACGCGATGGCGAGAAGCGGTACTCAGGCAAAGGTGTGGAACGCGCAGTGCGCGCTATCGAAGATGTATTGGCTCCGGAACTTATTGGTTTTGAGGCTGATGATCAACGCCTCATTGATCAGACCATGATTGATCTAGATGGCACCCCAAATAAGGCCCGTCTGGGTGCGAACTCGATCCTCGGAGTTTCACTTGCGGTCGCGCGCGCAGCGGCTGATAGCAGCGGTTTGCCGCTCTATCGATATTTGGGTGGTCCCAATGCTCATGTTTTGCCAGTGCCCATGCTGAATATTCTCAATGGTGGTGCCCATGCAGATACGAATGTCGACGTACAGGAATTCATGGTTGCTCCAATTGGCGCACCCACTTTTAAGGAATCACTTCGATGGGGCGCCGAGATTTACCACGCATTAAAAACTGTTCTTAAGAAGCGTGGCCTTGCCACTAGCGTGGGTGACGAAGGCGGTTTTGCACCAAACCTCGAAAGCAATCGTGCCGCTCTTGATTTAATTCTCGAAGCCATAGCGCTTACTGGTTTGAAAGCCGGTCAAGATGTGGCACTCGCGCTCGATGTAGCAGCAACTGAGTTCCACAAAGACGGCTTCTATTCATTTGAAGGAAAAAAGTTGAGTGCGGCAGAGATGATCGAGTATTACGCCTCACTCGTAGCACATTACCCACTGGTTTCTATCGAAGATCCACTCTCTGAAGATGATTGGGATGGTTGGAAAGCTATTACCGACGAATTAGGGAGCAAAGTTCAGCTTGTTGGAGATGATCTCTTTGTGACAAATCCAATTCGCCTTGAACGCGGAATCAGTAGTGGAACTGCTAATGCCCTTTTGGTCAAGGTGAACCAAATTGGCACGCTCACTGAAACGTTGGACGCCGTGGCGATGGCTCAACGGGCCGGTTATCGCTGCATGATGAGTCATCGCTCCGGTGAAACTGAGGATATAACTATCGCCGACCTTGCAGTGGCAACTAATTGTGGGCAGATCAAAACGGGTGCCCCAGCCAGGTCTGAACGAGTCGCCAAGTACAACCAATTGCTTCGAATTGAGGAACAGCTAGATGATGCGGCTCGATTTGCAGGGCGCCAAGCCTTTCCGCGCTTTCTTTCCTAACAACGTATCGACTTCCGAGATATCCTGACTCAATGGCGCGCGGTCGAATAAACACAAGAGCGGTAGGACTGGCACTCATTGCCCTCATTCTTGTGCTCTTTTTGGCCCAGCCTACTCAGAGGTATTTTGCACAACGTGCACAAATAAATGCACTGCGCCAGCAAGTGAGTGCCAGCGAGGAGCGAGTGACCAAAGCCAAGGCTGAATTAGCACGTTGGAATGATGCTGCGTACGTAAAGGCGCAAGCCAGAGCTCGATTGCACTTCGTGATGCCCGGCGAAACTCAATATATCGTTATCGACCCTTCGGATAAGAGCCAGACTGATATCAAATACTCAGGTGATGTCCCCCTCAATGTCGCTTGGTATCAGCGCGTCATTTCAACCATTCAGCTGGCGGCCTGGCGTTGACGAATTTTGACGAGAGCGATCTAGAAATTGTTGGGCGACAACTAGATCGCACTCCAAGAGATGTGCACCGGGTAGCTTTTCGATGTCCCTGCGGTTCCCCAGCCGTCGTAGAAACACCACCTCGACTCTCCGATGGCACTCCATTTCCCACTTTCTTCTACGCAACTTGTCCACGGCTCACTGCGGCGATCTCTACTCTTGAATCTGAGGGTGTGATGGATGAAATGAATGCGCGTTTACAAGTGGACGCTGATTTGGTGGGAAGTTACGCGGCAGCACACGACGACTATTTGGCAGCGCGTGCTGCACTTGGTATCGATGTACCCGAAGTCGAAGGCATCACCGCCGGTGGAATGCCAGATCGAGTGAAATGCCTACACTCACTTGCTGCGCACTCATTGGCGGCCGGACCTGGCGTTAACCCGCTTGGCGACGAAGCGGTTGAAGCTATTGGCCAATGGTGGATGGCGGGAAGATGCGAGTAGGAGCCATAGATTGTGGAACTAACTCTCTTCGGTTGCTCGTTGCCGATATCGAAGGCAACTCTTTTCGGGAAGTTCAACGAGAAATGCGTGTGGTCCGCCTTGGTGAAGGAATAGATCGGACCAAGAATTTTTCCGAGGCTGCGCTCGAGCGCACCTTTGCCGGAATCGATGAATACGTCACTATTCTGCGGCGCAAAGGTGTGGAGAGTTTAAGGTTTTGCGCCACCAGCGCCTCCAGGGATGCGCAGAATCGTGCGCTTTTCGTAGAGGGTGTGCGGGAGCGGTTAGGAATTGAGCCTGAAATTATTCCAGGAACAGAAGAAGCGGCGCTCTCATTTGCGGGAGCCACTCGTGAGTTCTCCTCAGGTCCTTTTCTAGTAGTGGATATAGGTGGTGGTTCAACAGAATTTGTTTATGGAAACAACGAGGTTGAATTCGCCAGGAGTATAAATATTGGATGTGTGCGTATGGCTGAGCGCCATCAGCTCTCCGAATACCCAAGTCCCGAGTCAATTGCGTTAGCGATCGCAGATATAGATGCTGCAATCGCCGAAGCCGCTGCCGAAGTTCCTCTCACCAGCGAAGCAACACTCATTGCAGTCGCCGGAACGGCCACCACTGTGGCGGCGGCTGCATTAGATCTGACTATGTATGACCGAGACGCCATCCATCTCTCGCGCGTGTCGGCAGAGTCGGTCGCCCAAATTTCTCAAATGTTCTTAAAGATGTCCAAGGTTGAGCGGGCAGGACTGCCATATATGCATGAGGGGCGTGTTGACGTAATTTCGAGCGGCTCATTAGTACTTGATCGAGTGATGTTGGCAACTGGAGCCAAAGAGTTCGTGGCAAGCGAGCACGATATTCTCGATGGCATTGCCTGGTCGCAAGTTTCCAAGTGAAGAGTGAATCATGAGTGCTCGCACCGCCGCGCAAGTCAAGAAAATTTCTAGCGCGACTCACTCTCTTGAAGCACTAGATATTGAAATCGCCAATTGCCAGGCATGCGCACGGCTGACAAAGTGGTGTGCCCAAGTGGCAGTTGAGAAAAAGCGCGCCTATATCGAAGAAGAGTATTGGGGAAAACCGGTACCCGGGTTTGGGGCTACTTCGCCGCGCATCGTCTTGCTGGGTTTAGCGCCGGGAGCCCATGGCGCGAATCGCACCGGAAGAGTATTTACTGGGGATCGGTCGGGAGATTTTCTCTTTGCTTCAATGCATCGAGTGGGATTAGTAAATCAGCCGACAAGTAACCACCGAGGAGATGGGCTCGAATTAATTGAGACTCGAATCCTCACCGCGGTGCGATGTGCACCTCCTGGAAATAAGCCGACCCCAGTAGAGCAACGGAGTTGTGAACCGTGGGCGGCCCGTGAACTCGCCTTGGTGGCCGATAGCGCGCGGGTATATGTGGCCTTCGGCTCCTTTGCGTGGAGCGCGCTCTGGTCAATCCTTGCTGAGCCCTGGGGCCTAGAGCGACGGCCTCCATTTCGCCACGGTGGTCGCTTTGATCACCCCCAGGGCACCCTGCTTGCGAGTTATCACCCCAGCCAGCAGAACACCTTCACGGGGACCCTCACCGAGGGGATGCTTGATGAGGTTCTAGGGCTGGCACGCACACTCGCCAAATCGGAGAAGGGCCTCTCTTCGAGGTAGGTTAGCGGTGCAAAGCAGTGCGCCCCCGTAGCCCAACCGGCAGAGGCAAACGACTTAAAATCGTTACAGAGTGGGTTCGAATCCCACCGGGGGTACTATTTGTTTCAAGAAGTTGTGAGGGAATTCCACAAAGCTAGAGGAGCGATCATGCAGAGCAGCAACCCGGTACTCAATCAAAACCGGTATGCCACATTCTATAGTTCGGCCCAAGGAGCAAGTGGGTCGCGCATGAGTATTGATGAGGTGGTCACTCGCACCGGAATTTTGCTCGCTGTCCTGCTGGTCGCCGCTGTCGCCTCATATGCCGTGCCACTTACAGGTGTGCTCTTCTTTGGCGCACTCATCGTGGGCTTTGTGCTCTCCATCGTGAATTCAATAAGTAAAACCGTGCGGCCACCACTCATGGTTCTTTATTCGATTTGCCAAGGTTTAGTGGTTGGCACCATTAGTCGTGTTTATAACGATTACTACTCAGGAATTGTGACCCAAGCAATTATCGGAACAATCGCCGCCTTTGTTGGAATCCTTTTCCTCTATAAAAGTGGAAAATTGCGTGCTACTCCGAAGTTCACCCGCATACTGCTCGGAGCGGTCGCCGGTTACTTCGTACTTGCCCTTATTTCTTTGGTAGCGAGCTTCTTTAACGTGGGAAATGGTATGGGTTTCTATGGCGTAACGGGGCTGGGTTTATTAATGAGCGTGGCAGGTGTGGCACTCGCGTCACTCTTCTTAGTGCTGGATTTTGATCAGATCGAAAGAAGGATTGCCCAAGGAGCCCCAGCGATTGAGGCCTGGCGTTCTGGCTTTGGGTTGATCGTTACTTTGGTCTGGATCTACTTAGAGATTCTGCGCTTGCTATCTATTCTGCGTCGGTAACGGACAACTCACTCCAGTACCACCGATACCGCAATAACCGTTGGGTACCTTGTGAAGGTATTGCTGGTGGTACTCCTCAGCAAAGTAGTACTTCGGCGCGGGAGCAATTTCAGTGGTGATCTCTCCGAACCCTCGAGATTTTAATTCACTTTCGTAGGCTGCCTTGATTCGCATGGCACTATCGTGTTGCGCTTCTGTAGTGAAGTAGAGCGCACTGCGATATTGGCTCCCAATGTCATTTCCTTGACGATTACCTTGGGTGGGGTCGTGATTTTCAAAGAAGAAGCGGATGATTTCATCATCGCTTAAGAGTGCCGGATCGTAATTCACTCTTACGGCTTCAGTATGGCCAGTTCTCCCAGTGCATACCTCTTCATAAAATGGATGACCAAAGGTTCCGCCGGCATATCCAACACTGGTGGCGATGACTCCCGGATGTTGCCAGAAGATTCGCTCGGCACCCCAGAAGCAACCCATCCCCACAAAGATAACTGCGCCTGTTGAATTTTCTAGTGGCACGTGAAGAACGCTGTGGGTGGTCTGCAATCGGAACGGGTAAGTACTTCTATCTTGCGGTTCGACTAGAGAATTTCGCATAGCTACATTCTGCCTGGAATCTCAGGATCCGGCATCTTTGCCTTGGTTTCTGGCATCCGGATTGCGAGTATCAATGCTGGAATAACGATGATGATTGCCGTCAAGAAGCCAGCTTTAAATCCATAATGGTCAGCCAGGAAGCCAGCTACCAGCGGTCCTACCACTGATCCAAAATCCCCCACCATTTGATAGAGCGCAATTACCTGTCCACCACGCCCCTTGATGATGTCGCCTACTACCGCTGCCGATGGCGAGCCAGTAAAGGAGGCACCTGCTCCAGTTAAGCCCATAGCGATAATGAAGAAAATTGGGTACTGCAGGAATGTCAGCACGCTGAGGCCAATTATGGAAAGCGAAGTACCAATAATCATGGAAAATCTTCGACCACGCTTATCTGCGATGGATCCCGCTGGAAGTAGAAAGATTGCTCCAATAATTGAAGCGAACGTAAAGCCAAGTCCAGTAATGGTGGTCGATGAATCGAGCCCATTCTTCACATATAGCGGCACCATTGAAGAACGTATGCCAAAGATTGCCCAGCCTGTGCTAAACGATGCAAAAAGCGCGGCTTGGTATGGCCAAGATCTCAAGGCTTGTTTCAGTGTTGTTTGTGTTTCGTTCTCGTGCACTTGAGCAATGTCATTCTCACCTAATCGCGAATGCGAAAGAAAGATAGCCGCAATCACGCCAGCGATTATGAGGCATGCAGAGTAGATAAAGAAGGGAGCGCGCAAAGAAATTTCACTGAGCAGCCCACCAATTGCAGGGCCAGAAATTCCGCCAATGAGGAATCCACTTTGGTATGTGGATTGGGCACGTCCGCGTTGGTGGTTCGGAACAATGCGAAGCAAGAGTGAGCCCGCAGAAACTGTGAACATGGAAGATCCAATACCTCCCACGGCCCTGAAGAACAGGAGTTCGCCATAGTTCTGTGAAAGCCCCGCGAGGAAGGTGGAGAGTGCGACAATCCCCATTCCTGTTGCAAGCACCAACCGTTCACCAAAACGATCAACGAGTCTTCCTCCTAGAAGTCCTGAGGAGAATCGCATGAAGGAGAAGAGACTGATGACTGCACCGACGGCAAAGTTGGACGCTCCAAACGACCTAGCAAAGAGCGGAATGGCCGGAATGATGACGCCATAGCCGATGGCAACAGAGAAGGCGACCGCGGTAAGAACCGCGACCTCTTTCGGCAGCCCATCAAAAGGGTTTTTCACGTTTACTAGTGACCCGATTCATGTCGGGCGGCAGCATGATCTTCATTTGATCGAAGGGGGATTTCTCTCAGCAAGAGAGCCAATAGAATCCCAATCGCGGTGATTGGTGCTGCAGTCCAAAAAACATCATGAAATGAATAGACAAAACTTTGCAGAACTGTTTCTGTCACTTCCGTGGGGAGCGTGGCTAGCACTGAGGTGCTGTTCTGTAACTGGCCGAGAAGTGCAGGGTCGAAGCTCTCGGCTGCTGCCGGATTGCTAATCGCCAGCTGAGCCATTCCAGAATCAATGTGAACTGCCAAACGATTCGTGAGAATGGTGCCAAAGATTGCCGACCCAAAGGCTGCGCCAAGGGAGCGGAAGAATGTGTTAGCTCCGGTAGCCACGCCCATGTCTTTGAAGTCCACGGCATTCTGCACGGCTACCACCATGGTAGGCATGGTGAGGCCAAGTCCCATTCCAATCAGCATGGAAAAAATTGCTAATTGCCAGAATGGTGTAGAAATGCTGAGCGTGGTCATCAACAACAGGCCTAGCGTCATGACCAAACTGCCAATTAATGGGAATTTCTTATACTTACCGGTCTTCGAGATTCGCTTTCCAGTCAGGATCGACATTGTGAGAATGCCCAACATGAAGGGAATTAACTTAAGCCCAGACTCAGTGGCCGAATTGCCTTGCACTACTTGCAAGTAGAGCGGAAGCATAACGAGCGCTCCGAACATGCCAGCACCGATAATGAAGCCAATACCGGAAGTAACACTGAAGATATCGTTCTTAAAGAGATCGAGTGGAAGAATTGGCTCGATAGCCGTGCGCTCGATTTGCAAGAATGCAAGTGTGAGTAAAATACCCACTGCGAAATAAGCTAACGTGAGGATGTCACTCCAGCCGTGTGCGGGTACTGAATAGGCGATAGCGAGTAAGATTGAGCTCACCGCCGCGATCATTGTGATCGCGCCAAGGTAATCGATCTTATGTTCGCGACGAACCTTGGGAATGTGCAAAACGATTGAGGTCACAACTAACGCGACTATTCCAAAAGGTAAGTTAATGAGGAAGATCCAACGCCAACCGGTGATGCCAAGAATATTCCCGCTGTCTGAGAAGTAGCCGCCCAAAAGAGGACCTGCTACAGATGAAAGACCCCACACTGCTCCAAAATATCCTTGATAGCGCCCGCGCTCCCGCGGCGGAATAATGTCGCCAATGATGGTGAATGTGAGAGCCATCAATCCGCCACCGCCAAGACCTTGAATGGCACGCGTAGCAATGAGTTCAGTCATGTTGGTGGAGAAGGCGGCTAGGAGTGAACCCACCAAGAAAGTGATGATGGCGAATTGGAACACCGGGCGGCGGCCGTACAGGTCGGAGATTTTTCCGTAGAGCGGTGTCGTCGCAGTCGATGTGAGCAAGTAGGCAGTAACCACCCAGGTGTAGTGATCAAGCCCATCTAGATCTTCTACAATTTGCTTGAGTGCCGTCGAGACGATCGTCTGGTCTAATGCTGCAAGGAGCATGCCTGTCATGAGGCCAGAAAGCACTACCAGAATTTGGCGATGAGTTAATCCCGCAGGAGAACTATTAGCTGAATCTTTAGGAAGGGTTGCGCTGGTCTCGCTCATTATTTCTTCTCTCGTTTGGGATTAATTTCATGTGCAATGCGATGCAATATTTCGCTTGCTTCCAACTTCTCTTTATCGCTCCAAGTTTCAAGAGCACTAGCGATTGCTTGGGTGCGCGAATCGCGTACTTGAATCAGTAATTTCTTTCCGGCCGGAGTAAGGCGCAAGCGAAATGCGCGCCGATCGGTTTCATCTTCAATGCGTTCAATTAATCCATCGCGACCCAAAGTGGCGCAGTGGCGGCTCGTGGTCGACAGATCCAAGCCCACCGCATCGGCAACTTCTGAGATGCGCGGGGGAGCAATATTTCGTTGCACGACGGCCATTACCCGAAGAATCGTGCGATCACCGGGCTCGCCGGGCACGCCACATTCGGCGGCCAGGTCTCGAAAGGACCAGACCAAAGAGACGATGGAACTGAGGAGCTCTTCATCCTGAGAAGTTGCTTGCACCATGCAACTATATAGGGTTCGGGTAGTTAAATCACCATCTAGCCGGTGTAGGGCTCACATTCCAAAATGGCCACTTTGAAAGTGCGCTTCCCGTCGGGCGAGGAGTACTCCACGGTGCTCCCCACTTTGGCGCCCAGGACAGCAGCTCCGAGCGGAGATTGGTCGCTGTAGACATCAAGGCCTTCGGGGGCTGATTCACGTGAACCGAGCAGGAATTTCATCTCGTCGCCGGCCATATCGACGGTCACCACCGATCCACGGGAGACCACGCCACTCTCGGCATCTGGATTTACCCCTACATGGGCATGCTCGAGCATGTGTTTGAGTTGTCGGATACGCCCTTCGAGCTTCCCTTGCTCTTCACGGGCGGCGTGGTAGCCGCCATTCTCTTTCAGGTCGCCCTCCTCGCGAGCGTCGGCGATCTTCTTCACAATCTCCGCGCGACGAGGCCCCTGAAGTTCCACGAGTTCGATGGTGAGGCGATCGAACGCCTCTTGCGTGAGCCAAGATCCAGTCATAAGAGGCGAGGTTAGCGGGTAACCCAACAGCGGTCGACCTTGACGAAGGCCGCTCTGCCAAGAGTGGCGATTATGGTGCGTCGGGCGGCGGTGGACGAAGCCGCTTTGCCGGTCTCGCCTGGGATGGTTTCGCGTACCTCACCGACCACTGCTGCCGAGCTGTCGAGGGCGCGTAAGACGCAGATGATGGGGCGATCTGGCTCGCGCCTAGTCACTTCGTAGCGCAATTCGGTGGAACTCTCGCTGGTAATCGTGAAAGCGATTTCCTGGATCGTGAGAGCTGGGCGGCTGTGAAACCAGGCGCTCCAACCCAGCCATCCTGTGCCGATGATGGCGAGTAGAAGAATGGCAATGCGTGCACGCCAGGGTTTCACAGGTAACACTGAGTTGCGCTTCATGGGAGCATTCTTCACCATGAGCACTCAGTTGACGATCGCTACGTTGATTAGTCCGCCGATTAGTCCGCCGGTCTTTAAGGGTCGTTTGATGGCGGTGCACGCACATCCCGATGATGAATCGAGTAAGGGTGCGGCCACGATGGCGAAGTACGTGCGTGCTGGACATCAAGTCCTAGTAATCAGTTGCACGGGGGGCGAGCGCGGCGACATATTGAATCCAGGTCTGAAAGATTCAGGAATAACAAATTTGCTGGAAGTGCGCAGAAGCGAGATGGCACACGCTCAAGAAATCCTTGGCGTTGACCACCAATGGCTGGGCTTTGAGGATTCTGGATTTCCGCAAGGTGATCCCTTGCCGCCACTGCCCGCGGGTTGCTTTGCTGATATTCCAGTTGAGATCCCGGCCGCATTACTTGCTGAGAAGATCCTTGAGTTCAGTCCGCACGTAATCACCACGTATGACGAATTAGGTGGCTATCCCCACCCTGATCACATAAGAACCCATGAAGTCACGATGGCTGCAGTGAAATTGGCTGCTGATCAAGGCTGGCAAGTGCAAAAAATCTATTTTAATCAACAGTTTACGAGAGAGAGATTAGAAGTTCTGGCTCAAGCGATGGCCGAGCTTAAATTAGCCAATCCTTATGAAAGCTGGTTACAGAACTGGAAAGACCGCCGTCCAGTAAGAATTACCACTCGGGTCGAATGCGCCGATTTCTTCGAGATTCGAAACGCGGCCTTGATCGCTCATGCCACCCAAGTAGATCCCATGGGCCAATGGTTCGCGGTTCCAATCTCACTGCAGCGGGAGGTCTGGCCGACCGAAGAGTTCGAGCTTGCCTTCTCTGCGGTCGGTGAAATCGACGTATCCGAGAGCGATCTCTTCGCTGGTGTTGAGGATGATGATGAGTAGAATGGTAACGTGAATTTCTTAAATAGCACCAATACCATCATTCTTGCTGAAGTAGATGAGTCAAAGGTCACTCCGGGTGCGATCGGCGCGATCGTGACGGGTCTGCTTTCTGTGGCTACATTCCTCCTACTGCGAAACTTTTATAAGCGCTTACGCAGACTTCGTAAAGATCAGTGAAGACTCGATCGACTCTTTGGTGGATCACTTTCCATCTGACCGCTCTTGTCATGATTGCAAGTTTCTTTTTACTGGGACAATGGCAACTTCACCGCGCGGCTGATCTCAAAGCTTCGGTGAAGCCAGTAGCAGATATTAAAGAGGTACCGCTTTCGCAGATTGTTAAAGCTGGTCAAAAATTCTCGCCAGCCCTCAGCGATAGGCGAGTCACGCTTTCTGGAAAGTACATTGCCAACTTCTACGTGATAGATGAGAACGTTCGGAGTGAGGTTTCGCTCTTCAAGGGTGACTCGGGCTCGATTTTAGTGCTCCGCGGAGTAGGTGCACCTGCTCGCCTCAATGAGAGCACCATCGTGGCTGGCAGGGTCACACCTCCGCGTGAGGAAAGCGCAGAATCAAATTCAACTTCTCCAGGCCAACTTTCGCGGATAGATCCAGTTCTCATAGCCGGTCAATTCGATCGACTGATCAACGGGTATGTCACTGCTTATGCCGAGAGTGGGCTCACCTCCACG
Source organism: Actinomycetota bacterium (assembly GCA_002737595.1). Next base: position 4,044 of record NSHZ01000001.1, on the reverse strand, counting down.
TCGATGAAGTTCGCCATCGTGGAGTCGGCACCGCTTGCCATAAAGAAAGTTCCTGGTTTCTATTGGCAGCACCTTCTTTATGTTGTGCTCTGGTGGATGTTGATCTTGATGGTGATTTATTTATGGGCTAGAACTATCCGCCTTGAACGTAAAATCGATATGCTAACGTGACTTACGGAGGTAGTTAAATGACCATAAAATTGTTTCGCATCTTTGCCTGGGTGACTGGTATTTTCTTGTTATTCAACATTATTGTTGCGCTCCCTTACAAATATATGTTTGGCGGCGAAGGCCAGTGGACAGCCATCACATGGCAAATTCATGGCTACCTCTACATGGCCTACGTGGTTGTTACTTTTAATCTCTCCCGCCTGGCCAATTGGGATCTGAAGCGAACTGTCCTCTTCCTGATCGCTGGGACCGTACCCATGGCATCGTTCTTCGCTGATCGTCGCGCCCGCGCTCTGATCGGCTAACTCGATGGCTAGTCTTAAACGGTCAATTAAGAAGGTCGTTAAGGCGGCTGCCTATCCCATCTATGAACGAAGATTAAGTGAACGAGTTGATCGAGCCAAAGTCCCACAGCATGTAGGTGTCATTCTTGATGGAAATCGTAGGTGGGCACGCAATTCGGGTGCGGAGAGTGAAATTGGTCATGCCGCGGGTGCACGTAAAATTGTGGAGCTCCTTCAGTGGTGTGAAGAATTTAACATCTCACACGTAACTTTATGGCTGCTATCCACCGACAATCTTTCACGTTCAGAGCGAGAAGTCTCTCTGCTTTTAGAGATTATTGATCGCACTGTTGCAGAATTGGCTGGTCGCCAGAAGTGGAAGCTGAATCTGGTGGGAGCACTCGATGTACTTCCTGCCGATCTGCAGGAAAGGCTCACACACGCTTGTGAGACCACAGAAGATATTGCCGGCATTACGGTTAACGTAGCTATTGGTTATGGCGGGCGAAGAGAAATCGCAGATGCGGTTAAGTCACTTCTTACAGAGCATGCTACGCAGGGAAAGTCACTGATCGAAGTTGCCGAAATGTTAACTCCAGATCACATTGCAGAACACCTTTATACAAAGGGCCTACCAGACCCGGACTTAGTGATTCGCACCTCTGGAGAACAACGCTTGGGTGGATTCCTACTCTGGCAGAGTGTGCACTCGGAGTTCTACTTCTGTGAGGCATACTGGCCAGATTTTCGACGGATCGACTTTCTGCGCGCGCTCCGTGCGTTTGCCCAACGTTCACGCAGATTCGGTGCTTAGCCCCATTTTGGGTGGGCGTGTCGCATAGGTCTTTCTTCTCCGGATGCGTAACTTTTATTCCATACGGTCCTCGCACAACCAGAGGGGTATTGAGTGGCGGTAACGAGCAAGAAGTCCATCAGTAAGCCCATCAGTAAGCCCGCTAAAAAGCCCGCTATAAATGAGGGGCCGGCATCCATCTCGTACGTACTCGACACCAGCGTCTTGCTGGCAGATCCGGCGGCGCTCTATCGCTTTGCCGAACATGAAGTCATTCTGCCGATCGCAGTGATTGGCGAACTTGAGGGCAAGCGTGATCACCCTGAGCTCGGTTACTTTGCCCGCGCTGCCCTTCGTTCATTAGATGAACTGCGCATTCAACATGGTCGACTCGATGAACCTATGTTGATAAACGACGCAGGCGGCACCATTCATGTAGAGCTCAATCACACAGATTTACGACTATTGCCTGCCGGATTTACGCGCGATGGCAGTAATGATTCTCGCATTCTTGCGGTAGCCAGAAATTTGGCTGAAGAAGGCAAACATGTGGTGCTGGTAACGAAAGACTTGCCACTGCGCGTGAAAGCCGCATCTATGGGTGTGGTTGCTCAGGAGTATCGCGCAGAGCTTGCACCCAGCAGCGGGTGGACAGGAATGAGTGAATTGGAAGTGGGCGCCACCTTGGTAGATGCACTCTACGAAGGTGAGCGCGTTGAACACGAGGCCATTCGCAATTTGCCGTGCCATACCGGAGTCGTACTGGTAAGTGAACGCGGGAGCGCTCTTGGACGTGTGACCCCAGAGAAAACTTTGCGCTTGGTGCGATCAGAGCGAGATGTCTTTGGGATACATGGTCGCTCGGCAGAGCAGCGGGTGGCTCTTGACCTACTTACTGATCCGGAGGTGGGCATAGTCTCGTTAGGTGGTCGTGCCGGTACTGGAAAGAGCGCGCTCGCTCTTTGTGCTGGTTTGGAAGCGGTGATGGAGAAGCGTCATCATAAAAAGGTGGTCGTCTTTCGCCCGCTCTATGCAGTCGGTGGCCAAGAGTTGGGATATTTGCCAGGAAGCGAAGGGGAGAAGATGTCTCCTTGGGCCCAGGCAGTCTTTGACACCTTAGGCGCCCTTGTGAGCCAAAACGTCATCGATGAGATTCTCGAGCGCGGGCTCTTGGAGGTGCTACCACTCACTCATATTCGTGGCCGTTCGCTTCATGATTCATTTGTGATTGTTGACGAGGCGCAATCGTTAGAGCGTGGTGTACTACTTACGGTGCTCTCTCGCATTGGTCAAGGTTCGCGAGTGGTACTCACCCACGACATCGCTCAGCGTGACAATTTGAGGGTGGGGAGACACGATGGCGTGGTCGCCGTAGTGGAGGCTTTAAAGGGTCATCCACTCTTCGCACATGTGACTTTGACGCGCAGTGAACGTTCACCGATTGCAGCGTTAGTGACCGAAATGCTGGAAGATCCCATCCACCTTTAAAAACACGTAAAGCATTTGTCACGCGCGACACGCTAGAAAAACCCATATTTATTTGGCTTTTTTGGTGCGAAATGAGGCCTTTTTCGAAATGTGAGATCTCTCTCTTTAAGGGCGTTTTCCTTGCGTAAAAAAAAATATTTTTGGCAAAATGTCCGATTTCTTTCCACAATCTTCACTCATTCGATTTGACACCCATTCGTAGGACACGGGCATCTTGTATGTGCACAACAAGTGCAGCAAGTGAAACAAGGCTCAATCGGAGGTGGAGATGCGTAAAGGAATTATGTGGGGATCTGCCATAGCTTTATTGATTGCGCTTCCCTCCGGTGTTGTGAGCGCTATGCCACCATCAACTCAACCATCGAGCGCTTGGGCCAATAGACCCATTTCAATCCTGGTTACTTCTGATAGTCCCGATTTCATCGGTCCGCGCATTGAACATCGAGCCGTTGAACCATCTCGCGCGCAGACGCGTGCGCCGCTAGCTACCAGCCGAATGAGTTTGGCCCGCACTCGGGTGGGGGCGATCAGCGTTGCTGGAGAGTTAAATGCTGAGCTCTACCAATGGAGTTTTGACCAAATGGGCTGTCTGCTCGACCTCTGGGATCATGAGAGCAATTGGAATTACAAATCGGTAAACCGGGAATCGGGTGCCCATGGCATTGCTCAGGCGCTCCCCGGCTCGAAGATGTCATCGGTAGCTACCGATTGGCGAAAGAATCCAGTTACCCAAATCACCTGGGGAATGAAGTACATCAAATCAAGGTATGGCAACCCTGCTAACGCCCTGCGCCATTGGCAGCAGAATAACTGGTACTAATTCGTGGGCTTCGGTCCAATTGAAAGTGGCTTACTAGTCTCGGCAAAGAAGTCATTTCCTTTATCGTCGACCACGATGAAAGCGGGGAAGTCGACCACATCAATTTTCCAGATGGCTTCCATTCCGAGTTCGGCGTACTCGAGAACTTCAACTTTTTTGATGCAATCTTGCGCTAAGCGCGCGGCAGGACCTCCGATAGAACCTAGATAGAACCCACCATTTTTTTTGCACGCCTCTGTCACCTGTGCTGAACGATTTCCTTTTGCAAGCATGATGTGCGATCCGCCAGCCTCTTGGAATTGCGCGACATATGAATCCATTCGACCGGCTGTCGTCGGTCCAAATGATCCTGATGCATATCCCTCTGGAGTCTTTGCTGGACCGGCGTAGTAGACGGCATGATCGCGCATGTACTGCGGCATGGGCTTACCGGAATCAAGAAGTTCCTTGATCTTTGCGTGCGCAAGGTCGCGCGCCACCACCATTGA